>JASHOL010000289.1 GCA_030041135.1 Streptosporangiaceae bacterium | reverse complement strand
CAGGTACCGGGGCTGGGCGGTGCGAGGGCGGCTGGCTCGCGCAGCAGATGGAGCAGCGGGGAGCTGTGGTCGGCGGTGTGCAGATAGTGGTCGAGGATGCGTGTGAGGGCGGCGTCGCGGTCGGGCCCGGGGTCGGTGTCGCGGGCCTGGCTGGCGGCGTAGGCGCGGAGCAGGTCGTGGAAGGCATAGCGGCCGGGGGTGTGCTCGGTGATCAGGCAGCCGCGGGTCAGCTCGCCGAGGAGGCGGCGGGCCTGGGGCTGGTCGGCGGCGGCCAGGCTGGCGGCGGCCGGGGCGCTGATGTCCGGGCCGGGATGCAGGCCCAGCAGCCGGAACATCCGCGCCGCGTCGCCTGCCAGCTGGCGCGTGGACCAGGAGAACACCGCCCGCACGCTAGTGGCCGGATCACCGCCCTCGAGGGCATCCAGGCGGCCGGCCGACTCGGCCAGCTCGTCGGCCAGGGTGGCGAGCGGGAAGCCCGGGCGGGCGGCGGCGCGAGCTGCGGCGACCGCCAGCGCCAGCGGCAGGCACGCGCACAGCCCGGCAATCCGGTCGACCGCGTCGCGATCGGCCGCGGCGCGGTCGGCTCCGAGCCGTGAGGTCAGCATCTGCACGGCCTCGTGGTGCGTGAGGACATCTAGGCTGACCAGCCGGGCCCCGTCGGCGGCGGCGAGCCCGCCCAGCTGGCGGCGGCTGGTCACCAGCACCAGGCTGGCCGGGCTGGCCGGCAGCAGCGGCCGCACCTGCTGCTCCTCGACCGCGTTGTCCAGCAGGATCAGCATCCGCGCGCCGGCCAGCAGGCTCCGGTACCAGGCCGCGCGCTCGTCTTCGCCAGGGGGATGTCCTGGCCGGGCACGCCCAGGGCGCGCAAGAACCCGGCCAGCGCATCGGCGGCGGTGACCGGCCGGCCGGCGTCGTACCCGCGCAGGTTGACATACAACTGGCCGTCGCCGAACCGGTGGGCGATCTGATGCGCCCAGTGGACCGCCAGCGCTGTCTTGCCTACCCCCGCCGTTCCGGAGACCGCGGATATTACGGCCGCGGCCGCGTGGCGCGGGCCGGAACCATCAGATGGCGGGGGGAGCAAGAGCAAGTCGAGGGCGGCCAGCTCGGCGGCGCGGCCGGTGAAACCGGCGACGTCTGCTGGCAGCTGGCGCGGGACCGATCCGGCAACGCTGTTGCCTGACCTGGCGGCGGACCCGCTTGGGGGCAGTCCGAGCAAGGGATCGCCGCGCAGGATCTGCTGGTGCAGCGCACGCAGCTGGGGGCCTGGATCGGCGCCTAGTTCGTCCGCGAGATGCAGGCGAGTGTGCTCGAACCAGCGCAGCGCCTCGGCCTGCTGGCCAGAGCGGTACAAGGCCAGCATCAGCTGGCCGGCTAGCCGCTCATCGGCTGGGGCGGCGCCGGCCTGGGCGGCCAGCTCGGCCACCAGCGCATGATGCTCGCCCAGCCGCAGCCGGAGGTCGGTCAGCGCCAGAACCGCGCGGGTCCGCTCCCGCTCCAGGGCATCGCGCATCCCATCCAGCCACCGGCTGCGCAGCCCGGCCAGGGCGGGCCCGTGCCACAGGCCGAGCGCTTCGCGCAGCTGGGCTGCTGCCCGCTCGTCGCTAGCGGCGGCCGCCGCCTGCGTTACCAGCGCGCGGAACCGGGAAACGTCCACCTGCTCCGGGTCCGCGGCCAGCAGGTAACCGCCGGCTCGCCGCGACAGGGACACGCCAGGATCGGCGGCCAGGGCCACCTTCAGCCGGGCCACATGGCCCGACAGCACGTTGCGCGCCGAGGCTGGCGGCTCATGGTCCCAGATCCGCTCGTTGAGCGCTTCGACGGATACCACCTGGCCCAGCTCTAGCAGCAGCACCGCTAGCACAGCCCGCTGCCGCCCGTGCCCGGCGTCAAGCAGCTGACCCTCGGCCCGGATTTCGACCGGTCCTAGTAGGCGGAACTCCATTTAGCGCTCCCAGCCCGCGCAGATAGGCCTGGATGTCCCCTTGACCGGCAATTGTGGCACTGCCGCCGCCGCTCCACGATCCGCGGATTCGAGGCCCGACACATTTGCGTAAGGTTCTCATCAATTTCCTGCAACAGCTCCGGCGTAGGCTCGGAGCGACGCCGGGCAGGCGCACTGCGCGGGACGAACGTGTGGGCAGTGTTTATGCGGAAACGGCAAAGGGTTCCAGCCGGGTTGATCGCAGCATCCCTATTACTGGCTGGCTGCGGCGGTGCCACCGCGACTCACGCCGCGCATGCATCAGGCCCACCGCCATCGCAGCCCACTCCACCAGCGGGTGCGCCGCCCACTGCGCTCGCGGGCGCACCTACCGGGTTTGCCGCCGGCAAGGGAGTCCCGCTCCCGTCGGCCGGGTTTGCTGACACCGGGTATGAGGATCTGGGCTCCGGCTTCCCTGCGCCCTTCGCGCTTGTCGGCGACACCGTCTTCGTCACGACGGGAACATCACTGGAAGTGCTGAGCGCCACGACAGGCCGGATGATCCGAGCGGTCACGCCGACCTACAGCGTGCCGGACCCGGCGGGTCCGCAAGGAGGGGATCCGCAAGCTCCCCCGCAGGTCGAGGACCTCCAGGGCAGGCAGGTCGCACTCGCGGGGTACGAGGTCGAGCTGCCGGGACACGGCACGACCCCGCCTACTTACGAGGTGGAGGTCGATGCCGTTGATACCAGCGCGCAGCGAGTGTGGCAGCTTGTCGCGCCACTATCCCCTCAGCCGTCCATGCTGGTCGGCGATCCGACGGTCACGTTCGTCGGATCGGCCGGCAGCGATGTCGCCGCGGTGGTCGGCGACGACGACGACGGCTACAGCACTGTCGTGTTTGACCTCGCGGGCCGCAAGATTCTCTGGCAGAACCAGCAATTTCTCGCGAAAGCCGTTGTCGGCAACATGGTCGTGGGAACCTTCGCGAACACCGTCGCGGGTCAGCAGCATCTGGCCGCGGTCAGCATCGCGAGCGGGAAGACCGACTGGCAGCAGTCGGAGGGTCTTGAGTCGGCCGACGTCCAGTACGGCGGACCCGATGCCGTCATCGTCGAAGCAGTGGGCTACACATTCGCGTCCGCGGTTATCTGGCTCGTCCATGTCAACACCGGCATGACGAAGACCCTCTGGAGCCAGCCGTCAAACGAAACCGATGACGATGAACCATGGGCGTGCGAGTTCGACGGACAGAAGACGGTGGTATGCAGTGCGTCTGCCGTCCCCACCGGGCCGGTCTTCGCGCTCGACAGCAGCACCGGACACCTGCTCTGGCAACTCCCCGACACGCGGGAGAACAGAGTCGCGCCCGTCATTACCGCGGTGTACGACGGTGAGATCTACGGGAACACTTCGTCGGGTCCGGTGGTCCTGAACGCAAGAACCGGCCAGGACGTCAACGACTCGCCAGGGGTCGCGCCAGAAGTTGTCGACCAAGAGGTGGGGATAGCGGTCGACAATGGGAACGCAGAGGCATACCCGGCCACACGCTGAATAGGCGTGAGTCAGCGCGCACTGTCCCGGCATGACAAGGCGACTGTCACCTCATCCGGTGACCGGAACAACCGGGCTGACGTGGTCGCTAAGCCGGACTTCCGCCGATCCGTTGGCTGGCACGGTCACTTGCTGGCGGCCGCCGTGCACGACAACCGAGACGGCACTAGTCGAGCCATTGGCTACCTCGGTGATCATGCACCTTGACCCAGCAGGGATGCCATCAAAGCTGCGCTTGATCGATCCGGCTTTCGTGCCCGCCGGGATGACGAAGGCGAAGATGTCGTCAGGCTCCGCGCACTCGACGAGGATCTGAATCTGGCCCTGCTCTCCGGCGGCCCTGCCATGGATGGTCTTGGTCACCGTGAGCACACCCGATGCGAAGTCGTAGATGTCGACGATGCCGGCCGCGACCGCTTCGGTCCCGCTCACTGTCACTTGCTGGTCGTTACCGATCACGGTGGCCGTGACCGTATCTGTCTGCCCGTTGTGGATCTCGAGCACGGTGCAGACCGAGCCGACCGGAATGTGGGTGAAAGCGTGTTCGGTCGTGCCCGCCGGCGTTCCCGCAGGAATGTGGATCTGCTCGCTGAGGTTCTGCGTCCCGTCCAGCGCGCAGGTCACCGCGATGGTGACCGCACCCTGCTGGCCGGCCGCCGGCCCGCTGATGGTCTTGGAAACCAGGAGCTCACCGGGGACGTCGGGAACGTGCTCGTAGGTGTCGGTCAGGTGCGCAGTGACGTGCCCGCCCGAGGGCACGTGGACCTCATCGCCGTCGCCCACAACAGTGACGATGACCGTGCTGGTGTGGCCGTCCTCGATCGCGGTGACGCTGCAGACCGAGTCGGCCGGGACGTCGGTGTAAGTGTGCGAGTAGGTGCCCTCCGCTGCGTGCGCGTCGATCACGAAATCCGGCGTGAGGGTCAGTTTGCCGCCGTCGCATACCGTCTGGATGACAACCCGGCCCTGCTCACCCGCGGCGGGACCGGTGATGGTCTTGTCGACCGTCAGCGAGCCGGTCGCCCTGAACTCCGCGGTGGCGTAAGCGGAGGCTTCGAGCGTATCCGTGTGAGCGATGATCATCTTCTGCGCCTCGCCGAGAGAGCTGTTGCCGTCATACAAGAAGACATTGCCGGTCGGTATGGTGGCCAGCGCGTGGGCTTCCAGGACGGCGTTGGCGGGGCCGGTGGACTTGAGCCAGATCTGCGTTCCGTCCGGTACGAGCGAACCGTTGGGAATCAGGTCTGCCGGGTCTGCAGCTGCGGAGCTGTACATCTGCGCGCCGGTGGCGGTGACCGTGGCGTCGGCGAGGCTCGAGGTCACCGTGTACGGGCCGATGACCGATCCGGCACTGCCGTCGAGGTGACCGGGGCTGATCGAGATGCTGGGCGGCTCCGGCGCGGCCACCGGGCCCTCCTCCTGGATCCGGGTGACGATGGCCTTGACCACCGGGAACAGCGAGTTCCCTGGGCTCAGCACGAAGCCGTCGGTGAAGTACCAGATGGCCGCCTGCACGGCAGCGGCCTTGTCGTCCAGGTTCGTCAGCGAGGACGGCTCGTTTGTCTCCGGGTAATACTCGGAAAGCAGCCGGGTCACCAAGCCCAGGTTAGGCACATGGGCGTCAGCCCAGGTATCGAGGTGGTAGCCCACGCCAAGAAAGGTGGCCGTCCGGATGTCGATGCAGTACAGCTCCACGCGCCCAATACCGTCGGCCGGCGTTCCCACGATGATCCCGGCATGCTGCACGCTGAACGGACTGAAGCCTACCGACGAACTGGTCAAGGTCGGGTAGGGCTCGGTCGCCGTGTCGAACGCGAAGTCCGGATTCGTGATGAAGCCATCGAGGGCATGACCAGGTCCGAGCGATGTCAGCGTCAGATCGGTATTGGATGCCTCCCTGGTATGCACCGCGGGAGGGCTCGGGACGATGATCCGGCCCGACGCCGCAGGTAGTGGCAGCAAGGCAAGCAGAGTCACGGCGGCAACCACTGCGGCGGCGGTGACGACGATCCAGGGGCGAGCCAATTTTCGTAGCACAGCGTGAGATTACATCGCTCTAAGTAATCGCCGTTAATCGAAGACACAGTTTTATATCAGTCTTGACAAGCTTGTGACCGGAAGGCGCGCGGCGCTCAGGCTCCGGCCGAGCGCAGCGCCGAGGCGCCCGTCGTCTGGGGCCGCGACCATGACTCCGCGTGTAACTTCGCACGCCGTTGGCGCAGTTGGTAGTGTCGAGCACCACACTTCATTAACTTCTAGTAGTTAGACGAACACTGCGGGTCGTCATCGACGCTGGCCTTCCGGGGGGATCGTGTGAGCTTCGCGCGCGAAATCCGCTGGCGCAACACCAGCCCGCCTCGACATGCCCGGCCGAAGAAGCCCTTCCGTCCCTTTCCGGTTGCGCTCGGCGGTCTGACCAGGCGTCACAAGGCTGCTGCTCTCGCGGTCGGCGCCGCCATTGTCGTGGTCGCAGCTACTGCGGTGTTCGCGGCAGGCTCCGGAGTATTGTCGGCTGACTCCGCCGGGCATGGGGCCAAGGCAGCCCCGACTACCCGCGCTTCCGGAGTACCTGTCCGGCTAACCACCGGCCTGACTCTGCTTGCTGAGCTGCACGCCCCGGAGGCCCGGTACTCAAGGCCGGGCACCCGGGCTAGCGGGGTGGTGCCGGCCAGCTGGTATGGCCGGCAGTCGGTGCTGCCGGTCATCGCGATCCGGCCAGGGTGGGTACGGGTGCGTCTCGCTCAGCGGCCGGACGGCTCGACTACCTGGCTCCGGGACGCGGACGTCAGCTTCGGCAGCACTCCTTACAAGATCCTCATCAACCTGGCCGAC
>JASHOL010000288.1 GCA_030041135.1 Streptosporangiaceae bacterium | reverse complement strand
CATGATCACGACGATCTGCCGCGCCGTTATGTGCGGGAAGACCACCGCGGCGACGAGGATAAGCGACAGCATGATCAGCACGCCGATCACCGCGCTGGTGAACGCGTTGGTCAGCTTGCCGTTCACCCACGGGCCGAGGACCGCCTTGTCGTTGCACAGCATGAGCAGGAACACGGTCGCGCTCGGCAGCAGAACTCCCGCCAGCACCTGCACGCCCTCGGTAAACAGGCCGAGCGGAGAGCCAGGGATCAGCACGATCGTCGCCGCGCCGACGATCAGCGCCGCGTACATGACATAGAAGCCCTTGGCGTTCTTAACCCCCCGGTGCAGGGAGTGCTTGAGACCGAGGATGTCGCCCAGGGCGTAGGCGGTTGACAGCGAGACCGCGAACGCGCCGATCATCGCCGCGTCCAGCAACGCCACGGCGAAGAGCGCGCCCGCCGCCTTGCCGGCATAGGCCGCCAGTCCGGCCGCGAGCCCGGCGGTATCGGTGAAGTGACCGGCGGCCCGCGTCCCGGCGAATGCGGCGGTCATCGCGCCCATGATCGCGGCTCCGCCGACGATCACCACCGCGATGCCGATGACCAGGTCCGCCTTCTCGTACCTGATAAACCTGGGCGTAATCCGCTTGTCGACCACGTAGGACTGCTGGAAGAACAGCTGCCATGGCGCGACCGTGGTGCCGACGATGCCGATGATCATCAGCATGACGGTGGCGAGCTGGCCGCCACCCGGCACGGCCGGTATCACAAACCCACGGGCCATCTGCCCCACCGGCGGATGGGACAGCACGTAGACCGGTATCAGGAGCAGGGAGCCGGCACAGAACACCATCGCGATCCGCTCGAACCGGCGGAAGCTGCCGGTCATCGCCGACGCGATGATCACCAGCGCGGCCAGCAGCACCGCGAGGATCTTCGGCACCCCGAGGTAGCTCGCGGCCAGCGTGATCCCGATGAACTCGGTAATGATCGTGAGAGCGTTCAGCATGAAGAGGTCGATCACGCTGAACGCGCCCCAGAATCTCCCGAACCGCTCCAGGATCAGCCGGGCATGCCCGACGCCGGTCACCGCCCCCAGCCGCAGGACCATCTCCTGGTTCACGTAGAGCACCGGGATGAGCAGGACGAACGTCCAGAGCAGGTGAGTGCCGTAGTTCTGGCCGGCCTGGCCGTAGACCGAGAAGGCGCCGGCGTCGTTATCGCCGCACATGACGATCAGGCCGGGCCCGACGATGGCAAGCAGCGTCTTCAGCTTCGCCGACGTCGAGCTCCGCGCCGCCATATCGTCCACGGCGATGGTCCCGAGCGCGCCGCGAATGTCGCCGACGTGCGCGGAATCAAGCGCCGCGCCGCTGACATTGCGGGTAGCGGAACTAATGGCGAACCACCCCTTTCACCGCCGTCGGCAGAGCGGGGATCGGGCGGCACGCGCGACCCCGTGGCCGGCCAGGTCTGGCCGGGCGGGTCGGGGTCTGAGCGGGGCGGGATCAGGCGGGCGCGTGCCGGGAGCAGGCAGGGAAATCGGCGAAGGGCCATCTTCGGCCCGGACTATCAGGGTCCATGTCTCGCCTCCTCCTGTCGCAGGTTCGCGGGCGCGCTGCGTCCCGGACAACCTCGCGGGGCGGACATGATCCAGGACGAACCCTGGCCAGGCACCCCCTCGTTAGAGCTTTGGCACTCCACGGCGTAACGCGCGGCCAGGCCGACGCAGCCACTTGGCCTCACCCCTTATTCCGGGGAGAGGTGTCCTGATCCGGAGCGTCTCTCGACGGTTGGGATCAGTGGCCTATGTCCGAGGAGACGCCTCACCGAACAAGGTGTCCGATATGCAACCTCAACGAGAATGCCTGCTCTTACGCGCCGCTGTCAAGGAAGGCCAGGCCCTGGACCTGCGGTTACTCCTGGCTGCCGGGGCGGGAGTCGGGCGGATCGGCCGCCTCGCGCCGGCGCCAGCCCTCGGGCAGGGCGACCTCGAGCACGTCGTCGACGGTGATCAGGCCGATCATCATCCGGCGCTTGTCGACGACGGGGATCGTGATCAGGTTGTAGTCGCTCATCAGCACCGCGACGTCGACGACGTCGGTGTCGGAGCCGACCCTGACCGGGTCATCGTCGTAGACGTCGCTGAGGGGCGCCCGCGGATCGGCCTGCAGCAGGGAGACCAGCCTGGCTACCCCGCACAGCCGCCCGCGATCGTCAAGCGCGTGCACGCTGGTCAGCGCCTCGGGCTGCAAGGTGGTCGAGGACGCCACCGCCGCGATGGCCTCGGCGACGCTGGCGGTGCCGGGGACCGCGACGAAATCGACCCCCATCAGGCCGCCCGCGCTCTCGGGGTTGAAGCCCATCAGCGTGAGCACTTTCGTGCGCTGCCCTGGCGGCAGCAGGTCGATGACGGGCTGCCGCCGCCGCTGCGGCAGTTCGGCGATGGCGTCAGCGGCATCATCGGCCCGCATCCGGGCCAGCACCTCGGCGATCTCCAGGTTCGTCCGCGCGCCGAGCAGCCGCGTTGCCAGGTCCTCGTCCAGTTCCTCGAAGACGTCGGCCTCTAGCTCGGGATCGGCGTGCACCTGGCCGAGGATCTCGGTCTCCTCCTCCTTAGACGCGTGCTCGAGCAGGTCGGCGATCTGGGCGGGCTTGAGCCTGGGGATCCGGCCGAACGGCAGCCGGGTCAGCGCGCTGCCGCTGTGCCCGATGAGCGGCTCGAACTTGGCCCACTCCCTGAACGGGTGATCCCTGCCCTTGCCGCTATCGCGAGCGACTGCCCCGGCCAGCGCGCCAAGGAGCCTCCTCGGCCGCCGGTGGCTGTCCACGCCGCTGACCACCCAGTCCCCGTCGCCCGGCGCCAGCTCCAGGTCCGCTGCCCTGATCAGGTGGGCGCTCTCGACGTCGAGGAGCCGGTGCCCGAGCACGTCCGCCCGCAGCAGCACCTCCCCTTCCCGGCGTTCGAACCGTCGCAGGTCCAGGCGCGCGCTGGTGAGCCGCAGCTCCGCCCGGTCCAGACC
>JASHOL010000287.1 GCA_030041135.1 Streptosporangiaceae bacterium | reverse complement strand
GGTGCCGCCGGCGGCGAGCTCAGGTAGCCGGGGCGTCGTGGCAGCGCCGCCGGCCATCACGGTCATCGTGCCCGTCTACGGCGTCGCTGACGACCTGCCGAGCTGCCTGGACTCCATCCTGGCCCACCCGGGTGCGGACGATATCGAGGTCATTGCGGTCGATGACGCCTCGCCCGACGGATGCGGGAAGATCCTTGACGACCGGGCCGCGGCCGATCCCCGCCTGAAGGTGCTGCACCTGGAGATCAACGGCGGCCAGGGCAATGCGCGCAACCTGGCGCTCCAGCAAGCCGTCGGCGATTACGTCTGGTTCGTGGACGCCGACGACCTCGTGGCCGACGGCGCGTTCGCGGCAATCGACACGACGTTCGCCGGGGCCAAGCCGGACGTGCTGCTGATCGACTGGGTCAGCGATTTCCCTGGCGGCCGGACGGAGCCGAACGTGAACAGGGCCTGGCTGGCCAGGGTCCCGCCCGACGGGTGCACGCTGGCCGACCATCCGGGGCTGATCAACCTGACGATGACCTCGTGGAGCAAGTTGTTCCGCCGGGACTTCCTGCTCGGCCTGGACGTGAGCTTCGCGGCCGGCATCCACGAGGACATCCGGGTGACCTGCGCGGCGATGCTGTCCGCCGACGTCATCTGCGCGGTCGACCAGGTCTGCTACCGATACCGCCGGGGCCGCCCGGGCCAGGCGATGCGTACCACCAGTCATGGCCAGTGGGCGGTGTTCGATGCCTACGAGCAGGTGTTCGGGATGCTGGCCACCGTCGCCGCGGCGGGCCAGCCGGTCAGTGACGGGGTCGAGGCGGCCGTCTTCGAGCGTGCGATCTGGCACTACTCAACGGTGCTGGGGGCGACCAGGCCCGGAATCGGCCGGATCGGGCTGCCGGGCCTGGTCCCGAGGGCCGAGCGGAAGCAGTTCTTCGCGCGCATGCACGCCGACTTCCGCCGGTACCGGCCAGACAGCTACCACCATCCAGGTGGTCCGCGCGGAGCCAAGCTCAGGCTGGTAGAGCGCGGCGCGTACTTGACGTACTCGGTGCTCGAGCCGCTGAACCAAACTCGCGTGGCGGCGCGGAACGCAGTGCGGCGCCTACGCCACTAGACCGGAGCGATCTCCGCCGCCAGAATGGCTCCGCCACTCCAAGCGCCTTTGAATGACGTACGGGGGATTCCTCAAGCCAGTCCGGCTGCTCGTCGTCCTCACGCCCGAATCGGGCTCCCGCCCGGCGCGCTCCGGCCTTCGCCGTCAGTCCCAGCGCTGGGCGTTGCTGTCGTCGAGCGAGCCTGCGGCTGCAGACACGACGCAGAACACCAGACCGGCCGGGTCGCGCAGCACCCACCAGGAGTCGAACTGGCGGAGTCGCTCGGCACCCAGCGCCTCTAGCCTGGCCACCTCCGCGGTCAGGTCATCGGTGTGAATGTCGACGTGAACATGGGCCGGCCCGTCCTCGAGGCGCTGCACCAGCAGGCCCATGTGCCCGTCGGCCAGCCTGGCGCCGTGATACTCCGGGTGTTTCTTGAGCGGCTTCAGCGGCCGGCCAGTCGCGGCTTGCCAGAACGCGACCTCGGCGTCGTCCTGCTCCGCCGGGACGTCCATGACAATCATCGAGAGCCTGCTGTAGTGGGTCACTTTCCTAACGTATCGGGCACCTGGCCGCTGCCGCAGTTGCCGCCTCAGTGTGCCTGCGCGAACTGCTCGCTCTCGGTCGAGCCGGCCAGTGCCGTCGTCGACGCGTCCGGGCTGATGGCCGAGGTGACCAGATCGAAGTATCCGGTGCCGACCTCGCGCTGGTGCCTGGTCGCGCTGTAGCCATCGGCCTCGGCCGCGAATTCGGCGTCCTGGAGTTCCACGTAGGCAGACATGCCGCGCTCGGCGTAACCGCGGGCCAGGGTGAACATGGACTCGTTCAGCGCGTGGAATCCGGCCAGGGTGATGAACTGGAACTTGTACCCCATCGCGCCCAGCTCGCGCTGGAACTTGGCGATCGTGTCCTCGTCGAGGTGCGCGCGCCAGTTGAAAGACGGCGAGCAGTTGTAGGCCAGCATCTGGTCGGGGTACACATCCCTGATGGCCTCGGCGAACGCGCGCGCGACGGATAGGTCAGGGGTGGAGGTCTCCATCCAGAGCAGCTCGGCATAAGGCGCGTAGGCAAGGCCGCGTGCGATGCAGGCCTCAAGGCCGTTCCGCACCCGGTAGAAGCCCTCCGCCGTGCGTTCGCCGGTGACGAAGCGCTGGTCCCGCTCGTCGATGTCGCTCGTAATGAGGGTGGCCGCCTGCGCGTCGGTCCTGGCGACGACCAGGCTGGGCACGCCGCAGACATCAGCGGCGAGGCGGGCGGCATTGAGCGTCTTGATGTGCTGGCCAGTCGGGATCAGCACCTTCCCGCCGAGGTGACCGCACTTCTTCTCTGACGCCAGCTGGTCTTCCCAGTGCACGCCCGCGGCGCCGGCGGCGATCATGGCCTTCATCAGCTCGAACGCGTTGAGTACACCGCCGAAGCCTGCCTCGGCGTCGGCGACGATCGGCGCCAGCCAGTGTGGCGCGCCCTCGTTCCCGGACTCGGCCCAGGTGATCTGGTCGGCGCGCAGGAGTGCGTTGTTGATGCGCCGCACGACCTGCGGGACCGAGTTCGCCGGGTACAGGCTCTGGTCCGGGTAGGTCTGAGCGGCCAGGTTCGCATCCGCCGCGACCTGCCAGCCGGACAGGTAGATGGCACGCAGGCCCGCCTTGACCTGCTGCACGGCCTGGTTGCCGGTGAGCGCGCCGAGCGCGTTCACGTATCCGCTCTCGTGCAGCAGCGACCACAGCCGCTCGGCCCCGAGCCGCGCAAGCGTGTGATCCTCCTGCACCGAGCCGCGCAGCTTCACCACGTCCGCGGCGCTGTAAGTGCGCTCGATGCCGGACCAGCGCGGGTCTGTCACCCAGGCACGGTGCAGCATCGCGGCCTGGCT
>JASHOL010000286.1 GCA_030041135.1 Streptosporangiaceae bacterium | reverse complement strand
TGCGGCCGCGGCCAGGGCTGGAACCTCAGCCGCGGCCGCGGCTGACCTCACCGACATCCAAGGCAGCGGCCTCGGATTCGACGCCTGCACAGCACCGTCGGTGCAGAACATGACGTCGTGGCTCGCCTCCCCGTACCGCACGATCGGCACCTACCTTGGCGGCGACAACTGGGCCTGTGACTACGGCAACTTCAACTCAAGCTGGGTGCGGCAGGTGTCGGCCATGGGCTGGCGATTCATTCCTATCTGGGTCGGACCGCAGGCACCGTGCACCGGTATCTACGGAGCAGTCACGATAGATCCGACCGACGCTGCGGCGCAGGGCGAGAGCCAGGCTGCGACCGCCGTGGCCACGGCCCAGTCGTTCGGCTACGGTCCCGGTACCCCGATCTATTTCGACATGGAGGGTTACGACAACTCCGACACCGCGTGCAGCCAGGCCGTGCTTTCGTTCCTCGACGGCTGGACGCTGGGCCTGCACGCGGCCGGATATCTATCCGGGGTCTACTCCAGCGCCGGCTCGGGCATGGTCGACCTCGCCTCCGAGTACGGGCAGCCCGGCTACGCAAGTCCCGACGATGTCTGGATCGCGGACTGGAACGGCAGCCCGCAGCTGACCGACCCCTACGTGCCGGACGCCGACTGGGCCGACCACCAGCGGCTGCATCAGTATTACGGCGGCCACAACGAAACCTGGGGCGGGGTTACCCTCAACATCGACAACGACTCCATCGGCGGCGACGTAGCCGGTTCACCGGCAGCGCCGTCCGAGGTCAGGCCGGTCCTCGACAGCGTGCCAGACGCCGTGACCGTGGCATCCGGCCAAGCACGCACGGTAGCGGTCGTGCTGCATGCCCCGGCCGGCCTGCAGGGCGGAGCAACGATCCGCTGGCAGGTCAGCGCGCCGGCCGGGCTCACCGTCACGCCGCAGTCAGGATCGGCAACGCTGGCACCGGGCGGGACTGCGCTCGCGGCGGTGCAGGTGGCGGCCGCCGCTGGCACGGCGGCCGGCCGCTATGACCTGCCCGTCACGGCCACTGCCGGGCCGGTGACACTGACCGAGACATTCGAACTGGTCACCGTGACGGCCGCGGGGGGCGGTACAGTCGCGACGTCCTACCCGGTAGTCCTGTACGCGGCCGACCCGGCCGGCATGGCCGTCGCTGTCAGCACGGCGGGAAGACTCGGCCTGCCCATCTCCGATGTCACCGGCAACTTCGAGACAGCGTGGAACGACGTGGCCAACGGCAGTGACCTCGTGCTGGCCGTCGGCCAGGCCGCCGGGAACGCGCTGAATCAGAATCCGTGCGGCTGGGCCAACCCGGCAGGCACGGCGGCCGGGTCGACGCCGTTCTATTACATCGGGGTGCCGCTGACCGGGCCGGCCGGCCCTGATGTGTTCGAGCCGAGTGGCGGGACGACACCCGCCCTGACCGCGCTGGTGACGGCGCAGCTCATGCATTACGGGCTGGCGGGCACCCTGCCGGATGACGGCGGGCAACCGGACGGGCCGGTGCCTCCCACCGACACGTGTCTGGGCAGCCCTAGCGTCCCAGTTCCGTAGCAAGCACAGTGCCCTAGCCAGCAGAGTGCCCTAGCGGTGAGCGTCTGCGCGCCGCTGGGGCACCAGAAGGGTGCAAACTACCGACCATGTACACGCTCGTTGCGGATCATCCGCTCATCGCGCACAAGCTCACGACGCTGCGTGACGTGAGAACACCGACACCCGAGTTCCGGCGGCTCGCTGACGAACTCGTCACGCTCCTCGCCTACGAGGCGACGAGGCACCTGCCGGTTGAGCCGGTCGTGATCGAGACGCCTGTAGCAACAGCCGAGGGCGTGAAGCTCGCAGGCCCGCCCGCGATGATCGTGCCGGTGCTGCGGGCCGGCATCGGGATGCTGGACGGCATGACCAGGCTGCTACCGGCCGCCGCCGTCGGCTTCATGGGACTGGCCAGGGACGAGGACACGCTGGTCGCTACGGCGTACGCGGTCCGGCTTCCGGCCGATCTGATCGGCCGGGAGGCGATCGTGCTTGACCCGATGCTCGCGACCGGCGGGACGCTCGAGGTCGTCATCAGGACGCTGATCGATCGCGGCGCTGCGGGCGTGACCGCCATCTGCCTGCTCGCGGCCCCCGAGGGGCTTGCCCGGATAGCGGCGACGTTTCCTGAGGAAGAGGTACGGGTGCCGATCCGGGTGGTGACAGCGGCAATCGACGCCCGCCTGAACGAGCGGGGCTATATCGTGCCCGGCCTCGGCGACGCCGGTGACCGGCTCTTTGGCGCCGTCTGATCGCTGCCCAGGACCGGTCCCGCGTCAGTTTCTGCCCATGGCCTCGATGGTGACGGTCATGTGCTTACGCAGCTTGTCCAGGCGCTGCTGCAGGATCGCCGCGGCCTCGTCGGGGCTTTCCTGCATGCCCTCGCTCAGTCCGGTCACGCCGGGACCGTGAACGAACCGGTGCGCCACCTTCGTACGGCCTGGCGCATCACCTGGCGCTAGCTCGTAGCGCCAGATCGAGCCGGGCCGCTCGGGCAGGAGGCTTGGGTCGAGAACGATCCACTCGAAGACGTCCGGGCGGCGCGCCTCGGTCACCACGCAGGTGACGGTGGACTTGAAGCCGGCCGAGAATTCGTTGTAGGCCTCGAACCGCCCTCCGGGCTCCGCGGTCGAGCCGTCGACCCAGGCCGCGCCGACGCACTCGGGGCTGAATTCGCCGATCCTGACCACGTCGGTGACCAGGTCCCACATCGCGCGCTGGTCCTTGTCCACGACAACCTCGACGTCCACGCTGGCTCCGGCTGCCTCTGTCATCGCCTACCTCCGCGTTCGGTTGCCCGCCGCTCTGCTGCCGGCCGGGGTGTCGTACTCGCGACGAACGGCACCGCCACAGATGGACACGGCCGCGACCCGAGTTCGCTCAGGGCGTCGCCCGCTATGCTGCCGGATCTGGCCAGGCCGGCCTAGCGTGGACAGCAATGTGCGCAGAGCCGGACGAGGAGTACGCGATGGCGCCGACGGCGGCGTATGACGAGATCGCCGACTGGTACGAGCAGGAGTTCCTGCCGAAGACGCAACCAGGCACGGACCCGATCGGCATCGTGGCCGAGTTGCGGAGCCTGCTCGGGAACGGCGCAGGCACGTGCCTGGAGATTGGCTGCGGCACCGGAGTGTGGGCGAGCGAGGTACGCGAGCTTGGCTGGAATCCGGTCGGCATCGACATCTCGGCCGCGATGCTCAGGCACGCAGCCGGACGGCTGCCGATCACGCGCGCCGACGCGACGCGGTTGCCGATAGCTGGCGGCAGCCTGCGAGCCGTGGTCTCGATCATGGTGCACACCGACATGCCCGACTACCCGGCGGTGCTGCGTGAGGCGGCCAGGGTCCTGCGACCCGACGGGGTGCTCGTGCACATCGGGGTCCATCCCTGTTTCCGCGGCGGGTTCGCCGATCACAGCGACCGAGAGGCGGCCATCATCCGGCCCGGTTACCTGAACGGTCACTGGACGAAGGCGTCCTACACGGACCAGGGTGTCCGCGACAAGGTCGGCGCCACTCACGTGCCCCTGCCAAGCCTGCTGCACGCGTTCCTTGACGCAGGCCTGGTGCCCGAGCGGTTCGCCGAAGGAGGCGAGCCGCTCCCGACCACGCTGGCCATCCGAGCGCGGAAAACTAACCTCGCCTGACAGCCCGCTGGCCAGGGCCAGCGGGCGAGCATGGCACCAGGTGGCCTCTAGCGGGTCATGCGGTCCCAGCCGTCCCGGTGGACGATTGATCCAGTTCCGCTACCTGGAGCCCGCGTGGCACGTCGTCGGCTATGACGAGTCCAAGCCGGCGTGTCGTCCGGGTCAGCGCCACGTACAGATCGGCCCGGCCTCGCGGTGACGCCTGCTCGATCCCGGCCGGGTCGATGACCACCACCGAGTCGAACTCAAGCCCCTTGACGAGTTCCGGGGTCAGCACGGTCACCGGTGCGTCCAGGTCCGGCCCGGGATCGATGCCGATGGCGGCGGCCGTCTGTTCGAGCCGCGCCGGCGGCGCGATCACCGCCACCCGCCCGTCCCCGGTCAGATCGGACTCACGCCGGACCAGCGCGGCGAGATCCGCGCTCTCGCGCGCGCACCAGGGCGCCTCACCTGAGTCGCGGACCGAGACCGGTGGTTCGGTGCCTGGCGGCAGCAGCGCAGCGGCCAGCGCCATCGCGCCCTTGGGGGTGCGGTAGTTCACCGTGAGCCGCGCGGTCCGCCACCGCTCGGCCGCCACCGGGTCCAGTGCCTCCCCCCAGCTGGCGGCACCGCCGGCCGCGCCGGTCTGGTTGAGGTCTCCGACGACGGTCATCGAGCGGGACGGGCAGCGCCGGATCAGCATCCGCCAGGCCATCGCGGACAGTTCCTGCGCCTCGTCCACGACCACGTGCCCGTAAGCCCACTGCCGGTCGGCCAGGGCCCGCTCGGCCAGGGAGCCGCGCGGCCCGTCCCCGGCGTTCCTGCCCGCGATCCAGGCCGTGAACGTCTCGACCTCCAGCGCGGGCACGGCGATTGCGCCGGCCTCGTTGAGGCTGTCGACGATCTGCGCCGCGTACTCGATCGCCTCGTCGCGCTCGGCCTGCTGTTCCGCCTGCTCCCTGCTGGCCGCCCGCCCGGCCGCATCGGTCTCGCCGAGCAGCTCGGCGAGCTCGTCTAGCAACGGCACGTCGGCCGCGGTCCATGCGGCCGGGGTGGCCGGCCGGGCCAGGACGGAGCGTTCGTCCTCGCTGAGGCCGAGCCGGCCCGGCTTGGTGTATAGCAGGGCGAGCAGCCGCTCGGGCGTGAGCTCGGGCCAGAGCACGTCCAGCACACGTCGGATGGCAGGCTCGGCGGCCAGCTCGGTGCGCAGGTCCTGCTCATCGCCGGCGGCCAGGGTCCGGACGCCGAGCCGTCTGACCGCCTGCCTGGTCAGCTCGTCGAGCATGAGCTTGACGAAGATGCTCCTGGCCTTGTTGTGCGGTAGCGGTGCGCCACCGAACCGGTCCCGCCTGCGCCTGGCCTCGGCGCGGGCCTGGCGGCAGGCTCGAGGCGTCAGCCGGTGCGTCACGCCCCCGACCGTGACCTCGACGGTCCTGGACGGCACCTGTTGCAGGCCGGCGACCGCCCGCGCCAGGACCCCGGCCATCTTGGCGTCACCCTTGACCCGTGCGGCCTGGGGTGACTCCGCCGCACGGGCGTCGACTCCCGGGTAGAGCGAGCCGATCGTCGCCAGCACGACGTCGTTCTCCCCGAGCGAGGGCAGGACCTGGTCGATATACCGCATGAACGTGCGGTTCGGGCCGACGATCAAAACCCCGCGGCGAGCCAATTGCTTGCGGTAGGTGTAGAGCAGGTAGGCGGCCCGGTGCAGAGCGACGACGGTCTTCCCGGTGCCCGGTCCCCCATCGACAACGAGGATCCCCTTCAGGTCCCCTCGGATGATCAAGTCCTGGTCGGCCTGGATGGTGGCGACGATGTCGCCCATGCGGCCGGTCCTGGCCCGCCGCAGGGACGCCAGCAGCGCCGCGTCGCCAGTCAGCCGTGTCTGGTCAACGGCGTCCAGGTCGAGCACGTCGTCGTCCAGGCCGATGACCGTCCGGCCAGCCGTCCGCAGGTGCCGACGGCGGGTGACACCGTACCGCTGTACCGCAGTGGCCTGGTAAAACGGCCGCGATGCTGGGGCGCGCCAGTCGGTGAGGACAAGCTCATGTTCGGTACCGCGCAGGCCGAGCCGGCCGATGTACAGGCGCTCACCGTCATCGAAGTCGAGTCGCCCGAAGCACAGGTTGCGCTCGGCCGCGTCAAGCTCCGCGCCCCGGTCGTGGTACAGGCCGGCCAGTGAATCACGCTCCGACCAAGCCTGGTCATTCTCCGCCGTCGGGTCCAGCCGCACCGCGGCCAGCCGCTCGGCGGTCGCGTCCCGCAGCGCGTCCAGCCGCTCGTACAGCATCGTCAGGTACTTCTGCTCGTGTGTAAGCTCCGCGGCCCCGCTTGACCGCATTTTCAAATCCGTGCTATCTTGAAAATGGCGCAAGAGAATGAATTCCTTTCCTGGGTATAGGCACAGAATTTCAACTATACCAGGGAAGGTTTTTTCTTGCTTATTTCCGGCGGTTTACCGGCCTGCAGCGACCGGATTTGGCGCACCAGTCCGTGACCATGGAGTGGCCTGATGCCGAATTTGCGGACAGTGAGTGCGCCACGGTCTGGGGCCCGCCTGCGGGACCGCCGGGCTTTGCGGCCGCGGACAGGCCGGCATCAGGGCTGGTGCCTGGCTAGGTATTCCTCAAGCGCCTCGCGCAGCAGGCTGGCCTCTGGTCTGCCGTCATGCCGGGCGAGCTTGGCCAGCCGGTGCAGCGCTGGCCGAGGGTAGTAGCTGCTCTTGAGCACCATGCGCTCCTCCACGTGCAGGCAGACCCGATTGCCGCCAGCCCGCTTGGCCCGCACGAGGGCCGCGTCCGCGGCCGCGATCAACTCGTCGGCGGTCGCGCCGTGCGCGGGCCGCCCGGCGATGCCGATGGACGCGGTGATCCGGTCCGGCACGCCGGGCGCTGGCTCGGATCCGGCCACCTCGGCCCTGACTCTTTCCAGCGCCAGCAGGGCCTCCTCGCACGCGGTGTCGGGCAGCATCGCGGCGAACTCGTCGCCGCGAACGTGCGCGACCCTGGCTGCCGGGGCCAGCCCGACTGCGAGCACGCTCTCGAACCTGGCAAGCACGGCGTCACCAGTCTTTGTGCCATGCGCCTCATTCAGCGGGCCGAACTGATCCAGGTCGGCCAGCGCCACCGCCACTGGCAGGTCCGGGTCAAGCAGGTCAATCTCAGCGGCCAGGTCGGTCAGGGTGAGGGCATCGGAGTGGTAGCTCATACCGTTGAACCTTGTCGCCTCTACATATGTATGTCAAGTATCAATATTGGCTAGCGCCATATATCGGAGCCAGGGCTGCCCTCAAGGCACGCTGGTGTTCCGGCGAGGGCAGGCCAAAAAATCGCTCGGGCCATGTCAATCCGCGCCGGGTCGCAGTGCCACCGGATCTGGCGCGTACGCCGCCATCCAATGCGGCCGGAGCCGGTACATGACCACGTCTCCCCAGCCCAAGGGCGACTCACCGTAGTGATTCGTCAGATGGCCGAGGATGCTGTCCCACTGCGGGTCGGCCGGGCCGGCCGGCGGATTCAGGTCCTGGGCACTGCCGTGAGTGAAGACCCCGAGCGTCTCGCCCCGCAGGTGCGCCGCGCTCACGGCCGGGCGTGCCTGCAGGTGCCGGGACTTAGCCGCCGACCGGTCGGTGCCGAAGACCCAGCAGCCACGGAGGAAATGGCCATCAACGGCGCTGATCCGGGGCTCGCCGTTCGCCGTTACGGTCGACACGGCCAGCACGCACATGCCCGAGAGCACTTCCACGAGCTGCCTCGCCGTCAGCGTGCGCTCACCCGGCCGGATGATCGACGTCAGGTGGGAATTCGCGCCGGCCAGCGACCGCTCAAGCAGCGCATCGAGCGCGTCGAGTTCGGATTCTGTCTCATACATACCTGCGACCTTGCCACGGCGCTACGACACTGACGCGCCCTTGCCAGCGGCATGAGGCCCGCCGCTCGCCCGGCCCAGCATCCAGCCTTCGATCGTGACGACGGCCGGGTCGCCGGCTGGCAGGCCCGCGGGAATCGCGCCCGCCACGACGCCGATCATGCCGAGCATCCCGACCACGCAGTCGAATTCGTCCTCGCCGGCCGGGCCGTCGCAGAAGCCCGCATTGACGCGGCGGCGCACATCGGCCGCCCAGCCGACGCCGAGCGACTCGGCCCAGGCCAGGAGCCCAGGCACGCACATCAGCCGGTCGTCCCGGCGCCGCTTGCTCCACCGAGCGCGAGGCGGCGCGCCGATGCAGCGGTAGAACTCGCGCGGGTAGACCTCCACGACGACGAACCCCTCCGTCCCGGCCGAGGCGGCCAGCAGCGAGGACAGGGACCCGTCAAATGGCCAGAGCGCGATGTCCGCTCCCCTGGCCCGCGCCTGGCGCAGCAGCCGCCAGCCGTCTAGCGACGCCTTGCCCGCCTGTTTCGGGCCGAGGGTCCAGAACAGCGTTTCCGCGTCGCTCCCGTCGGCCCGGCGCCGCAGCTGGCCCGCCGACAGGCCAAGCCGGTCGCACAGGTCCGCCCGGCGGGCACCGCCTGGCCGTTGCGGATAGAACGGCCGCTGCAGGCTGATATCAGCGGCAGTCTCCGCCGCGTGCTCGAACTCCCGCCACGGCCCGGACCCGATCAGGTCGAGGAATGCCGGGAACGATGTCACGCCCACCGCCGCGGCGTATTCGCGCGGCAGGCCGATCGTGAAGTCAAAGCCCACGAGAGACGGGCCCCGCCCGTCCTTGCCTGCGAGCATGTCGAACACGTCGGTCCCGTGGCTGGCGGCGGCCGCCACCGCTACCACTTCATAGCGCGGCCGCGTGCTCCCGGCGGTCCGCTCGGCCACGGCGATCCGCCGCTTGCGGGGATCACAGCCCCAGTCGGCGTGCGCGACGACGGCCGGAAGCCTCACCCCATGCGTCCCGGCTGGCATGCGCTCAGTCTGGCCGGCCGGACAGAGCGTGGTAGAAACGGGCCATGAGCACCGCAATCCCCGATCTTTCCGACGTTCTCGCGGCCCGCGAGCGCATTTCCCCCTACCTGCGGCCGACGGCGCTGTACCGCTACCCCGCGCTGGACGCGCTGACGGGCGCACAGCTGTGGGTCAAGCACGAGAACCATCAGCCCGTCGGGGCGTTCAAGGTCCGCGGCGGTATCAACCTGGTTAGCCAGCTCAGCCCGCAGGACCGGCAGCGCGGCGTGGCGACGGCCTCGACCGGCAACCACGGCCAGTCCATCGCCTACGCGGCGAAGCTGTTCGGCGTGCGGGCCGTCGTGTTCGTCCCTGAGAACGCCAACGAGGTCAAGGTCGACTCGATTCAGGCGCTCGGCGCCGACATCGTGTTCCACGGCCGTGATTTCGACGACGCGCGCGAGTACTGCGAGAAGCAGGCCAGCGAGCACGGGTACCGCTACGTCCATTCAGGGAACGAGCCTGACCTCATCGCCGGCGTGGCCACCTACAGCCTTGAGATTCTCGCGGAACAGGTCGACACCGAGGCGATCATCGTTCCGGTGGGCGGGGGCAGCGGAGCGGCCGGGGCGTGCATCGTGGCCAAGGCGGTTCGCCCGTCGATCGAGGTCATCGGAGTGCAGTCCGAGGCCGCGCCCGCGGCCTTCAAGTCCTGGCAGGCCCGCGAACTGGTCGAGGATTCGACGCACACGTTCGCCGAGGGGGTTGCCACCCGGACCGCCTTCGACCTGCCGCAGCGGATCCTCTGGCAGCTACTCGATGACTTCGTGCTCGTCTCCGACGCCGCGCTGGCCCAGGCCACCCGGACGATGATCGAGAAAACCCGCAACCTGGTCGAGCCCGCCGGGGCGGCCGCACTGGCCGCTGTCCTGACCGATCCTGACCGGTTCGCCGGGCGCAAGGTGGCGGTCGTATGCACCGGCGGTAACATCAGCCCGGCCCAGCTCACCGCACTGTGGGCTGATCCGGCGAGCTAGGCCTCCGGCCGGATGACCGCGCGGCGCGGACCTGAGCCTCGCGGGCGGCACCTCGTTCCCCTCATGAACGCCGAGAGCGCAGGGCCGCACTGGAGAATGGCGCACATGGAGGGCGAGGAGCGATCCGTCGAGCTGCTCGCCGACCTCGACCGGCCGGGCGCCTGGATGCTGCTGGTGGACGGCACACCCCAGTCGTACGTGGACCTCGATGATGCCGGGCACCTGGAGTTCGAGTACATGCGCCGACTCGGGCACGTGGCCGATCTGACCGGGCCGGCCGGCCAGCCGCTGCGGGTCCTGCACCTCGGCGGCGGCGGGCTGACGCTGGCCAGGTACGTAGCCGCGACCCGGCCGGGGTCCAGCCAGCTGGCGGTGGAGTCCGACGCCGAGGTGGCCGACCTCGTGCGGCGCCGGCTGCCGCTCGACCAGCCAGGACGGTCGCGGACGCGGGCGGGCCGGATCCGCGTCAGGGTCGCCGACGCTCGCGCCGCGCTGGAGACCGTGGCCGCCAGCTCGTTCGACCTGGTGGTCGCCGATGTGTTCGCCGGGGCTCAGACTCCGGCCCACCTGACCTCGGTGGAGTTCGTGACGGCCGCACGGCGCGCCCTGCGGCCGACCGGGGTATTCGCCGCGAACATCGGCGACGGCCCGCCGCTCGAGCACGCCCGTGGCCGGGTCGCGGCGGTTCGGTCGGTCTTCAGCCAGCTCTTGGTCATCGCCGAGAGCGCAGTGCTGCGCGGGCGCCGGTTCGGCAACCTGGTGGTGGTCGGCGCCGACCGCGAACTGCCCGCCGCCGAGCTGACCCGGCTTGCGGCGGCCGACCCGTTCCCCGCTCGGGTGCTTGATGGCGAGGAACTCGACCGGTTCGTCGCCGGATCCCGGCCGATCACCGATGCCCGCGCCGCTCCTTCCCCGGTCCCGCCGCCCGAGGTGTTCGCCGACCGCCGCCTGCCGGGCCGGGCCGACGGCTGAGCCCGCGAGTCGCGTCCGCCCGCGCCAGCCGCGGTTGCCCTAATACCCCTTCCTGGCATTATTGATCCCGATACTGCTTCGGTCGCCGGATCGAGCGCACGCAGGAGGTACTTCGGGATGCGGACATTCGCCAGCCTGGAGGAATTCGCGGCGGCCAAGGGCGAGACGCTCGGCCACAGCGAGTGGCACAAGATCACCCAGGACCAGGTCAACACCTTCGCCGACGCCACCGGCGATCACCAGTGGATCCACGTGGACGTCGAGCGCGCCGCCAGCGGACCCTTCGGCTCGACGATCGCCCACGGTTACCTCACCGTTTCCCTGCTGCCAGTCATGATGATGGAGACCTACAGGATCGAGAACCTGGCGATGGGAATCAACTACGGCCTTGACCGGGTCCGCTTCCCGTCCCCGGTCCCGACCGGCTCGCTGGTTCGGGGCCAGGCAACGCTCACCGACGTCAAGCAGACGCATCTCGGCTCGCTCGCGCACATCAGGATCAGGGTCGAGATCGAGGGCCAGTCCAAGGCAGCGTGCGTCGCCGATACCCTCTCGCTCTTCGTCTCCGCCAGCTGAGCGCCGTGCGCCTGCCTGGCAGCGCGTCGCGCGTGTTGCGGCGCGGCCCCAGGGCACGCGGCCTGGGTGAAAGCGGTATCGGCGGCGGCCTGAATCAGGGCGAGCCAGGCCGGCAAGCGAGCTGTGGTGAGGACCTCGTCGGGCGGGACCTACGCTCCTGTTATGGCGACGCTTACCCGCGACGGCCTCGATCTGCACTACGAAGTGACCGGATCGGGACCAGCGCTGCTGCTGCCGAAATTCAACTACGCCCGGTGGGACCGCTACCTCGATGTCGGCCTGCTCGCCAGGCGCTTCACCGTGGTTGTCGCCAGCCCGCGCGGCTTCGCTGCCAGCAGCCGCCTTGCCGCTGATGCCGACTACAGGGTGGCCGACCTGGCCAGCGACCTGGTCGCCGTGATGGAGGCGGCCGGGTTCGCCCGGTTCTCGGTGTTCGGCTACTCGTTCACCGGCGCCTTCGCGCCCTGGCTCGCGCACCTGACTGACCGGGTGAACGCCGTCGTGTCCGGCGGTTTCCCTATCGTCGGCGACTACTCGGCCCAATATGCGGACGTTAAGGCCCGGTCGGACGCGGCGAAGTCTGACCCGGCCGCCTGGTCGGAGCTGACTTCTCTTTTTGACAACCGGGCCGCGCTCGGGTTCTACCGGGAGTTGTCGGAGCTGCCGACGGACTTCCTGGTCGACGGCCTGCCGTGCCCGTTGTTCGCGTTCTGGGGCGAGGATGACGAGGAGATCGCCTTCGGCGGCGGCGTTCAGCTGCTCGCAGCCGGACTGGACCGCCGCGGGCTCAGGCACGCATCCTTCCCCGGTCACGACCATAACGGCATGCTGGCCCACATCAATGAGGCGGTTCCCGGCGTCCTGGCTTGGTTCGATGAGCTACCACGCATGGAGTGAGTCAGGCGGCGAGGCCGATTCATTGCTATGGCACGCGGTGCGAAGGTCGTAGGCTTCCAGCGTGAGCGAGCCGCGCGAGGCGGATTCGGTTGCCGCGCGGCTTAAGGTCTTGCGCGGGACCCTCGGGCTCAGCCAGGAGCAGCTGGCCCGGCGCCTTGGCGTGTCGTTCGCCACCGTCAACCGGTGGGAGTCCGGTCGCACCCAGGGGTCGCCGCGGGCACTCCAGGTGGTCGCCGAGCTTGAGGCCGAGGTCGCGGCGGCCGGCCTCAGCCAGTCCCAGCCCGGCCAGCCCCAACCCGGCCCGTCTCGACCCGGCCAGCCCCAACCCGGCCCGTCCCGGCCCGGCCAGCCGCACCTGGGCGAGCAACCCGGCCCACAGCTGCAAGGCCAGCAGCAACCCAACCCGCTGCAGCTCACCCAGACCAGCTTCATCGGCCGCCAGCGCGAACTGAGCGAGCTGGCCGACCTCGTCCGCCAGTCACGACTGGTCAGCCTGGTCGGACCAGGCGGTGCCGGGAAGACCAGACTCGCGATCGAGGTCATCGGCCGCAGCTTCTCCGGCGCGAACGCGCTGTTCGTACCGCTGGAGTCCGTCCGGCCGCCCAGGTCACTGGGCACGGCGCTCGCATCCCAGCTCGGCGTGGCTGACCGGCATGGCGTCTCGCTGCCGGAGTCGCTGCAGGCCGCCCTCGGCGAGGCGCCGCGGCTGCTGGTGCTGGACGGCGCCGAGGCGCTGCGTGATGAGGCGGCCAGCCTGGCCGGCCAGCTGCTCGGAGCGGTAGCCGATCTGCGGATCATTGTCACCAGCCGGGTTCTGCTCGGCGTGCCGGGCGAAGTCTGCTGGACGGTGCCCCCGCTTGCCTGTCCGTCGCTCGCGGCCGACGCGGCCGAAATCGCCGCCTCCGACGCCGTGCGCCTGTTCATCGCGCGGGCCAGCGACCGGCTGCCGGCCTTCCATGCCGCCGACATCGCACCGCACGCGATCGCCGAGCTGTGCCGTCGTCTTGACGGACTGCCGCTCGCGATCGAGCTGATGGCCAGCTGGGTCGGCACGCTGTCGATCCAGGAGATCCTGCAGCAGCGAACCGTCTTGCTCGACTCCGGCCCGGCCAGGTCGGGCCAGACAGGTGCGCGCGGGCTGGCCGACGTCCTGCGAGCCAGCTACGACCTGCTCGAGCCGGGTCCGCAGCGGCTGCTGCCAATGCTGAGCGTTTTCGGCGGCTCCTTCGGCCTAGCCGACGCTCAGGCCGTCCTTGACGTGGACGGGCCGCAGGCCGCGCTGGCCATCCGCGGCCTGGTGGACTCATCCTGGCTGGTCGTCAGCCGCAGCAGCGACCAGAACCGGTTCAGCATGCTGGAGACGATCCGGACGTTCGCGGCCGCGCAGCTTGAGCTGACCGGGGACGGCCCAGCCGCTCGCGACCGGCATGCACGGCACTTCGCCGGGCTAGCCATCGCGAGCGAGAACGGCCTGACCGGAGCCGAGGCGACCGCGTGGACGGCACGCCTCGAGGTAGCGGTCCCCGACCTCCAGCTCGCGCTGCACTGGCTGGAAGACCACGATCTCGACCTGGGCCTGGACACGGCGGCCGCGCTGTGGCGGTGGTGGCTGCTGACCGGCCGGCTGTCGATCGGCCGTGGCTGGCTGGCGGGTCTGTTGCGCCAGGCGGCCCAGCGAAAGGACGAGCGGGCCGGCCGGGCGATGTGCTCCGCCGCCGTCCTGGCCGCCGAGAACGGCGACTATCACCAGGCGATCAGGCATGCCGAGCTTGCGCTCGGTGTCTTCGAGTCGCTCGGCATGACTGAGCGCATGGCTTTCGCGTCGACGGTCCTGGCCTCGGCTCACCGCTATTTAGGCGACAACGCGGCCGCCAGGCGCAGCTTTCAGGACGCGATGGACCTCAGGATCGCGCTCGGCGATCGCCGCGGCGTGTCGGTCGCGATCAACAACATGGCGCTGCTCGAGCTGGACGACGGCAACCTCGCGCGGGCGCAGGAGCTGTTCGAACGTGCGCTGGCCATCAAGCGCGAACTGGGTGAGCGCCGCTCCATCGCGATCGGCCTGGCGAACCTCGCCGACGTGCTGATCAAGACGAGTCAGTGGCAGGCCGCGGATCGGGTGCTGACGGAGGGAGCGGAGCTGGTGTCTGGGATCCCTCAGATCGTCGGTACGATCCGCTGCAACCAGGGCAACGTGGCGGTCCACCGGCAGGACTGGGCGGTCGCGACCGAGCATTTTCAGGCCGCCATCGCCGCATCGCAAGCGGCCGGCCACCCGCATGATGCGATCGAGGCCATGATCGGCCTGGCGAAGGTGCAGCACCAGACCGGCCGCAGCGATGAGGCGCTGCGCCAACTGCGAGCCGCCGGGGAACTCGCCGGCAGGCTCGGCAACCCGCAGCGTGCGGCGGACGTCCAGTCCGCGGTCGACGAGGTGACCGCCAGCTACCGCCAGCCGGCGCTGCCGGCGGACCTGACGGCACGGCAGGCCGAGGTGCTTGGCCTGCTCGCAGCCGGCTTGAGCAACAAGGAGATCGCCGCTGAGCTCGTCCTCAGCCTGGCGACCGTCGAGCGCCACCTGGCCACCATCTACCGCAAGCTCGGCCTGAACGGCCGGGTCGAGGCAACCCGCTTCGCCGTCGAGAGCGGCCTGGCTCCCGCCTTCGGCCAGCGAGTGCTATAGCGAAAGCGCGAGTGTTATAGCGCCGGCGGTGCCACGACGGCGGGAGCCGGCCCACTTCGTGTTCCGGTCAGGGCTTTAGCGCATTAGGCCCTATTTATCGGAACGAGGTCACTTACATGGTTGCAGTGATTCGCTCGGTACTGTCGCCCGGCTAGAAAAGCGGATGAGCGAAACGGCCGACCCGGCAGCGAGCCGGTACACCGCGGGCCTGGGGCGGCCGCGGGGCCGTAAGCACACGGTCATCAGGCGGAGGGCGACAGTGCACGACCAGCTGCTCGGGTCGATGCAGCCCGTGCTGTCCATCTCGCTCGAGCCGGGCGAGAGCATCGTCGCCGGGTCCGGCGTGTTCTCCTGGATGACCGATTCCATCCAGATGTCGACCAGCGCCTGCGACCCTCAGCCGACCGCGGCCCCGCAGCGGACGCCGGACGATTCACCCCTGCGTTTGAGCGCCTACACGGCCAGGGAAACGACGGGAACGATCGCGTTCGCGTCCAGGCTCCCCGGCAGCATCATCGGCATCGAGGTATCGCCGGGACGCGAATACCTGGTGCACCGGCATGGCTTCGTGGCCGGTACGACCGGCATCGAGGTCACGACCGGTTATCGGCAGCGCTATGACTCGACCGACGCCGACGACTTCGTCCTGCGCCGGATCGGCGGCCGGGGCACCGCCTGGGTCGAGCTGTCGGGTGACGTGGTCAGGCGTGACCTGCTAGCCGGCAGCTCACTGCGCACGCACCCCTGGCACATCGGCATGTCGGACGCCTCAGTCGTCGTGCTGATAGCCAGGCTGCCCGCAGTGGATGCCGGACCGGTCGGCGACGAGTCACGTTTCGCTGTGGTCTCAGGGCCTGGCGCAGTCTGGCTCCAGTCGACATCGCTACTGGCCACCCCGCAGGCCCGGTTAGCTCACTTTCCGCAAGTCGTCCAGGGCCTGCCGACATCCCCGGCCCATGAGGGGGAGGCCGGGTATGCGCGGCAGGCCCTGGCAAGTCGGACCGACTCAACCTGCGAATGGGGTTAGGAACGATGAATCTATCCGCTCACCCGGCCCGTGGCCGGGCTGGCACGGCAGCCGCACTGGTGGCGGCGGCCGGCCTCCTGCTCGCCGCCTGCGGCGGGTCGTCGCCAAGCAGCACGTCTGCTAGCTCGAGTTCGCACAGCCCGAGCAGCAGCTCGAGTACCCCGCCATCAAGCAGTAGCTCCAACTCCAGCGGCTCGGGGTCGTCCGCATCGTCGCTGTCGGTGCCGTTCCCGATCGCGGTCGGCAACACCTGGGTCTACAAGTCGGTGGCCCTGGGGCTGTCGAGCACGGTGACCAACAAGGTGCTGTCGGTCACGCCCGTGTCCGGCGGCAACCTGATCACGATGTCCAACACCGACTCGATCACCGGCACCACGACGCGCGGCTCCTACATCTTCCATTCCAACGGCTCCATCACGTACCCGTCGGATCAGTTCGGCAGCAGCGCGGTCGTGATCAAGGGCGGCATCGTGCTGCCGCCCGCATCGGTCCTGGCCTCAGGACAGTCGACGACGTCGGCCGTCGAGATCGCGTTCACCTCCGGCACCACGAAGGAGAACGTGACCGGGCATATCACTGTCAAGGGTGATGGCACCGCGTCGGTTACCGTGCCGGCCGGCTCGTACTCGACCACCGTCGTGCAGATGACAGAAACCTTCTCGATGCTCGGCTACTCCTCCACGATCGTGGTCAAGACGTGGCTGGCCAGCGGGGTTGGCCCGGTCCAGTCCGAGGCGACGATCGACGCCCTCGGTCACTCCGAGCTCGCCTCCCACCTCGAGCTGGAGTCCTTCACTCAGGGCTAGAACAGCCAACGAGGACTCGCCGTGACCGCGCTTGGCCGCGGTCACGGCGATGCCCGGTGCCAGCCGCAGAGCCCCGGCCACTGCCTCTGCGATTGGCGGGTCCGCGTGCGCTGCGCCCCGCCGTGACCCGGCTCCGGCCCAACTGAACTGACCGGCCAGGTCTGGAAGCCGCCGACGTGCCCGGCGTCGCTGTCTTGCGCGCGAATGCGGACTGTAATGATTGGCGGGGTGGGCGATCGCGTGCCACCCAATTCCCGCCGTAGCCGTTTGTGGGCCGCCGCGGGATCCAGGGGCATTCCCCTTGGGACCATCCTGACCTCGGTAGCGGCGGTCGCCGCGGCTTCTCTCGCCGGGATAGTGATTTACCGGCTGCGGGACCTGATTCTTCTGTTCTTCGTGGCGGGATTCGTGACGCTGATCTTGAATCCCATGGTCGTAATACTCCAAAGCTGGCGCATTCGCCGCCGCGGACTGGCCGTGGCAGTGGTTACCCTATGGGGCCTGCTGGTCTTCGTCGGGTTGGCGGTCGCGTTCGGGTACCCGCTGGTCAACGGACTGACGCACCTTGCCAGGTCGCTGCCATCGTACGTGCACGATGCGGAGCATGGCCGAGGGCCGATCGGTCATATCGTTCGCAAATATCATATTCAGCGATGGGTGACTGCTAACGAACCCAAGTTGATCAAGATAGGTCAGGGCCTGGCGAAGCCAGCCCTCAGCTTTGGCAAGGGCGCCTTTTCTCTGCTCTTCAACCTGTTTCTCATATTCGTACTCGTCGTGCTTTTCCTGCTCGAGGGTCCCAAAATCCGGGCCAGCATTCTGCGCTTGATGCCACCCGACCGGGCCAGCCGCTCGGTCCAGGTCGCCCATGAAGTTAATCGGGCCGTCGGCGGGTACATGCTCGGCGATATCGCGACCTCGGTGGTTGCCGGGATAGTGGTTCTCCTTACGCTGCTGCTGCTCGGCGTCCCGTTCGCCATTCTGTGGGCGCTTTGGGTGGCGCTGGTCGACTTCCTGCCAATAATTGGCGGCGCCCTGGCAGGCATTCCCGTGGTTCTGTTCGCAGCCGCCCACTCACTGACCGCCGGCATCGTCACCCTGGTGGTGTTCGTGATCTATACGCAGATCGAAAACCACGTACTGAACCCGGTCGTGATGAGCCGGACCGTCAAGATCAACCCGCTTCTGGTGCTCGTCTCGATTCTCATCGCCGTGTACGTCGGTAGCTGGATCGCCGGCACGTTCGGCGCGTTCGTCGCGGCACTCCTGGCCATTCCGGCCGCCGGAGCCATGCAGGTGCTGGTCAGGGAGCTCTGGCGAACTCCCGCACCGCATCCAGCCGCTGCCGATCCTCCCGACCACGAAGCGCCCTTATTTCCAGCGAGCCAACGACAGGCGCAATGAGGGTCGCGGCGCCGTATCCCACGATGCTCGCCGTGGCGCGCGGAAGTGGTTGCTGCCGGTGGCGGCACGTCCGTTGGCAGGCGAGATCGCATCGTCGCTACGATCATCGCCATGACTGGCGGGATAAGCCGGTTAATCACGTAACGGGTGGAGGCCTGCGTGCCCGAACAGACCGGGGATCCATTCGTCGTCGCCTCCGCGAGCGCGGCCGCGCTCGCCGAGCGGACCGGACAGAACCGCCATGACGTGGCGGTGGTGCTGGGTTCGGGCTGGACGCCGGCGGCCGATGCCCTCGGCCCGGCGGAGTGCGAGATTCCCCTGGCCGAGCTTGGCGGCTTCCCCGAGCCGCGCGTCCCCGGCCATGTCCCCGCCGTACGCCTGGTTCGCATCGGCGGCCTGCGCGTGCTGGTATTCCTCGGCCGGGTTCATCTCTACGAGGGACACTCCCCCGCCGCAGTCGTGCACGGGGTGCGGACCGCGGTAGCCGCGGGCTGTGCCACCGTCGTGCTGTCGAACGCCGCCGGCGGCATCCGGTCGGGCCTGCAACCAGGTCAGCCGGTGCTGATCAGTGATCACCTCAACCTGACCGGCTGCTCGCCGCTGACCGGCCTGCCGCTGACCGGCACCGGTCCATCGCCGTTCACGGACCTGTCCGAGGTGTACTCCGCCAGGCTCCGGGCGCTCGCCCGCGCGGAGGATCCTGACCTTGCCGAAGGCGTCTACGCGGCGTTGCCTGGCCCGCAGTACGAGACTCCGGCGGAAATCCGGATGCTGCGCGCGGCCGGGGCCGATCTGGTCGGCATGTCCACCGTGCTCGAGGCGATCGCGGCCCGTCACCTCGGCGCGCAGGTACTCGGCATCTCACTGGTGACCAACGTGGCCGCCGGGCTTTCCGCGCAGAAGCTCGACCACGCCGACGTGCTCGCGACCGCGCGGACGGCAGCGGCGCGGGTCGGCGCTCTGCTCGCCGCGATCCTGCCCGAGGTCGGCTGACATGGCACCTGGCTGGCCCGAGGGGCCGGCCACGGCGTCAGCCGGGGCCGGCATCTCCGATGAGCTCCGCGCGCAAGCGGCCGCGTGGCTCGCCGCCGATCCCGATGCGGGCGACCGCTCTGAGCTGTCCAGCCTGCTGGCCGAGGCCGACGCCAGTCCCGAAGCCGCTAACGAACTGACGGACCGGTTCGCGGGGCGGCTGCGGTTCGGCACAGCCGGGCTGCGCGGTGCGGTCGGCGCCGGACCGAACCGGATGAATTACGTCACCGTCACCAGGGCCACCGCGGCGCTGGCCCGCTGGCTGCTTGACCGCAGCGAGTCAGCGGCCTGCGCCGGTGTCGTCATAGGCCACGACGCCCGGCACCGCAGCGACGAGTTCGCGCTGCAGACTGCTCGCGTGCTCGCCGGGGCAGGGATCAGGGTGCATGCGCTGCCCGGCCGGATGCCCACCCCGTTCCTGGCGTTCGCCGTACCTAAACTGGCCGCAGCGGCAGGCGTGATGATCACCGCGAGCCACAACCCGCGCGGCGATAACGGCTACAAGCTGTACCTCAGCGACGGCGCGCAGATCGTGCCGCCTGCCGACACCGAAATCGAGGCGCTGATCGACGACGTCGGCCCCGTCTCCACCGTGCCCCTGGCCGCCGACGACAGCGCGCTGATCGACAGGCCAGGGCACGAACTCGAGCAGGCGTATCTCGACGCGGTCTGCGGGCTCGCCCCGCCGCCGGCCAGCGCCGCCTGGCTGCGGTTCGTCTACACGCCGCTGCACGGGGTGGCCGGCCGTCTCGCGCTGCGCGCGTTCGAGCAGGCCGGATTCCCCGCGCCGGACATTGTGGCGGCGCAGTTCGAGCCCGATCCCGAGTTCCCGACGGTGAACTTTCCCAACCCGGAAGAGCCGGGCACGCTCGACCTTGCGCTGGCTCAGGCCCGTCGTTCCGCCGCCGACCTCGTAATCGCGAACGACCCGGACGGCGACCGGCTGGCGGTCGCCGTGCCCGATGCGGACGTGCCCGGCGGCTGGCGGATGCTCACCGGCGATCAGGTGGGTGCGCTGCTCGGGGCCTTCCTGCTCCGCCGGATGTCGTCCGGCCCGGCCACGAAGCTTGACGAGCAGCTGTTTGTGTCGACGATCGTGTCGGGCACGCTGCTGTCGCGCATCGTGGCGGCCGCAGGCGCCCAGTACGCGCAGACCCTGACCGGTTTCAAGTGGATCTCGCGGGCGGCCGACCTGCGGGAGGGCACCCGGTTTGCCTTCGGGTACGAGGAAGCGCTCGGCTACGACATCGGCAACGTCGTCAGGGACAAGGACGGCATCAGCGCCGCGCTCGCGGTCCTCAGCCTCGCCGCGGTCGCGAGGTCGGTCGGCGAGTCGCTTCTGGACGCCTACAACGCCCTGGAGGTTAGCCACGGCGTACACCTCACCGAGCAATTGAGCGTTCCGTCCACGATGACGACCGAGGTGATGGCGCGGTTGCGCGCCGTCGCCCCCGCAGACCTAGCCGGAGCGCCGGTCACGGCGATCACCGACTACACCGGCGGCAGCTGGGACCTGCCCTCAGCCGACGTGCTGAGCTACCAGATGCCCGGAGCCCGGCTGGTGATCCGGCCGAGCGGGACCGAGCCGAAGATCAAGGCCTACCTGGAAATCGTCCAGCCGGTGAGGCAGGGCAGGCTCGGCCAAGCCCGGCAGGATGCGGCCGCCCGGATGGACCGGCTGCGCGCGGCGGCGGCGCAGCTACTGGCGTAGTCGTCACGACGCGGCCGTGACCTGCGAGCCGGCCTGGGGAGAGCGGGTCCCAACCGCCCGTTTGGGCCATAAAGTATGTCGGGTGACTGGTGAAGTGTCCCCGGCGGGGGAGCCCGACGCGGCCCGGCCAGAGCTGCGGGCCTCACACGCCGACCGCGACCGCGTGGTCGAGCAGCTCAGGATCGCCGCCGGCGACGGCCGGCTGACCGCAGAGGAACTCGACGAGCGGCTGGAGGCCGCCCTGGGCGCCAGGACCTACCGGGAACTGGCCGCCCTCACCGCCGACCTTCCGGCCGCGGGCCAGGGCGGCCTGGCGAGGGCAAAGCCCAAGGACGTGCTGCGGATAGCCCACCACGGGGGGAACACCGCCCGCCAGGTCGGGCGCTGGGTTGTGCCGAAACGGATCGAGATCCAGGTCACGGGCGGCAACGTTCTGCTGGACTTCACCGAGGCCCTGATCACCGGGGGCACGCTGGACATCGACGCGCGCATGCGCGGCGGCCACCTAGTAGTCGTCACGAAGCCGGGTGTCGTCGTGGATACCTCCGAGGTCGTCATGATGGGCGGCCATATCGTCAACCGCCCGCCGGCCGAGCCGGATCGGCCGGTCGACCTCGCGGTCGAGATATCGGGCCGGGTTACGGGCGGCACCGTCCGGGTACGCGGCCCGCGGCGCAGCTTCTGGCAGTGGCTGCGGCGCGAGCCCCGCCGGCCGGGCTAGTCGCGCGCGGCTTGGCACGGGCCGACCATGATCCGGTAAGAATTGTCACCGGGTTCGTGACAATTCTTACCGGATCATGGCGCCGATGCTGCCGCCGGCGCCCGCGCGGCTCGGTCGGCTAGTCCGGCACCGCCACGATCACGTCGGAGGCCTTGATGACGGCGATCACCTCAGTCCCCTCGGCCAGGCCGAGTTCCGACGCGGCCTCGGTGGTGATGGACGCGACCAGCCGGACGCCACCCGCGTCGAGTGCCACGTTGGCGGTCGCCTCGCCTCTGGTAATCCCTATCACTTTGGCCGGAATCTTGTTGCGCGCGCTCAGCCGCATCGTCATCGCTCCAATCTCCGCAGCAGACATCGCCGCCATTGTGCCAAGGTCGAGGGGCGCGCGGTGCCACTGCGCATTTGCCCGGGAAGTTGTGCCGGTGGCAAGCTCGTGACCATGGCTGAACCGCACACCAGCGAGCACGACCACCACGACCACAACCACGGCCACGAGCACGACCCGAGCTGCGACGTCGCCCACGGCCGGGCCGAGCCGTCAGCCGGCGACAGGGTCCTGGTCGCGGTCTTCGCGACGCCGGTCGCCGGGTTCCTGCTGAGGTACGCAGGCGACGCGGGCTACCGCGCGGTGCTGATGGAGCCCGATCCGGAGCGCGCGGCGTCGGCTGCGGCCGACGGCACGGAGCTGGCGGACAGCCTGGATGCCTTCACCCCGGGAACCGCGGACGTGGTGGTTACCGATCACCACAGGGACGAACTTGGCGTGCAGCTGCGCGATGCCCTGGCCAGCAAGGCCAGGTGGGTGGGCATCATGGGCAACCCCCGGCACGAGGGCCCGCACGTGAAGGCGCTCGCGGACCTTGGCGTGCCGGCCGCCGAGATCGCCCGCGTGCACCGACCGATCGGCCTGAACATCGGCTCGAGGGCGCCTGCCGAGATCGCAATCGCGACCATGGCCGGGCTCATCGCTGACCGCAACGGGAAACCCGGCGGCTTCGCCTTCTGACCCGCGCGGCATTGGCTGTCGGCGGCGGCCGGACCTGCCAAGCTTGGGAACAGGCCGAGCCGCCGATTCAGGCACTGCACGTCCAATGGCAGCAGGGGGTGGTTGCAGATGCGAGCAAGCCCGTGGCCGATGATTCATGCCCTGGCTGCCCCGATTCCGGGGAGCGAGCGGGTTGCCTGAGCCTGCCGGCCCGGCCGGCCCACCGCTGCCGGTCAAGCTAGGAATCGGCGAGAACGATGCGGTAGCCGTGATCGGGGCGCCCGGCTGGTTCGAAGACGTACTCACCGACCTGCCTGACATCTCTAGCCTGCACACCGATCTCGCCGATGACGCCCGCTACGACGTCATCGTCGCGTTCGTAACGGAACGGTCGGAACTCGAAGCCGAGCTGCCCAGAATGCGCGCGAGGATGGCGCCCGCCTGCGGGCTCTGGATCGCCTGGCCCAAGAAGGCGTCCAAGGTGCCGACCGACATCACCGATCACGTCATTCGCGAAATCGCCCTGCCCACCGGCCTGGTCGACAACAAGGTGTGCGCGATCGACCAGACCTGGACAGCCCTGCGGCTGGTCATCCGCCGCGAGAACCGCTAGCCGACGGCGATTTCTCAGGGTCGGACCGGGTCGGATCGGGGTCGGATGGGGGTCGTCCCCGATACCCAGCGAGCCGCCTGCGCGGCAGCCTGGACGCCATGAGCACAGAGAGCGACACCACGGACTTCGCCGGGCCGGGCCAGGGCGACGACGCGCGTTCGCACGCGAAGCCTCCGCTGCGGCGGCCGATGCAAGGACGCATGCTCGCCGGCGTGGCCGCCGGGCTGGCCCGCTCCTTCGGCATCGACGTCACCATCGTCCGGATCGTCCTGGTCGTCCTGGCGCTGCTCGGCGTCATCGGCAGTACCCTGGCCGTGGTCGGCTTCCCGATCTACCTGGC
>JASHOL010000023.1 GCA_030041135.1 Streptosporangiaceae bacterium | reverse complement strand
CGGGCTGTGCCCTGGCGGCCGGCTGCGCATGGAACGGCTGCTGCGCGTGCTGGAATCTGGCCGCCTCGACCCGATGCTCATGACCACCCACCGGTTCCGGTTCGACCAGATGGACCAGGCATTCGAGATCGCCGACAAGAAACTGGACGACGTCATCAAGCCGCTCATCACCTTCTCCTAGCCAGTTCCATCCGAAGCCAGTTCCATCCGAAGGCAGTTCCATCCGAAGGCAGTTCCATCCGAAGGCAGGCACCACGTTGATCAACCGCCTTGCCATCTTCGGCGCCACCGGAGACCTAACCGCGCGGTACCTGCTCCCGGCGATCGCGGCGCTGCGTGCCGCGGGCGAGGTCGGTGACGCGTTCCAGGTCATCGCGGCCGGGCGCGATGACTGGTCCAGCTCTCAGTTTCGGGACTGGGCTGCCGCCCAGCTCGGCCAGCACGCGGGGGACCTGCCCCCCGCCATCCGGGCCGCGGTCGCATCGGCGGCCACTTACCGGCAGGCTGACGTCACCGACCGCGCGAGCGTCGCCCGCGCCATCGCCGGGGACGAGCCGGTTGCCTGCTACCTCGCGCTACCGCCCGCCGTGTTCCCCAGCGCGGTGTCGGCGCTGCACGACGCGGGCTTGCCCGAGGGCAGCCGGATCGTGCTGGAGAAGCCGTTCGGCGAGGACCTTGGCAGCGCGATCGAGCTGAACCGGCTGCTCGCCGACACGCTCCCCGAGCAGGCCGTGTTCCGGGTCGACCACTTCCTGGCCATGACGACCGTGCAGAACCTGCTCGGCACGCGGCTGGCCAACCGCGTGTTCGAGCCGATCTGGAACAGTGCCCACATCGCCGAGATCGACATCGTCTGGGACGAATCGCTCGCGCTGGAGGGCCGCGCCGGCTATTACGACGGAGTCGGCGCCCTGAAGGACATGCTGCAAAACCACTTGCTCCAGCTGCTGTGCCTGGTCGCGATGGAACCTCCGATCAGCCTCGGCGAGCGGGACCTACGTGACCGCAAGGTCGACGTCCTGCGCTCAGTAAGGCCGCTCGCCGGCGATGAGATTACGCGGGGCACGCGCCGCGGCCAGTACACCGCCGGCCGCATCGGCGACCACGACGTCCCTGCTTACACCAGCGAAGACGGAGTCGACCCCGCCCACCGCACGGAGACCTTCGCCGAGATCGAGCTGACGCTGGATAACTGGCGCTGGCCCGGCACCGTATTCCGGCTGCGCACCGGCAAGGCTCTGCGACGGGACCGCAAGGAAGTCGCCATCCACTTCCGCCACGTACCCCACCTTCCGTTCGCGCATCGCGGCGACGAAGCGCCGAACCTGCTGAGGTTCGGACTCGACCCGGAGAACGTCAGCCTCGAACTAACCGGCATCGGCCGCAGCCCGCGGACGCTCTCGCCCATGTCCCTGACAGCCCAGCTCGAAACGCCGAAACTGCCCGCCTACGGCCAGTTGCTGCACTCGGTGCTCAGCGGCGACAGCGCACTAGCGATCCGCGGCGACGAGGCGGAAGAGTCCTGGCGAGTCGTCACCCCGGTGCTCGAGGCGTGGGAGAAAGATGCCGTGCCGCTCCGGTATTACCCGGCCGGCTCGGACGGGCCCGCGCGATGACAAGTCGGTTGCGCCGCAGGCCAGACGCGCGCGGGACCGGTACGGCAGCGGGCGCTCTGGGTATTGCGGGGGGCGGGGGAGCTGACGGGAATGGCTCAGCGAGAACGGGCGGGCGCGACGCGTGCCGACCCGGTCCAGGCTGTGCAGGACGCCATGTGGGAGCCGGTCTACCCCGACGGCACCGCGTGATGCCCTGTCAACTGCTGGAGTCTGCGCCGCCCGAGTTGGACATCTTGATCACGGCATCTGGACCGAAACGTAGCCAGCCGGGCCGAGTCCCGAGCGAATGTTCACCGGCACGACCTTGAACTCGTAGGTCACGCCGGACGTCAGCCCGGTGACCGTCACGCGGGGCGACGAGACCATGCGCACGTACTCGAATCCTTGGGATCCAGAGCTGAGGTAGACCTGGTACCGCATGCCGATCCCTGCTGATGGCCAGGCCAGCCGGACCCGGCCGGAACCCGTCTGCGCCGTCACGTGTGACACTGCGGGCACGGGAGGGCAACCGGCAGGGAACGAAAGGCTGTCGAACCACTCGGTCGGATGACGCTGAATGACTTCCAGATAGCCCTGGTTAGCCCCCCGCACGAGATCCCGCACGGAGGCCCCTGGGGCAGCGAACGCGCTCACGGGCACCGAGATAAATCTCGGCTGGAGGAAGGCATTGGTGAACCCGGCGATGGATATGCAGGCGCCGGTGACGGCCACCGAGTTGACGTTGTAGCTGATCACGAGCGTCTTGCTGGTTGACAGCGCCGGTTCGGCGCGCGCCTCGTACATCATCCGGTAGTCATTCGCGGCGTCGAGTCCGATGCCCGGCGCCCGGTACAGCAGGACCCCATCGCGCGGGTCGAAGGGACCCCACGGAGTCGGTGCCTGGTAGGCGTAGATGTCCGGGTCGCCCGCTCCCATGGCCTCGATCAGCCAGTACCGCCCGGCCACCTTCACCACGCTGAACCCGGTCGCGACGTTAAAGTCCTGCCTGGCCGGCTCGACGGGCACGGCATCGCTCTGCCGGTCCGACCACCGGCCGCCGGCGTAGAACCGCCACGCGGCAAAGTCAGTCAGCCGCGAGACACTGACCCGGGCCAGGTACAGCAGACGCTGCGAGCTAGACGCGGCCCGGCTGTGCCAGCCGTAGACGTAGACGGTGCTGCCCGACTGCAGCAACGCCGACCCCCAGACGATGGGCGTTCCGACGCCGGACGGGGTGTAGGTCGGCAAAGGGGTGAGCGCCGGGGTGATAACGCCCGCGGGCGCCTGGGTGCGCCCCGCGGCGCTGAGCTCGCTGACCGAGAAGCTTGCAATCGTCGTTCCCGTGGGCACGTACGGGGAACGACCAAGCAGGTAGGCGTTGTAGAACTTCGCGATCGTGCCGCCGATTCTGATCCCGTCGGCGTCCCAGTATCGCAGCCCGATCGCGGACGGCGGAGACACGATGGATGCCGCCGGGCTGGTATCTGTGCCGTCGGCGCAACCCCCGCCTCCGGTCAGCGTCACGAGTCTCGTCCGGTTGCCCAGCGTGGTCTGCATCACCACCGAGTTATGGACGAACCCGCCTGGGTGCGAGAAGCCGATCCTCGGTCCCGCCGGACCGAGGTAGGTGTCGGAAAAGAACCATGCGATCTGCGACGAGCTCAGCCTGATCGCGGAGACGCCGTCACCGCCAGCCCAGTCGGCGCAGCTCGAATGGTCGGAGTAGGCGGGCCACTGCGCGTCAAGGGCAGCAGGTGACGGTCCGTCGTCACCGCCGCGGATCACGGTCGGCCCTCCCGGGGCTGCTCTTTTGCCAGCGACGTCGCCAGGGAACCCGCCGCGCACGAAATAGAGGATGCCGACCGTAACGGCGAAACCCGCAACCACGCCGCATACCGCGAGCGCGACGCGACCCTTCCGGTCTTCTCGACGCTTCATCTGGAGGCTTCCCTCGCCAGCAGCCTGCTCAGCTCGCGCGTCTGCCGAGCTTGTTTGCGGTGCCTTGGTCGTACACGCGGATTTCGCTTAAAGGCGATATCAGGCCTATATCGTCACGCTACAGGCTCTCCGCCGTCAACCGGGCACATCGTGGCCGACCGGGCCGGATGGCACGCAGCTCAGGCATGATCGCGACCGCGACCTTCGACGGTGCGGGATCATCGTGGCCAGGGCGTATGACTGCGGTCAGGGCATCGTGATCGACTTCGGGTGCGACATCGGCGCCAGCCAGGCCTCAATCTCTGCGCAGGTGGAAGCCTCCGCCGTGGGTGTGCAGGTGCTCGCGGCCTATCGCCTGCGCCTCCGCCTGGGTCGAATAGCCCGCCGTCCTGCCGATGTCCTGAGGCCTACCCTCCGACGGCCTCCAGATGACATGCCAGGGACCGCCTTGGGCCGCGGCGAGGCGCCTGCCCACCTCCTCGCCCACGGCATACCGCAGCTCTGCCGCGTCGTGGTCACCAGCGGGCAGCCCAATACGCCGGTAATAGTCGTCAATGTCAACGTAGTTATCGAGCTCGTCGATGGACAAGACGTCAGGAGGGACCTGGCCGCTACCCTGGTCCTCCCTGATCATGGAAATCACAGCGTCGGTGAACCGTCGTACCTCGTTGATATCGATCATTGCTACCTCCGAGCAGGCAGCCTTAGTCTCACCCGGCAATAGCGCCTGGCAGCAGGGACTTAGGCCAGTCATGCAGCAGTCCGAGGTCCCTACCGCGCATTTGAAGAACCCAACGACAAAGGTCCCGGTGCCATCGGCCTTACGACCGCCGACCTTGTGACTTCGGACTCTGCCGGCCGCGCGAGGCGAGCGGCAACGCTGGCGGACAGGCCAGGAGTAGCAGTGGCAAACCCAGGGCGGCTCAGGCGCCGCGTATGAGGAGCGGGGCGATGGAGACAGAACATCCCACAGACCGCGCAGGACTGGAGATCCTAACCTCAGAAGAGTGCCTGCGACTACTTGCGTCAGTACCGGTCGGGCGAGTAGCCGTCGTCGTGGACGGTGAGATCGTCGTGCTGCCGGTCAACCACGTGATCGACGGCCCGGATCCGGTCTTCCGCACCGCGCGAGGATCGAAGCTATCTGCCGCTGAGCAGCAGAACATCGCTGCCTTCGAAACCGATCATTACGACGAGCAGACCCACACAGGCTGGAGTGTCCTGGTTACCGGCCGTGCAGAGGCCGTCTACCCGGAGTCGGAAGTCGAGAGGCTGAACCGCTGCGGCCTGCATCCGTGGGCCAGCGCGACGGAGCGCCCCTTCTGGGTGCGGATACGGGCGCTTTCGATAACCGGTCGGCGGATACCAGGCACTGGCTAGCCTCGGATCAACCTTGGGAGGAAGCGACAATGTCAGTACAACAGGGTCAGCCGGCCTTGACGGCCGCCGCGGCCGGTGCCGACATCAAGCGGGTGGTGGTCGGCGTCGATGACACGGAATCTGGCCTGGCCGCGGTGGAGACCGCGATCAAGCTGGCAAGGTCCCATGACGCGAAGTTACTTGCCGTGCGGGCGTGGGCCCTGGGTCAGCCTAGGCACGGCGGGCGGCGCATGCGCCACCTGACACATCCGCACGTGGTGCTCAGCTTCTCCGGATCGGAGCAGTCGGCCGCCTCGCGGGTGCTTGTCCACAGGGTATTCAGCACCGTAGCCGCCGGCACTCCGACGCGGGTCGCTATTCAGACGCCCGAGTGTGACCCGGCGCTGGCGCTCGTAGGTATCGCCAATCGGCCTGGTGACGTCCTGGTCGTCGGCACGAGTCCAGGCCATCCGGCACGCCGGCTCGTACATGGCTCGGTCAGCCGGTACTGCGCGAGGCACGCGAGCTGCCCGGTTCTTGTCGTACCTGGGCGCGGCCGGGATCGTCGGCGCGCCGGTGAAGCGGGCCGGCCAGCACTGGCGTAACCGGGTCCCTGTTGGAGCCGCTTGCCTGGGATCTTCCGGCCCAACCTAGGCTTGGTCAGGCTGGTGCCGTGCCGGCTGCGGGGGACTGGCTGGCGGAAACCGTGGAACAGGGGGAACTGCGGTGAGCGAACTGGGTAGGCATCCGGGCGACTTGGGGCGCCGGGTACGCCATCGGCGTGAGGAACTGAGCTTGACCAGGGCCGAGGTGGCAAACCGGGCCGGTATCGAGCAGGCGATGGTTGCCTATATCGAGGAGCAGCCGGCATCGGTAAGCGCCGAGATCGTGCTTCGGCTCGCGTACGCACTCGATCTGCCCGACTACTCTCTGCTGGGTTCGGATGCCGACGTCCCACCGGAGTTCGAGGGCCATCGTCCTCGTCTTGACGTGCTCGCCGAGCACGAGTGCTGGCGGCTACTCGATGAGCAAGGCGTCGGCCGCGTTGCGTTTCTGGCCGAGCCCGACGACTTGCCGCACGTCCTCCCGCTGAACTACGCGGTCAGGAACGGCCAGGTTCTCTTGCGGACCAGGCAGGGCAGTCTCCTCGAGACCACGGTGCACAGGTCACCCCGAGGCTGCCCGGCCAGCTTCGAGGTCGACCACATCGATGATGCTCAGCGCGAGGGATGGAGCGTCCTGTTGCGGGGGCTGGCCATGCCCGACGACACCGCCCAGGAGCCAGCCGCTGTCGAGCCATGGGCAGGCGGAGTGGCCGTCCGCCCACTGCACCTGACGCCACGAATGGTGACGGGCCGCCGCATTTTCGTCACATGAGAAGGCTCCGGCCTACGGAGCACTGAGGTGGCGCAGGAACCAGTCTCTCGCCAGTGCCGCGGCCGCAGCCAAGGTTCCTGGCTGCTCGAACAAGTGAGTGGCACCCGGCACGATCGCGAGTTCGCTCTCGCACCGCAGTTGTGCCTGGGCATCGCGGTTAAGCCCAAGCACGAGACTGTCCAGTTCGCCGACAATCAGGAGCGTCGGCGCCGTGAGGGCCGTGAGCCGGGGACTTGCAAGATCTGGCCGACCACCGCGGGACACGACCGCCGCAACCCCCAGATCGGGCTCGGCAGCGGCCCACAGCGCGGCTGCGGCACCGGTGCTGGCGCCAAAGTAGCCGATGGATGCGCGGCTCGCGGCCGGCTGTGTGCGGAGCCACCTGGTGACATCGGTGAGGCGCCGAGCGAGCAATTCGATGTCGAAGACGTTGTCGCGGTGCCGCTCCTCGTCCTCGGTGAGCAGGTCGAACAGCAATGTGCCGATCCTTGCCTGGTGCAGCATGGTCGCGACGTACTGGTTCCGGGGGCTGTGCCGGCTGCTACCGCTTCCGTGCGCGAAGAGCACGATTCCCTGAGCCGTCTGCGGAACGGTCAAGAAGCCGGTCAGCTGCACCGACCCGGCGGTCGGCTGCACCTCCACTCCATGATCGGGCAGCTCATCGTTCGCGGCCGCAGCCGCGCTGTCTCCCGCGGGTGCTGTCCGCTCGGTGCTCGCCAGGCCGAGGCATGCGATCACGTCCTCGTCAGTGGTCGGGGAGAAATCCTCGTAGAACTGGCCGATCGAGTAGAAATCGGCTGGCGTCTCGACGCACACGAACTCGTCGGCGTCGGTCCCGATCCTCGCCTCCGAGCCCGGCGGTGCGACCGGGCAGGCGAGCATCACCAGCGCCGCGCCCCGCGCTCTCGCAATCTGGCAGGCGGCCCGCGCCGTCGATCCGGTGGCGATGCCGTCATCGACCACAACCGCGATCCGCCCGGCTAGCGGCTTGCGCGGGCGGTGGCTACGGTAGCGGGCAGCGCGGGCACTCACAGCGGCTTTCTCACGCGCTTCGGCAGCGGCGAACTCCTCAGGTCCAATCACGCTAGCCCGCCCATGACGGTCGGTGACCCGCACCCCGTCCTCGCCGACCGCTCCCATCGCTAGCTCGGGCTTGAGCGGTACGCCGATCTTGCGTACGACAATCACGTCAAGCGGTGCCCCGAGCGCCCGGGCCACCTGCGCGGCGACCGGAACCCCGCCGCGCGGCAGTCCCAAGACGACGACAGGCTGGCCGCGCAAGTGCACTAGGCGCTTAGCGAGTTGCCGACCCGCGTCATCGCGATTAGCGAACAACGTCTCCATGTCTCCCCCAGCCTGCACCGAACGGCCGCGCCAGGTACTTCGTGCCCTCGGCCGGGCCAATCGATGCACGGCGACCTGTCTCCGGGCTGCTCGGGTTCGCGAGGCTCAAATGGCGGCACGGTCTAGCAAAGTGGCCGGGGCAGGGGGTCTAGCTGAACCGATTGCGCACGCCGACCACTCCCTGGACGTGCCGGACGGCTTCGAGGATGGCGCGAGTGGCGGGCTCGCCCTGAGGACTGCCGGAGATCGTGACGATGCCGTCCGTGACCTCCACGCGCAGATGACGCGCCGAGTCCGGTGCGGTGCCGGGGAGCACCACGCGGGTGACCTCGTCGCGGATGTCATCGTCGGAGCGGCTGAAGACGGCAAGCACGTCCACCCGGCTAATGATCCCCAGCAGGTGGCGTGCCGGGTTGACGACGGGCAGCCGTTTGACCTTGCGGTCGTACATCAGGCGGGCGGCTTCGGCGACGGGGACGTCGGGGCCGACCGTGACCGCGGGCGCGGTCATCAGGTCGGCCGCGGTGAGGCCTGCTGCCTTGTCGTCCTCGCGGACGTGGCGCAACGCGGCGAGCAGGCTGGTGCCTTGGGCCTGTACGGCTTCCTTCACCAGCAGGTCGCCGGCGGAGACGACGCCGATGACCCTGTCGCTGTCGTCGAGCACCGGAAATGCGCTGATCCGACGGCTCCGCAGCATGGCGGCCATGTCCTTGAACGACGCGTCCTTGCGGACGAAGACCACCGACGTGGTCATTACGTCTCGCACCAACGAGTTGATGTCCTCACCTCCCCGCGTGTCCGCCAGCCACGCCCGTCTCGGCTGCACGCCTCGGGCAGATTCTCAGCATATGAACGCTGCCAGGACCTTCGTGCCGAGATCGTGAGGCCTTGGACCCTAATCAGCCCCAGTCCCGGCCGGAAGGCTCGTAGCGGAGATTAACGCGGTGCTCACTCTGGGAGGAACTAGCCATGAAAGCACTCGTTTATCACGGTCCTGGCGAGAAGGCCTGGGAGGTCGTCCCAGATCCGGTCATCAGCGACACAACGGACGCGATCGTACGCGTAGAAGCCACCACGATCTGCGGCACCGACCTGCATATCCTGAAGGGCGACACCCCCGAAGTGGCAAGCGGCCGGACACTCGGCCACGAGGCTATCGGAACGGTCGAGGCGGTCGGCCCTGGAGTAACAAGCGTTCAGCCAGGCGACCGGGTTCTCGTGTCATGCATCTCGGCATGCTCTCGATGTCAGTACTGTCGCGACGGTCACCCTGGCCAGTGCACTGGCGGTGGCGGCTGGATCTTCGGCTACATGATCGACGGGACGCAGGCCGAATACGTCCGGGTCCCCTTCGCCGACACGTCGACGTATCGCGTGCCCGAAGGAACCACGGACGAGGAAATCCTGATGCTCGCCGACATCCTGCCGACAGGCTACGAGGTCGGCGTGCTCAACGGCGGGGTTCGGCCGGGCGACACAGTCGCCGTCGTGGGCGCGGGACCGGTCGGGCTTGCCGCTATCACCGGCGCCCTCCTCTACACGCCCGGACACGTCATCGCCATCGACCTGGCCGACGCCCGGCTTAAGGCGGCCGCCGACTTCGGCGCCGACCTGACGGTCAACAACGGCAGCGAGGACGCCGTTGCCTATGTCCGGAGCGTTACCGGCGGCCGCGGGGCCGACGTAGCGATCGAAGCAGTCGGCGTGCCGGACAGCTTCGAGCTGTGCACGAGCCTGGTCCGTGCCGGCGGCCGCGTCGCGAATATCGGCGTGCACGGCAAGCCGGCCACATTGCACCTAGAGTCACTCTGGATCCGTGACATCACGGTCACCACCGGGCTGGTCGACGCCACATCGACTTCGACGCTGCTGCGACTGGTCGAGTCGCACAAGATCGATGCTGCGCGGTTCGTAACACACCGGTTCGCGCTCGATGACATCTTGACCGCGTACGACGCGTTCGGGCGGGCCGCCGACACCGGCGCGATCAAGGTCATGATGACTCGCTGACGGACGGGCCATGGTCGCCGTCGGGACGCGACCCGGTGCCCGCCGACCGCGCACGCAGGCCGGGCCGGCTCTCGCTAGGCTGATTCAGCATCTAGCGCGCGCACCGCCGCGCCCTCCTTCTGGGCTCGCGCAGCGGGGAAGAACGGACGGGCATCGATGCCAGCATGCTGCTGACGCTGGGGCGGATCGTCGTGGGCTTGGCCGCCGCGGTTCTGGCGGTGGCCGCCGTGCGTTCGGCGCTGCGCTCGATCGTGGTACCGCGGGGTGTGCCTGACCGTGTCACCCGGCTCGTCTTCCGGCTCCTGGATGCGCCGACCGCGTGGCGGGCCAGGCGTGCGTCCTCTTCACGGCAGTTGGACCGCCGCACCGCCACCCTCGCTGTCCGCCTGCTCCTGGCGCTCCTGGTCACCTGGCTCGCTGCGATCTGGCTGGCTGGCGCGGGGGCGCAGTGGGCGCTGGCTGAGGGCTCTGCCGGGCGGGCGTTCAGCGCTTCGGCAGCGGCGCTGACCACGCTTGGAGTTTTGTCCAGCCCAGGAGGGGCGAGCGCCGCGGCCTACGTCGAGGCGGTGCTCGGAGTTGGCCTGGTAGCCCTGATAATCGCGTATCTGCCCAGTTTGTACGCAGCGTTCTCGGAGCGGGAGGCACTGGTCACCAAGCTCGCCATGCGCACCGGGCTGCCGCCGGCAGGCCCGGCCATCCTGAGCCGCCTGTGGCGTCCATCCGGATCCCAGATCGTGCTGAACGAGACGTGGCAAGCCTGGGAAGACTGGTTCGTTAATCTGAGCGAAAGCCATACCAGCCTCCCCGTCCTCGCATTCTTCCGGTCCCCGCAGACGGCAAAGTCCTGGATTACCGCAGCTGGTGCGGTTCTCGATGCTGCCGCTCTTGCGCTGGCTGCCGTCGACGGCGACTGGGGCCCGGAAACGGGAATGTGCCTGCATGCCGGGATCGACTCACTGCGGCACATTGCCGACTTTCATGGCATCCCTTACCGGCACGACGCTGCCGATACGACGATCGCCGTCACCGAGGACGAGGTGCTCGCCGCATGCCGGGAGATGAAGGCAGCGGGCCTTGCGGTGGTCACAGATCTCGGCGCCGCCTACGACCGGTTCCGCGCCAACCGCGCGGCTTATGACGACATTCTGCTGGCCCTATGCGCCTACCTTTACGCCCCGCCGGCGCCGTGGTCGTCAGACAAGGTGGTCGCTAACCGCCCCCGGCCGCCGGTCATCCACCTGGGGCCAGGAAGCCTCGGCCGCGTCTACAGCCCTCATGACCCGCCACCCGGCGGTCGCCGGCCAGCCGGCCAGGCGCGGTCGCCCGGCCCGAAGGAGCGAGGCTAGCACCGCCCTGCGATCAGAGCGGTATCTCAGTTCTTGTGCGTACGCCTAGCCTGCTCACTCGGCCCGGCACGTGCGGCTTTGGTGGCTTTGCCCTCTTGCAACTTCTTCACGACCATGGGCGAATGGTGCGCGAGCACGACGATCCCCGTGACCATGACGAGCAGCGATATGATCTCGCCCGCTATCCCCGCCGGGCTGCTGCTGAGCCGTTCCTTGAGCCAGAGGTACGCCAGGGCAATTGAGATAATCGGGTCGCACGCAGTGATGATGGCCAGCACGGGCGCGAGCAGCGTTCCTTGCTGGAAGGCGTCCTGGTTGAGCACGAATCCCGCCGGGCCGACCACGGCCAGCGCATAAATCGGCCAGTCGGTCAGCACGTGAGGCAGGCCGCCTCTGACGTCCGAGACCACCAGCTTGACGAGGAACGCAGACGTTCCGTAACAGATGCCGCAGGCCAGGGCCAGCGCAAGCGGGCGCAGGTCATTGCTGCGCTTGGCAACAGCCAGACATCCCGCGATGCAAGCCACAAGCCCGGCTGCAAGGGGCAGTACGACGTAGAAGCTGACAGTCGACACGCCACTGGACGGCCGGCCGATGACCAGGAAGCCCGTGACGCCAGCAGCAGTCCCGACCACCCCCGCGAAGATGACCGGATCGAAACGGCGCCGCAGGAATGAGGTGATAACCACCGCGAAGACCAGGTCGCACACGAGGAGCGGCTCGACCAGGGCAAGCGGCCCGTAACGAAGTGCGACGACCTGAAGCGCAAATCCGACGACGCTCCCGCCGATGGCTAGGACCCATAGCGGCTGCCTGACGAGATCGAGCAAGATCTTCGGTGACAGCGCTCTCCTGGCCCTGACGCGCTTCGTGCCGCGCTGCTCGGCTACCGACGACGCGCCCAAGACCACAGCGGCACCGAGTCCAGCCGCGACGGCCGTAACCGGGAACAGGTCTCGCCCCGTTCAGGCAGCCTGCCCGGCCCTGGATTCTCCACGTTCCCCCCGTGGTCTCAACGTTGCCCCGTATTCTGCTGCCCCGTACCCGGAAAATGATCATGCTGCGGGTGCCGCTGAGCGCGCAGCCACGACCTCTTCACGCGGCGATGAGCCTACCCAGCCAAAGCGTTCCCGCCATGCATGGCGTCTGATCATTAGTGCGCGTTGAGGACACCTTTGCGCCCGACCAGTTTGCTCAGAAGGCGCTCCGGGTATCCGCTCTCAGTTCGACGTACACGAGCGCGTTGAGGGGGACGCCATGGGAAAGGAAGCGCGAGTAGGGCTACTTCTCGCCGGTGCCTGCTGCCTGCTGGCATGCATGGTCGACTGGATCATCATAGAGCTGTAGTAGCCGTCTAATCTGCCGCGCAGCATCGCGTTTGCCGACACTGTTTCTATCTGCTCGGCAGAATGCTTTCACTTGGCATCGGCGCACTGCCGACTGGAGATAGTTACGTTCTCCTTGTCATTGCCGATGGCGCAGCAGACAACCGTGCGGTCGGGATCGCGTCGTCCGTTTGCGAGGTGGTGGACGACGCGGGCCGAAGCGCGGGCCTGGGAGGTGACGTGACGCGGGACGCGCTAATCCTGGCAGTGCCGCTGGGGCTCGGCGTGTTCGCGACGGGCGCCTCGGCCCCTGCCAAGCTCAGGCCGAGGCGTTCGCCGCCCGCAGCGCCCCAGTCGTGTGACCAGGTCGGCATGGTTTCGCACTATTTCTCCCCAGCGTCTGCATCGTCAACGCTCGCATTCGGCCACCGCCTACACTGACTCGGTGGGTCAGGACCTGGAACTCCCCCCGCCGCGGCGCCTGGTTCGCACGAGCGCCCTGAACCTGATCGAATCGATAGGGTTTCCCGTCGCCGCCCTCGTCGTCGGGGCATGGCTCGGGGGCCGTGATGTGGGACTGCTCGCCGGCGTGGGCGCAACCTGGATCACGGCGGCGATCCGCAAGGTCGTCACGGGGTCGGTTCCCGGTCTGGTGACGATCATGGTGATCATCCTCACGCTGCAGACCGCGCTCGCCATTGGCACCGGCGACCTGTGGATTTTTCTTCTGCACTTTCCGCTGGCAAACCTGGTTCTGTGCGTCCTGTTCGCCCGTACCGCGCGCAGCGACAATCCGCTCGCGGAAAAACTGGCGGGCGAGGTTATCTGCCTCAGGCAGCCGCGAGTCCGGCAGCAGTGTCTGCTCCGGTTCTTCCAGGGTGCAACCTGGCTGTGGGCTGGCGTCTTTCTGCTGCTAGGGGGGTGCATGGGAGCGCTGCTCGCCACTCAGACCACGGCGACATTCGTGCTGTACTCAGTCGTCGCCACCGTCGCGCTCATCATCCTGGGAATCGTCGCCTCGACGCTGTGGTTGAGGACCGTTCTGCACAGGCACCAGCTGGGCCTTCGCTTCGCTCGGACCTTAGCCCGACTGCCGGCAGCCGTGGCCCATGGCCACGGCGCGAATGCCGTATAGCCAGCCGTTAAAGAAGGTGGCGGTAGCGCGCTCGGCCGCGCGGGCGCGGGCTCGAGGAACGACCTCGACCGTCTCAGCGCGTACTCTCGCTCCTCGCAGTGTGGTCCGCATCGACAGCCGGATGTAGTTCCTGGAGGCGGCGGCTGTCGAAGTGTCACCGACCTGGCGTTGTCATCCACGGCCAGCTCGTACAGGAGGGTTGCCGGGAACCAGCCGTTGTTCAAGCCGATCCAGAACCGGAACTGGCCAGCGCCTGGCACGGCGAACATGAATCCCGTCGTCGGCATCGACCGCATCGCCGGGCTCAAGAGCAGCGGCCAGACTCGGCCAGGGTCGGCACGGATGGCAAGGAACTGCGCGTGCTTGACGGCCACGAGGTCCATGTGGTCTTCCCGTCTGGCGGCAGTTCGGGGCGGTTCAAGCCGGCTACGGGGCCGCTGGCAAGGGCCGGGAGGCCCAGCGCGCTGACCGGTCCGTGGCGGGGCCGGCCGGCCCGTCACGTTGCGTGCCGTCCCGGCGGCCCTGGAGCCACTCGCGTCGGCGCAGGTGGCGACGACGGGGCTCTCGCCCTCCGGCAATCAGGACTAAACGGTCAGTCTCGCGCGGGTCCAGGGAGTACTACGGCGAGGCAGGACCAGCTGACCTCGACTTTTCATCGGTTCGGTCCCGGCTTTGCACCGATACGTCCGGCTCTTCGGGGACCGAGTCGATGAAACGACAGAGCGTGACCGGAGCACACCCCAATTAATGCCGCATTTCGGTTCCGGGGTGCCGTCTTCGCT
>JASHOL010000285.1 GCA_030041135.1 Streptosporangiaceae bacterium | reverse complement strand
CTGATCGGTCATACCCGCACCTTATCGGCGGTGCCGTGGGGCATGGCGAAATCGGCTAATCCGCCCAGGGAGGACTCCGCCCGCTCGACCGCGTAGGTAATGGCGTCGGCCGACTTCGCCAGGGAGGTCGCCGCCACGGCGATGCCGGCCAGCACGATGACCGTGCCGGCCAGCACGAGCCCGAGCGCCACCCGCCCGGCGGTCTCGTTGTGTCCGACCACGGCTATGGCGATGACCACGATGCTCAGACCGAGGACTCCGATGGCCACGTAGATGGTGAGCACGGCCAGGCGCGTCAGCCGGTGGCGGCGCAGTATCAGCGGGAGCTGAGCCCTGATCTCCTTGAGCCGCTCCCGGCTCATCGCGGGCACGGCGGCCAGCTCGAGCTTCTCGCCCGTCGCCCCGGTGAGGATGTCGATGCGCTCGCGGGTCATGTCGCGCAGGCGGTCGTTCACCGATCCGTACACGGTCAGCAGCCCGTTGGACAGCAGGACGCCCATGGTCAGCAGCACCACCGGAGCCACCATGGCCGAGATCGCGTCCACCGCAGGCAAGGTCATGGTCCTGTTTTGCCCGCGGCCCGGTCGGGCCAGTCATCCTGGCCGCACGAACCGGGCAAGCCGTCATGGACCTGATCAGAACCTGACCGGCATGTGCTTGATGCCGTTGATGAAGTTGGAGCGGAGCCGGCTGGGCTCGCCGTCGAGCCGGATGTCAGGCATCCGTTCGGTCAGGGCCTGCAGCAGCACTCTCAGCTCCAGCGCGGCCAGGTGGCGGCCGAGACAGAAGTGGGGTCCTCCGCCGCCGAAGCCGACGTGCGGGTTGACGGCGCGGCCGACGTCGAATCGCTGGGCTTCGGCGAAGACGCCGGCGTCCCGGTTAGCCGAGGTGTAGAACACCACGACCTTGTCGCCTTCCCCGATCGCCCGGCCCCCGAGTTCGGTGTCGGCCGCGGCGGTGCGGCGGAAAAGGTTCACCGGGCTGACCCAGCGCACTATCTCCTCGGCGGCGGTCGGGATCAGTCCCGGATCCGCGAGCAGGCGCTGCCACTGGTCCGGGTGCTCGAACAGGGCGAGCATCCCGCCGGAGGCCGCGTTGCGCGTCGTCTCGTTGCCGGCGACGGTCAGCAGCATGAAGAAGAGGTCGAACTCGTCGCTGGTCAGCGCCTCGCCGCGGTCGTCAGGCTGAAGCAGCTTAGTGACGATATCGTCGGCGGGCCGTTCCCGCCGGCTGGCGGCGAGTTCTTCGCCGTACGCGTAGACCTGCGCGGCAGCGTTCATCTGCGCCTGCTCCTCGACCTGGAACTCCGGGTCGGCCGAGCCGATCAGCAGGTTGGACAGCTCGAAGATCTTGGCGTGATCCCCCACCGGAGCCCCGACCAGCTCGCAGATGACATACAGCGGCAGCGGAGCGGCGATGTCGGTAACGAAGTCAGCCTCACCTCGATGCTGAACGTCGTCGAGGAGCTGGTGGCAGATCTCGGTGATGTGCTTCTCCAGGGCCCCGATCATCCGCGGGGTGAAGCCGCGGTTCACGAACGCCCGCTGGCGGGTGTGCTGCGGCGGGTCCATGTTGAGCATCATCAGCCGCTGCATGACGATGTGCTCCTCGGGCACCTCGCCGAACAGCGCGAGCCGCTGCGAGGAGGAAAACAGCTCCGGGTGACGGGAGACGTGCGCGACATCCTCGTGCCTGGTGACTGCCCAGAATCCGGGCCAGCCTGGCTCACCGCCATCCGCGTGCCAGTACACCGCCTCGTGCTCGCGCAGCCAGGTGAACTGCTCGTGCGGAGGGCCGCTGCGCTGGTAGGCATCGGGGTCGATGAGGTTGATCTCTGGGGCCACTGCGTCCGCCCTTCGCCGTCCCGGCAAGGCCCACGATACGGTGATCTGCCCCGAACAAGAACTTGTTCTAGTGCGTGGGACCACCAAGGGCGCCGCGCTCCCAGATCGCGGCATCCAGGTCCCTGGGTGACCGGCCCAGCACGCGAGCCGCCTCGGTGAGAGCCCTTACCAGCTCGGCGTCGGTGACCGCGTGGCCGACGACCTCCTCGACAAACCTGCGCACGTGCACGTCCGGCTTCACCGTGTCCACTCCCAGGCGCATGAGGAGCGATTGATAGGCAGCAGGCCCGAGACCAGGTACCCGCCCGGCGAAATCCTGCTGAAAGTCACTTCGCTTGGCCCATGCCCGGAGTTCGGCCTGGGTTCGAAGGTGCTCCCCGGCCAGGAACGCGGCCAGGGAACGCAGGCGGCCGGCTCGCGTCCAGAGGTTGTTGCCCCACAAGTACCTGGCGAGCTGCCGGTTGCCTTCCTTGTCATCGGGAAACCGGCGAAGGAGGTCCGCGAGCTGGTCGAGCGTCCGCAGCTCACCCCACCGGTGGTCGCGGTAGTGCTGGATCGACCGCTCGACGGTGACGGTATTCATCTGCAGGTCAAGGACCGTGACCAGCAGATTAGTGACGTAGTCGTGCTCGTCGTGTTTCCACGGCCCCACCGGCAGTGACCGGCACGCCTCGGCGAGCTGGCCGATCTCGACGTCGGTCGCTGCCGATGCGCCGGGCCTGGCAGCCCCCGGCCGCTGCCCGAGCCGGCGGCTGGCCTGCGGGCCGCGCCCGCTCAACGGTCAACCCGGGCATTGCCGCGCTGAAGCCAGGGAACTACCGCCGGTACGCGCGGAAACGGTATCGTCAACCCAGCCTCGCCGCGTGAACCTCCATGATCATGTAGCTCTGGCCCGGCTACAGTGATCGGATCTATATGATCATGGGGAGCTTACCGGGTGGCGAGGCCGTGGCGGCACTAGTTTGGCCGCGCTGGGAAGGGCGGAGGCATGAAGTTGCTGTCAGCCAGGCAGCGAAGGTGGCTGCTGGTGGCGGTGAGCCTTGCCGTGGTGCTTCCGCTCGTCTACGCGATCTTGTCGGGCGCCCTGGGCGGCAAGGCGGCCGCGAGCTATCCGAACACGGAAGAGATCGGCTTCACCAGGGAGAACGCCCCGGCGCCGCAATTCCAGCTTCCGCTGCTTGAGCATCACGGGGACCTGCAGCTCAGCTCGCTCGCGGGCCGTCCCATCGTGCTGAACTTCTGGGCGTCTTACTGTGACATCTGCAGGCAGGAGTCACCGGCCATCGCCAAGGTCGCCCAGGCCGTGGGGAGCAAGGTCCGATTCCTGGGTGTCGACACCGAGGACGAGCAGGGCGCCGCGCTGAAGTTCATCAGCAAGTATGGCATCGGCTATCAGGTCGTGGCCGATGTCAACGGGTTGGTGGCAGCCAAGTACGGCGTGCCGGGCCTGCCGGTGACGGTCTTCCTCTCGGCCACCGGCAAGAGGATCCTCGGCGTCAATCTCGGCGCGCTGACCGCCGCTAGCCTCACCTCGATCCTGCACAAGCTCTACGGCGCCGCCGCCTAGGTCAGGTCTCGTCCGCGCGACGGCCAGGCCGGGCCGCCAGGACACCCTGCGGCACGGTGACTTGCGGCACGGACTGGAGTGCGGCCCAGTCCGCGCTGATAGCCCCGGCGGTATGCAGCAGCATCGGCAGGTACTCCCCGGTCAGGACCTCAACCGGGGTCTCGGCGGCGTGGGTGTTCACGTTGAGTGAAGCGATCACCTGGCCGTCGCCACCACGGAGCGGGGCCGCGACCGAGCGAATGCCGAGCGCGAGCTGCTGATCTGTCATCGCCCAGCCGCGCGCCCGGACCTCGCGCAGCTCCGCTGCCCGTTCTTGCTGGTCAGGCTGCCATCGCGGAGTGATACCCGACCGGCTGGACTCGCCAAGCACCCGTTCGGCCTCATCGGGCGGCAGCGCGGCCAGCAGCACCTTGCCGAGCGAGGTCTGCATGGCAGGGAATCGCGTCCCGATCGTGACCGCGAGCGCCACGATCTTCGGCACGGCAACGCGCGCCACATAGACGATGTCCGATCCGTCGAGCTGGGCGATGGAGCTCGACTCGTGTGTCCGGCCTACCAGTCGCTCCATGTGCGGCCTGGCCACCTCCCACAGGCCGCGCGACAACGCGTAGTTCGTGCCAAGCTCAAGCACGCGGGGAGTCAACTCGAAGCCGCCGCCGCTGGCCGCCCGCACGTATCCGAGTTTCTGGAGGGTGAGCAGCAGCCGCCTGGCTGTGGGCCTCGGCAGGCCGACCGCGCCCGCGACCGCGGTCAGGGACATGACCGGCTGGGCTGGCTCGAAGACTCGAAGCACGTCAAGTCCGCGCGCGAGCGCCTCGATGAAGTCGGGGCTGCTGTCACGCCTCGCCATCTTCTGGCCTCCTTGGCCTGGGTAAGCGCTCCTGCGGGGCCAGTGGCACCGACTGTAGCGTGCCACTGATCGCAACGGCCGTATAGCGGACAAGTTTCTCTAAGCCCGGAACTGCACCTGGCAACATCGAGCCCGCGCCGGATCGGCATACGGACAGTGGTCCGTGTTCAGTCCCGGCTATCCCGGCTGGCCGGTTCGCGAGTCGCGGCCGGGTGGCGTAGCTGACGTCAGGAACGAGTCCGCGACGGTTAAGGCGCTAGCCACCGCAGGTCAGTTCGCGGCCGCGGGCCTGGCCACAGCCTCCGACGGCGCGGCAGGCTGCGGCGCAGCCGGGTTGATGATCAGGACGTTGCCGTTGGCCATGCGCATCAGCTCCTTGCTGGAACTGGCGTCCATGAGCACGGAAAGGCCGCCGTGGGTTGGCGCCCCGATCACGATCGTGGTGGCGCCGACGTCGTTCGCGTACTCGGCCACCATCCGGCCGGCCGCACCGTGGCCAGCGCTCTCATCGCCGGCAGGGCCGCGGCCAGGGCGCTCTGGTCGGCGGGGCTCAGGGTCGCGAGCAGGCTGGAGAGCCGTCCTGCCCTGGCCTCCCGGCGGCGATCGACGAGCTCCCGACCCGCCGCCGTGATCTGTACCTGCACGACGCCCCCGTCGGCCGGGTCGGAGCGCCGTTCCACGAGACCGGAGTCGGCGAGCCTGCCGATGAGCTGAGTCATGGCTGGCTGCGTGACGCCCTCCCTGAGGGCCAGGGCGGTAAGGCGCCATGGTCCTGACCGCTCGAGCGTGGCCAGCGTGGCCGCGGCCGTCAGCGAGAGGCCAGGCGGGCTGACCGACAAGCTCGGCCGGGTGGCAGCCGCCGCCGCGCGTGCCTCCAGGGAGGACCTGGTGCTGATGCTGCGGTGATGGCCGGCTATAAGCTCCGCTATGAGCAGATTGCCAGATCTACGCCGCGACCAGCTGACTGCCGACGGGCAGGCCGTCTGGGACACGATCATCGGCACTCGCGGCAGCCGGCTTGTGACAGAGAACGGCGGGCTGGCCGGCCCGTTCAATGCGTTCGTGCATGCGCCAAAGGTGGGCCTTGAGATCGCCGAACTTGGCGCGACGCTCCGGTTCGGGACTTCGCTTGAGCGCAGGCTCACCGAGATCGCGATCATCACCGTGGGGGCGCACTGGCAGGCCGAATTCGAGTGGTGGGCGCACGCCCGCATGGCGCGCGAACACGGCGTGGCCGACGCAGTCGTGGACGCGATTGGCCAGGGTGAGGATCCGCCGTTCGCGGCCGAGGACGAGCGAATCGTGCACGCAGTTGCCAGTCAGCTGGTCAGCACCGGGCGGGTTGACGACGACAGTTACGCCGCTGCGAACCGCCTGCTCGGCGACGCCGGGATCGTCGAGCTGATCGCGCTGTGCGGCTACTACACGCTTATCTCGTTCGTGCTGAACGGCTTCGACGTGCCGATCCCGCCGGGCGTCACGCCCGCATGGCACCGCCCAGGCCTGCCGGACCGCAGAGTAGGACAAATTAGTGGCGCCGGCGGTGGCTGTGCGACTCTGCTGCCGCGGGAACGACAGTAGATCCGCACAGCCGCCCGCAGGCGCCTGCCGGACCGCGGAGCGCGAGGCGGGCGGCCAGCGCTGGCCCGGACGCGGCGGGCGGGTGCGGGTAGGCACCCCCGCACCCGTCCAGCCGATCTGAGGCCTAACCGATCCTGGCGAGCGCGTGCACGAACTGGTAAGCGTTGACCGTCCCCCAGCCGCTGGCAAGGTCATAGCCGGGGCCGGCGTTGTAGCCGGTAACGCCCCCGAAGGAATTGTTGCCGGTGGTGATGTCCACGATGCCCGTCCTCGGGTCACCGCGCTCGCTGAGCGCGCCCAGCAGGTACAGCGCCGGGTTGATGTCGCCGAGCCGGTGCCCGGCCACCTGGTCGGCTAGCGCGACGATCCCAGCGAACATTGGCGTCGCCTCGGACGTGCCGCCCTCGACCCCCCATACCGAGCCGAAAGGCGCGAACGAGACGTAGATCCAGCAGCCGGCAGTTGCTGCTGCGCTCATCGAGATGTCAGGGGTGCCACGGCTATCGCCCACGACGTTCCTGACCCCATCCTGGAACCACGGGCGCGAGAAGACCGCCGAGAGCCCACCGCCTCCGGCTCCGTCGCTGTCGTTCCAGACGGTGTCCGGCGCAACACGGTTGCCGTCGTTGTCCAGCGTGAGGTCCGATCCGCCGACCGAGGTCACGAGCGGGTCGGTCGACGGCCAGGAGTTGACCGGGTACGGATAGAGGGTCGAGCCGTTCGACTCAAGGTTGGTCGCCCCGTAGTCGCCCGCGGCGGCCAGCACGGTGACGTGGTGCCGCAGAGCATCCTTGAACGCGTAGCGCAGGTCAAGCAAGCTGGAGTAGTTGCCCGAGCTGAAGCCGGGGAACGTGTTCTCGGTCGCGCCGAAGCTCTGCGAGATCACATCGGGAACGCCCCGGTTGATCAGCGTCTCCTCGGCGTTCATCATCTGCGGGAAGCCGCTGGTTCCCTCTTCTTCGGCGACCGGGGTCTCGGCCAGCACGATGTTCGCGCCGGGCGCTATCGAGTGCGCGTACTCCACGTCCAGCGTCGTCTCGATGGCCCAGCCGATCATCGTCGAATTCGTCGGGTCATACGGCGGGATCGAGCCGAACCGGTCGATGGTGAGATTGACTGGCGGCAAGCCGTACTCGGCGTCGAACGTCGCGATATCGTGGCGGATCGTCGGCGATCCGTACGAGTCGACAATGAGAATCGTCTCGCCCGCGCCCGTGATTCCCTCTCTGTAGAGGCGGTTCAGGTCGTAGGCGACGTGATATTGCAGCGGCGAATAGCACCTGATGCCGAGCTGCGCTTCGCACTGGGTCGTGGACAGCGGAGCGGGCAACTGACCGGTAACGCTGCCAGGGCCGGCCACGTCCGGGACTGGCGCGACCGCATGCGGCTGGGCAACATGCGCCGCGGTGGCTGGCGCTGCGGGCATCTGGACCCAGAGCAGGCCGAATGCGGCTAGCGCCGGGATGGCGGCTAACCCTAGGTGACGGAGCGGGCTCCGTCCCGTACCGCTGGGAGCCGGCCTTGTCCTTAGCAACGACATGTAGCTCCTCCAGTTCAGATCGTTTGCGCGAGATTTGCCTGCCGGAGCCTTGGCTCAAATGGACGCGGGCTCGGGCGCCGGTGCCTGTTCGACCTGGCGCGCGGCAGTCGCGCCGTGCTGACTGGCCAGGTACTCGGCCATCGTGCGCTCACGGCCATAGCGCCGTTTCATCCACAGGTAGGTGAGGAAGGCAGCGGGCCCGAACAGCGACTGCGCGGGGATGAGTTCGTCAAGGTTGGCGTTGGTGAAGTTGAACAAGAGCGAGATGTACGCGGTCGCGAAGCCGCCAAAGACGACGATGACGCCGGCCGCTATCGTGGCCGCACGCTTGCCGTAGGCCTTGTAAGCAGTCACGAAGAACAGTGAGTAGACGAGCAGGTCACCGAGGCCGAGCGCGTAGTCGACCTTGCCGAATCGCATGCCTATCACCGGAGTGAGCGGGTGCGTAATGTAGCGCGCGAGTAGCCTCCCGGTGAGCGGATAGTACGAGGCGAAGATGATGTCGTAACAGGCGAGTCCGAGCGACAGCCACGCGACGTGCCGCAGCTTCATCCCGCCCTGCACGTAAAGGTTGCACACGGCGATCGCGCCGAGCAGCACCACGATGCTCTGCTGGGTGTACCACCAGTCCCATCCGGCGATGGTGCCCATGATGTAGTGGCTCGACCAGATGTTGAAGCCGAATAGCACGCCGATCCCCAGCCAAGTCGCCACCGGGCCGAGCACGTGCGCGTAGCCGATATAGAGCGCAGAGGCGAACGTGACAGCCAGGATGCAGGTGACCACCACATCCGGGAGCCAGCCGTATACGAACGGCAGGACGCCGATGATCACTAGCAGGATCACGACGTCGCGGGCGTTGAACGTCCCCACCGGCGGGCGCTCCATGCGCACGTGCCGGAAGTAAGCCAGCGAGCCAGCGCAGACCACGATCACGCCGGTCAGGATGACCAAGAACAGGGTGAAGTCTCGTTCCAACGTGGAGATCGGGAAAATATCCGGCGGCATGTCATGCTCCGACGAGTGCGTGCGGGCTGGCGAACGTGGCTTCGTGCATGTCGCTGCGCGTGTGGCGAAGCGAGGTCGCCTGGTCGTCGCCAACGATGTCCAGGTCGACGTCCAGCCCGGCCGCCGCGAAGTGGCGGACGGCCTCGGCCTGGCCGTAACCAGCGACCGCGCCAGTCGGCAGGGTGAGCCGGATCCGGCCATCGCAGGCGACGGCGCGGTATCGCGCGGGCCAGGGCTCGGCGGGCAGTGACTCGATCGCCTCGATGAGCTGCCGGGCCGTCACGACCTCACGGCCGGGCATGCGCAGCAGGTGGTCGGCCTTGCCCAGGATCTGGCTGGTGGCGGGGATGCTGGCCAGCTCGCACCGGAGCGGCACGTCGGGCAGGCACCGGGCGACGTCACGGGTGTCGTATCGGAACACCGGCATGCAGTCCCGGTAGGGGAAGTACGGGGTGATCACGAGCGTGCCGAGCGCCTCGGGGCCGGCAGGCTCGCCCGTGTCCAGGTCGACTAGCTCGGTAAGCCCTAGGTTCGTGTCGTGGTGCATGTGTCCCTGGCTGCAGGGACGCCCGGTGATCGGGACGATCTCGGTCATGCTGTAGGGGTCCTCGACGTGCGGGACGCCGAACGTCCCCGCGGCCGCCCGCGCCAGGCTTGGGGAGAGCACCTCACCTCCCACCACGAGGCGGCGCAGACGGAAGTCGACGATGCCCATTCCTGCGCGCCGGGCCGCCGTCACGAGCTCGGCGAGATAGCTGGGGTTGGTCAGCAGGATCGTGGCGCCGCCCTGGGCGAGGCTTTCCAGCGCTGCCTCAGGCGGCACGATGCCGAGCAGACGGCACCCGGCCCCGGCCAGGCGGCAGGCGTTGGCTGCCTGGTGCAGGGCCACGGTCGAGCGCGAGCTCAGGCTCACCTGCATGACATCGCCGGTCCGAAGCTCGCCTCGCAGTACCGAGGCCAGCGCGCCGAGCGCGGGCCACAACTCCATCTCGTAGCGCGACAGCCACACCTCCGTGGGGCGCCCGGTGGTGCCGGTGGTGCGGGTGGCCAGGTAGGCCGGAGCGTCGGTACAGCGGAAATCCCCTGGCCGTTCGGTCAGGTCCGCCTTGACCGTCGCCCGGATCGCCGGCAGCCCGGCGACGTCGAGCTTGGCCGGGTCGATCTGTGCCGACTTGAAGTGGCGCGCGTAAAACGGTGACTGTGCGGCGAGCCTGACTGCAGTCCGGCGCAGGCTGCTGTTCGTAAACTCGAGCCGGTCCTCAGGGTTGGTCGTCGGCCCTTCGACCAGCTCGGCCGCGTCCGCACCCGCCTCGCCGAACTCCGCGAGGGTGGCGAGCACATCGCCGACAAGCCGTTCGACGTTGCGCGGGTCAAGCCGCCGCCGCCGGGCGATGGCCAGCGCCAGCCGGAACTGCCGTACGCCTGTCTCGAACATCGCTTCGTTCCGTCCTCGTGCGATCGCCAGTGCGACTGCCTCAGTACACTCGGCTCGGTGTGCGAGCCGACGCCGCCCGCGATGGGATTGCGCCGGCTCGCACGGAACCTCATCGGCCTGCGCGGTTAGACGCTGGCGGCCGACGCGGCGCTGAACAGCACCGCGCTGAGCGAGCCGAGCACGTAACGCAGGTGCTTGACGGTAGAACGCATGGTTTCCCTCCTTTCCGGAACTCGGTCAGTGTGCTCTGGGAGTGGTCAATGGGTTGCGGGACGGGAACGGTCAGGGCAGGACCACGACCGTGAGGTTCATCGAGGGGTGGAGCCCGCAGGTCACGAAGAACGTGCCCGGTGTCAGCCACGGGCCGGTCTTGTACACGGAGTCCGTCTGCATCAGGTGGTAGCCAGTCAGCGGCTCGCCTCGCACCCGGTCGGTGATGTGGCCATTCAGACCCGGCCCGATCTCGTGGATATTGCGCGAGCTGTCGACGAACGTGAGGTACTGGCCGCGGTGGATGTACACGGTGTCCGGCCCCGTGAAGTCCATGAAGGACATGCCGATGGTATTCGGCGGAGCCGGCTTGGGGTTCCCAACGACCACGGCTGGCACGAAAATGCCCGCCAGAATCGGCGGAACGACCAGAAGAATGCGGGGAAATCGGGCAAGAAGGCGAGATAATCTAACCACCGATTTGCTCTCCAGAGCAGCGTTCCTCGGCAGAGAACGACAGTAGATCCATTGGCCGGTTTCCCCTCAGACTCCCTGGTCCTCGCGGCTTGAACGCGGCCAGCCGTCGGCTAGCAAGCGAACTCTACGTCCCTGTTTTTATGAGGTAAATAGATAGGTCCCAAAGTCGTGACTAAAGTTAATTAATGTTGTTATTGTTTCGTGATGATGACTCGTGTTGCTCGCCGCACTCCGCATTCTGCGGGCCGCGCCTGCTGCAGTAGCTGCCCGCGTTACCGAAGCTGCCGAAGTACGATGCACCCGGATACTTACGGGTCGCTGGGCCTGCCTCGCACTTGCTGCCGACCGTCGGCGCAGGCCCGGCGTTCAGTCGGCAGCGCGCGTCTGGGCGCTGCCAGGCCGTTCCGCGCGCCCGTGAGCAAATCGGATGCGCAAGGTGCGTCGCCACAGTTTCATTGGCGCGCTAAGACGGACGGAACCCTTCGCGCCATCATGTAACGACCGGGCCCGGCTGGTGATCGGGCCTCCTGCCCGCTCGGCGTCAGGCTGCGCAGCGGTCGTGTCCTGTGACTGTCCGCGCCATAAGTACCCGTTTTGACAGTAATTAGGAGTTAATGCCGATCGATCGGCCTCTGTTCTCGGCTGGCCCGCGCATTGGATGTGTATGACTCTAGCCCTTTGTTCTTGTCATGCTAATGGCGTATGTGCCAGTTTATCTCACGATCTAGTACGTTATCCGGGCGAGGGCTACAGCGCCTCGGGGGCATAGCATTGACTGCCTTTCATATTCGAATAGAGAGCCGTGTCTGACGGCGCTGGCTTCCGCCCGACAACGCTGTTGCTAATGGACCACGGACGGGTTATGACCTGAACTTCCAGGCGGTCGTGGTCGGAGTCCCTCGGAGTCGGCCGCATGCAAACGAAGATTCACGGCCACAGCTTCCTCACATCGTTAGTCGCGTAGTTCGCGCTCCGGAGCGCGGCCGTCGGCGGATAAAGCCGACCGGTGAGGTCCAGGCTCGATGCGCACGGCCTCTTCCCGCCGTGGGCCGTAGGGTCGCCGTGTGCTGAGAACGCGAGCCCGTCACCAGATACGGCCGGGCGCAGACGGAGCGGCGGGCGAGCAGTGGCCGCGGCGCGTGCTGCTGCTTGGCGGCACGAGTGAGATCGGCCTGGCGATCCTGGCCGCGATGCAACTGCCGCCGGGCTGCGAGGTCGTGCTGGCGGGCCGCGACCAGCGCAGGCTGGCGGCAGCAGGCGAGAACCTGCCGTGCACCGTCGTGATGCAGTACTACGACGCCACCGACCTGGCCGCGCACGTGGCCCTGGCCGACGCGGTGTTCAGCGCGGGGCCGGTGGACCTGGTGATCGCCGCCGCGGGAGTCCTCATCGGACAGGACGTCCTCGCGCGTGATCCGGCCCAGGCTGGCCTGCTAGTCCAGACGAATCTCACCGGCAACGTCACCGCAGTGCTGCCGATCGCCGAGCGGATGCGCAAGCAGGCCAGCGGCACGATCGTGGTGCTCTCGTCGGCGGCCGCGATCCGGCCGCGCCGGGCAAACTTCGTCTACGGTGCGGCAAAGGCCGGCCTGGACGCGTTCGGCCGCGGGCTGGCCGATTCCCTGCACGGCAGCGGAGTTCGCGTCCTGCTCGTACGGCCGGGATTCGTGGTCGGCCGGATGACCCAGGGGCTGAACCCGGCACCGATGTCGACGACACCCGGCCGGGTCGGCACGGCCGTCGCCCGTGCGCTCGCCGGCCGGGCACACGTCGTCTGGGTACCGCCGGGGCTGCGGCCGTTGTCGGCCGGGCTGCGGCTGATCCCCCGGCCGCTGTGGCGCAGGCTGCGGCGCTAAGGAACCGGGCCTGATGCGCGTGCCGACAGCGGTACCTACCAGTACTGCGTCGTCGCGCCGGAACTGCTGCGCACCGCCCCGGCCATCTCGGGCGGCTCGAACACCGACTGCACGGCGACCCGGCCAGGGCCCTGCAACGTCAGCCAGATCGACTTGGCCTGCCACCGGGCCGAGCTGAACCAGTACTGGCCGTGCGGGTACTCGAAGTGCAGGAACATCCTGACCGACCGGTCTTTCCAGATGAGGCCGCCCGGCTGCACCAGGATGCGCTCGTTCGGCCGCAGGTCCCGGATGAAGGTGTTCCCCGGCGCGTGCAGGAGCAGCAGACCAGGGCCGCCCTGGGCGGTGAACCGGTCCATGGTCTGCCCGAGCGGGTAGTGCCACTCCTGCTCGTCGCCGTTCTGGGTGGTGTACCAGATCCCCGAGTTCTCCCAGCGGTAGGCGACGTTGCCAGTCGCGGTCAGGAACCGGTGCTCGACGACGTCGACCGCGTGGTTGGGCGGCAGCGGCACGACGATCGTCTCGCCAGGGGCATCGGCGCTGAGCGCGATGAAGCCTGGGCCCTTGGCCGTCATCATGAGCAGCGGCATGCCGGCCAGCACCCGGTTCCAGCCGCTCGCCATGCGCATCATGTCGAGCTGGATGCTGGTGTCACAGTGCAGCAGCACGTGGTGAGAGAAGTAGACCGAGTCCTCCTGGTCTAGCTTCATCTCGGCCACCGGGACGTACTTGCCGCTGACCTGGCAGGTAGAGCGGTTGAAGCGGATACGGGCCATGTCCCTGATCGGCGGCTGCTCGGCCCAGCCGGACTTGGAAACGCGCTCGCGCAGATCCACGGGCGCGCCGCAGTGCGGGCAGGTCGATCCCCCGCCCTCGCTCGGGACACGGCAGTACGGGCAGGTGTAACTCGTCGTCGGCGTCGACATCTCCGGCCGCCTACTCGGTGCCGTGGTGGACGTACATGGACTGGATGCCAACGCGGCCGGGCCCGGTCATCTCCGCCAGGTACATGCTGTGGCTGCCCATCATTCCGGTCTTGAACCGCTGCTGGACGGTGTTCATCTGCACCGATGAGTCCTTGTACAGGAAACCGCCCGGCTCGATCAGGATCTTCTCCCCAGGCTGCAGCGTCTTCTGGAAGACGTTGCCGTAGCCATGCAGCAGGAGCAGGCCCTGGTCACCCCCGGTGACGAACCGGTCCATGTACATGCCGCTGCCGCCGTGCAGCACGTTGGCCAGGCCCTTGATCCTGACGAACGAGTAGTTCAGCGTGTGCGTGCCGGCCAGGAACGCGTGCTCCCGCACATCGATCTCGTGGGTCGGGTGAATCGGCAGTACGACCACCTCGCCGGTGGCATCCCTGGACAGCGCGATGCGGCCGGGACCGTGCGCGATGCTCAGGATGTGCGGCATGCCGCCCACCATCCGCCTGGCGCCGCCGCCGGTATTCATGGCCGACATCGGCACCTGCGGCTCCTTCCAGAGCATGACGTGATGCTCGAAGAAGACCGAGTCACCCTGCGACAGCGCCAGCTCGGCGACGGGGACGATCTCGCCCTCGATCTGGCAGGTGGAGTTGGAGAACTTGAACTCCGTCATGTCCCGCAGGCGCGGTGCCTCGGTCCAGCCCGAGTCGGAGACGAGATTGCTCTTGTCGAGCGGGGCGCCGCAGGTCGAGCACGTCGTGCGATCAGGGGGATTCTGAGCCTTACACCACTGGCACTCAATCCTATCCATCCGGACAGGCCTTTCTAGTCGGGGGCAATGAGCGTGACGGCGGGTCTTGGGATGGGCAGATGCCGGGGTTACCGCTGCAGGCCGGATCGCCCGAAGCGGTAACGGTGGCTGTGATCGTAGCGGACGGTCGGATGGCTGCTCCGCGCTATGCCGATGGTGGCGGTGCCGTCGGCGTCCCGCACTCGGCGCAGAACTTCGCCGCCGGGCTGAGGCTGGCATTGCAGTTCGTGCAGTGCTTGCTCGTTGGCGTCCCGCACTCGGGGCAGAACTTAGCCCCGGCCGCGACCTGGCTCTGGCAGTTGCTGCAAGCCATGGTGGCGGCGGGCTCCTGAGCGGTCGGCGGCGGTGCCGGCTGGGCCTGCGGCGGTGCGGGCTGTGCCTGCACGGGAGGGGTCTGCTGCATGCCGGCCGCGGCCTGAGCCGCATAGCCCTGACTGCCGCCGGCGAAGCCAGTTCCCGGCGGCGGCGGGCTGTACGGCGCCTGGCCCGGAGCCTGCATCACGTTGCCGGCCATGCCCACGCCCATGCCCATGAACATCGGCGCGACGCCCTCGCCTCCCTTGGCCATGCCCTGACCCGCGCCCTGCAGCGCCTCGGCCTGGGCGGCCTGCAGGAACCCGCCCGCCAGGCGGCTGTAGGCGGTGTCGCCGGCCAGCTTCTTGAGCCGGGCGTTGTCGTCGTCGTCGAGGTTGATGTCGACGTTGCCGAGCCGGGTGAGCGTGATCCCGTAGGTCTCCAGCTCGTGGTTGGCCGCCTCGAGTGACTGCGTCTCGATCTCGGGGCTGTGCATCGACAGGCCGAGGATCGGCCAGGCACCCGACATCAGCTGCGTGGTAACCGTGGTGCGGGCAACCTTGAGCAACTGCTGGGTGACCAAGGCGGTGATGGCG
>JASHOL010000284.1 GCA_030041135.1 Streptosporangiaceae bacterium | reverse complement strand
ATCGGCATGGTCACGACCCGAAGCGACACCTTACGGAGGGTGTCGATAAACGGGACGATCAGCCGCAGTCCCGGAGCCCGCGGCCCGCGAAGCCTGCCGAATCGGAACAGCACGCCTTGCTCGTACTGCCACACGATCCGCACCGCCAGCGCCAGTGTCACCACGATCAGCACCGCGACTACAACCAGGACGACAATCAGGGTGTTCATGTCATGCTCCGTGCGTTTGCTCAGGCCGAAGAATGACGCCACCTGGTCGCAGCCGCGAGAGTCGAAGGTCCCCGGCTGCAGGGTCGCTGGACAGTTACCGCAGAATTCACACCGCTGCCGGGAGACTGCCGCCGGGAATCTGCGGCAGCGAGCGCAGCCGTCTGTCAGTGGCTGAGAAGATCGCGTCGGCAATGGCGGATGCGACGGCAATCAGCAGCGTCTCGCCTGCTCCTGCAGACGGGATCTCCGGCCGGTCGAGTAGCAGGACGTCGATAGCCGGCACGTCGCTGAACCTGCGGCACCCGGTAGTCCGCTAGCCGTGCGCTGGCCAGTCGGCCGTGGTCTAGCCGGACGTGCTCGAACAGCGCGCCCCCTGGCGCCAGGATCGTCCCGCCTTCCACCTGCGCGGTCACCGCGTCCGGGTTGACGATCGCTCCGCACTCGTATGCTGTGACAACCCTTGTCACCCGTGATCGCGTCACCAGGATCAAGGCGAACTTCGGTGAAGGTCGCTACCCTCCTCTCCTTCTCCACGCCCAAAGCGCAGCCCCAGCCGCGCGCGCGACCAGCGCCGCTTGCTTCGGCATCCCAGCCAAACCGAGTGGCTGCGGAGCGCAGCACTGTTACCAGCCTTGCATCAATCAGCCGGTCGAGCCGGAAGCGCATCGGATCGGCGCCTGCGGCATGCGCCAGCTCGTCCATGCAGGTCTCCCCGGGCGAAGGTGTTCGCGGCCGCCACCATCGCCCGGTAAGGCCCCCGTGCCAGAGGCGATGCCGCAGGCTGATACTTGATCCGCCAGTTATTGCACTGGTCAGGGAACGTGCTGCCCCTGGGCCACGGCGTTGACGTCCAGTAATCCCATCCTGCAATCGTCGCCGAACCCGCCGCCCGGTGCGCGGCACCATCACCCGCATGTCCGATTCGTCCAGCCGAGCTGGTCGGCTAGCTGATGGTAGTAACAGATCTGCCGTCCAGCTCGGCAGCGGTAGTCTGACACGCGAGCAGCAGCGAGCCTTCCACCGGCACCGTGCACGCGCCGCACTCGCCCTCGTCGCACCCCGGCTTGGTGCCTGTCAGACCCAACTCGGTCCGCGGCAGTGCCAGCAGGTTCTGCTGCCGGAAATCGTCGACTACCGATGCTTTGCCAATAACCGCGATGGTGAACCGCCACGCTGACCGCCGTCCTGCCGTTGCCATGACAGGACCTCCTGTCGGTTTTGAGCCAGGCTGTACACGCGGACTCGACGGCACCACCCCGCAGGTTAGGCGGCTGCAATCACGCGGCGGTATCTGCACGGTGTACCGCGCGCGGCTCCGGGCGCCGGGAATCTGCTAGCGCGGTGTCGGCCAGCCATTGCTCTTGCTCGGGGTCTAAGTGGTCCAGTCCGAGCAGCAGTGCCCTGGTTTCCGCCTCGAGCTGGCGGATGGTCGCGAGGGCGCGTTCAGCGTGACCGTATGCCATGGTTAGTGCCTCCTGTTAGCGAGTTTCGTCGGCCCGTTGCAGTGTTCGGCTCGCCTTGTGAGGAGTGACTTCCTCCCCCGGGGCGCGCTTCGGAGGCCGTTGGGCCTGCCGCGCACCGAGCCTGATCGCCGGGCGAGCGCCAGCCGGTTCACGCGAACGCCCCTCCCGGGTCCGGCCCGCAATCGCATCGGGGAGCGAGGGGTACACGCAGGCCAGGAGGCCGAGGCCGCTGATGCGCAGCAGGCCGTGCACCAGTTGGCTGGCCGCAGCCGGACCTGTGTGCCTGCCTCGATGGCGCGCGTGCACGCCGTCACGATCGGGCCGGGTGCTGCGTAGTCGCAGATCACGGTGGCAGACATGTCGATGATCAGCAGCCGCGCGCCCTGGCCGATAGCTGATAGCAAGCAGTTACTGGCCGCCTCGGCTGCACACGCGTGGAGAAGATCCGCGGTCGCGAGAATCACCTTGCGGCCTGATCGCAGTTTCAGACAGCCGTCGCTGCGCCGGTCACCTGCTCGCATGTCGTTTGTCCCGGCTGCCCTGATGCCTACGGCGCGCGGCGTCGCGCGCGGTTCCTGCTTTCCCCGCGGCGTTCGTCTTCGTTCAGCCCGCCCCAGATTCCGTCGCGGATGTGCGCGCTGAGCGCGCGGGCACTGGCGGCGGACCTGGCACCCGGCGCAGATCGCATTGGCTGCCGTTTCCCTCAGCTCGCGCTCGGGCCGGCGCCCGCCGTCGGGGGCGATGAACAACGCGGCAACGTCGCCTCGGCATGCAGCGTGAGCTTCCCAGCCCATGTCCGGCCCCATTTCGCCCAGCCTTTCGGGAACTCATGCCGAGCTCAGGACAGCACGACAACGACAGCACGCGTGAGGGTCTAAAGGCCTGGAAGTGAACGCATTCCTGCGGGCCTATCGGAAACGGCGACTGGCACTCATGGGCCGATAAGGCGTTCGGCTAGCCACCGGGCCGCTGCCACAAGCGCGGCCCCGCGGAGCTGATAACCACCCCGCGGAACACTGGCCAGCAACCAGGTGACCATTGGCCCCGAATGGCAGGGCGGTTCGGCTCTGCACCATTCCGCTCCGGCGAGACAGCCCGTTCACATGTCCGCTGGTTTCCTGCGCTCCAGGCCGGCCCAGCCGCTGACCGGTCCTGCCGATAGCGCCTGTCCGTCGGCCGCGGCGTTCTGCCCGGACTGGCGCGCCGCGCGCCGGGCCGACCGTTCGTGCTGCTGCCCGGCTAAGCCCATGGTCATCGCGATCATCCCGCCTGCGGCGCTGCTGGCCGGGTCGTTCGCCAGCTCGCGGATCGCCCGGCTTCGGCCCGCCGACGCCGGGGGCGGCGCAGCCTCCCGCGGGCCGCGCGCGACCTTGGCATAGCCCCAGTCCGCGGCCCGTCACGGGCGTGTCGCCGCGGTCCACGCTGGGATGTCTAGCGCGGTCGTTGCCGTCATCCGAGCCAGTGCTACAGGCCGTGGATTCCCCGCCCTTCGAAGCCGCTCGACCGGTTGGTGACATAACCCTAACGGTTAGGGGAATCAGCACCAACTCAGCACGCTATCGGGAACTGGCGGGAACCAACCGGGAATAACGGGCAAACGGCCGACCGCCGGAA
>JASHOL010000283.1 GCA_030041135.1 Streptosporangiaceae bacterium | reverse complement strand
CGGGCGGCCGCGGCCATCGCCGCGACACCGGCCAGGCGCTCACCCACCGCTGACTGCAGCGCCTGCGCGGCGTGCAGCCGCTCGCCAGCCACGGCCAGCTCCGCAGCCCCACGGCGGGCCCGGTCCACCTCCTCCACCAGCTGCGCCAGCCGGACCAGGCCGAAGAACACCACGCAGTCGCCTACGTAGTAGGTCGCCACATACGTCGCAGCCGACCAGCCTGGCTCTACTCCCGCGGGCAAGCCGACAATGCCCGCCCGCAGCCCCACCTCGGCTGCCAGCAGCCCGCCGGCCAGCAGCCAGCACACCCGGCCGCCGACCGTCAGCAGCACCAGCCCGGCCAGCAGGCCGCCGATGCCCACCTGCCAGGCGCCGCCGAACACTATGAACGGCACCCAGGTCAGCGCTCCCTGCGCCGCCAGCACCAGCCACCGGTACCGAGACAGCAGCGGCCGGGTACCAGGCCAGGCATACAGCACCGGCACGACAAACAGCGCCACGGTGAACGGCACCTGTCCCGTCTGCCCGGAGGCGAGAACATCAGATACCCTCACGGCCAGCAGCAGGCCCAAGGACACGATGGGAAACGCGCTTGCCCGCCGGGACACATCACTAACTTGCGCGGCCCCCGCCGTTCCCGCCGTCGCGATCACCGCCGCCCAGCCCTGGCCAGGGACAAGCCCACCCCCAACCCCTCATTCCATGGGTGGCTTGCCGCGGCCGAGCGCGGTGATGTCGAGGTAGTTCCTGGTGTTGCCCATCTGCTTGCCGCCACGGCTGTTAACGAAGTAGGTGCGGAACACCTTGCCGTTGTCATCGCGGATGAATGCGTTCGTGCCGTGCCATTCGTCCACGCCGAAGTCGCTGTCGAAGTCGTCGGTCATGGTGCACCAGGGCATCGTCCAGCCCGTACTCACAGTGTTCTCGTCCCTTCGACTTCAAGTCCGTCGTGCCCGCCCGGTCAGCGCAACGCTCGCGTCCACCGGCGATGTGCAGCGTCGCTCATTTAGTCGTCGATTGCCTGGTAGGCGGAGGTCCAGAAGTCCTGGACGAGGCTTGCGGTGTGGGGGGTGTCCATGGCGGTCTGGGTGAGCAGGATCCCGGTGAGCCGCTGCGCGGGGTCGGCGTAGGCCGAGGTGCCGAGTCCGCCGTCCCAGCCGAACTGGCCGGCCGGGGCGAAGTCGCGGCGGTAGGTGCGGACTCCCATGCCGAAGCCGAAGCCGCCGTGGTCGTGGTAGCCCAGGAGGCGGACGAAGCGTTCCTTGTCGGCCTGCTGGGCCGGGGTGAGGTGGTTCATGGTCATCAGCTCGACCGCGGCCCGGGACAGGACGCGCTGGTCGTGGTGCTTGCCGTGGTTAAGCAGCATCCGGTAGAAGGCGTGGTAGTCGTCGGCGGTCGAGACCAGGCCGCTGCCGCCGGCCTCGAAGGCGGGCGGCCGGCTGTAGCTGCCCCCGGCGGCCTGGTCCCAGACCGTGAGCTCGCCGCTGCCCGGGACGTGGGCGTAGCTGGGCGGCAGCCGGCTTATCTTGCCGGGGGGCACGTGGAAGCCGGTGTCGCGCATCCCGAGCGGGCCGAAGAGCCGCTCGTGCAGGAACGTCCCGAACGGCTGGCCGGTGACCCTGGTGATCAGGACGCCGAGCACGTCGGAGCCGATGGCATACAGCCAGTGCTCGCCGGGCTGGTAGATCAGCGGGAGGGTGCCGAGCCGGCGGATCCACTCGTCGGGGCCGGGGCGGGCCGGCCCGTCGCTGCCGATGCCCAGCTCGCGTGCGGCGGCCTGGATGGGATAGCCGGGGGGCGCGATGAGCGTGCCGAACCCGAAGGTGAGGGTCAGCAGGTCGCGGGCGGTGATCGGCCGCCGGGCCGGCTCGGTGTCATCCAGCGGCCCGTCGACCCGCCTGAGGACCTGGCGGCCGGCCAGCTCGGGCAGCCACGGGTCGACCGGGTCGTCCAGCCGCAGCCGGCATTCCTCGGCCAGGATCATCACGGCCGCCGCGGTCACCGGCTTGGTCAGCGACGCCATCCGGAAGATGGTGTCCCGGCCGACCGGGGTCCCGCCGCCGGCCTGCATCGTCCCGATCGGGCAGACGTGCGGCTCGGGCCCGCGGCTGACCAGGGCCACCAGGCCGGGAATCGCGCCGGACTCGACGTGGCGGGCCAGGATGCCGCGCATCCGGTCCAGCCGCCCGGCCGGCAGGTCCTGTTCGGTCATCGCGTCCTCCGCTCCCCTGCGCTCGCCCTGCGCGCACTGCCCGCACAGTGTACGAAAGTCAGAACAGTGTGCGCAATCAGATTGCCGTACGCGATCCGCACAGCGTGCGGACGGCGCTATCCTGGCACCGGGAAGAACCCGATTGCGGGAGGCCGCGTGCACGAACCAGTCCCCTCGGTGTGGGCCCGCACCGCGCCCCGGCCCCGGCAGCGGCCGGTGCTCAGCCGCGAGCTCATCGTGTCCCAGGCCGTCCAGCTGCTCGACGCCGAGGGAACCGGCGCGCTGAGCATGCGGCACCTGGCGGCCCGGCTCGGCGCCGGCGCCACCTCCCTGTACTCCTACGTGGCCAGCAAGGACGACCTGATCGAGCTGGTCGTGGACCAGGTCTACGGCGAGATACGCCTGCCCGGTCCCGGCGAGCCCGCCGACTGGCGCCAGGCCGTCGCCCGCACCGCCCGCAGCCTGCGGCAGGTCATCCTGCGCCACCCCTGGATCGTCTCGGTACTCGGCAACGTGGGACTGGCCTACCTCGGGCCGAACATGATGCGCACCTCCGACCGCGTACTCGCCCTCCTCGACACGGCCGGCTTCGCCCCCGCCGAAGCCGGCCACGCCATGAAAGCCGTCGCCGCCTACGTCATCGGGACCGCCGTCAGCGAAGCCGCCTGGCTGACCACCCTCGCCCAGGCCGGCCAGGCCGAACAAGACTGGGTCGAACGGCTCTGGCCGACCGCCGAGCAAGCCGCCCAGCCCTACCCCCGGCTCCGGCACCAATACGCCGCACAACGAGGCCAGGACCCGGAAAAAATCCGCGACGACGCCTTCGAATACGGGCTCCAGCGAATCCTCGACGGCCTCCAAACGCGGCTCGCTCAGCCAGCGGACACCGGCGGCTAAGTTCATCACCCCGACGAGTCTCCGGGGTCACCCCCTCAGCTCCTGGCGGGGCGCTGTTGCACGGTCTGGTTACCGTTGCGCGATGAGGATGCTGATTCCGCCGAGCAGGCATTGCAGCCCTACCTCGAAGCTCTGCTCGGCGGTGAGGTTGCTGCCGTCAACGACGGTCAGGCCCAGCGTCGTCATCAGCGGGTAGTGACCGCTGGCGGCGACCTGCCGGACGTAGGCCGCTATCGCCGGCTCAGGTTGTCGGCTCGGCCCCGGACTGGCTGGCGGCGGAGCTGGCCGGTGCGTCCCTGGTGAGCTGGACCGCGCCGTAGACCAGGCCGATGGTCAGCAGGACGTCGATATAGAAGCCCCAGCCAAAGTTGCCGATGT
>JASHOL010000282.1 GCA_030041135.1 Streptosporangiaceae bacterium | reverse complement strand
GGATGTCGCGGGCACTCGACTTCGGCTGCGTGTGGATCAACACCCACATCCCGCTCGTGGCCGAGATGCCGCACGGTGGCTTCAAGCACTCCGGCTACGGCAAGGACCTGTCCATGTACGGGTTCGATGACTACACCAGGGTCAAGCACGTCATGTCGTCACTGGACTAGGGTCGCCATGCGCCGGGTGCTACGGGTGCAGGTCGGTGTCTGCCGGGTGCTCTGCGGGCTTGCACGGGCCTTGGCCGCGAACGCCGTTGTGCCCGTTCCAGGTTCCGCGGTGGCAGGCCTAGGACACGCTTACGCCCGCTGCCGCACCCGGCAGACACCGACCCCGAGTGGCCGCTCCGCACCCGGCGCACGCCGACCCTAGCGTGTCGACATCGCAGCCGGGGCGGGTCGCGCTGACGCCCGCTCCCGCGCCCGGCAGACACCGGCCCGCGACATGCGGGGCGGTGGCAGAAGTGATGGTAAATTGATGGCATGCGGGCAACCATAGATTCGGCCGGTCGGCTGGTAATACCGAAGGTAATCCGGGACAGGATCGGCCTGGTGCCTGGCGAGGTCGAGATAACGCCGGACGGGGCTGGCCTGCACATCGAGCCGCTGGCCGATGACCGGTTGGAGGAGGAAGACGGCCTGCTCGTCATCCCGGCCTCTGACGTAGCGGTCAGTGAGGACCTCGTCAGGAAGCTGCGCGATGCCGACCAGCGGTGACCGGCCCCAGCTGCTGATCGATACCAGCGTCGCCGTCGCCCTGGCAATTGCCGGGCACGAACACCATGAGGCCACCAGGAAAGCCGTAGGGGGCCGGACTTGCGGGCTCAGCGGCCTCGCGGCCTTCGAGACTTTCTCGGTGCTGACCCGGCTGCCGCCGCCCAACCGCCGCACCTCAGCGGCGGTTGCCAGGTTGCTCGGGCACAATTTTCCTGGTTCGCGGTTCCTGAGCGCTCAGAACGCCGAGGCGCTGCATGCCAGGCTCGCTTCACTCGGCATCGCCGGCGGAGCCGTCTACGACGCCCTCGTCGGCGCCGCCGCAGCCGAACACCGGATCACGCTCGCCACCCGCGATCGCAGGGCCGCCGAGACCTATCGTGCGCTCGAGATTGACTTCGAACTGATCGATTAGCCAGATCTGCCAGCCCGGCGTGAGCGTCGGCACGCACCGAACGCTCGGCCGGCCGCTCAGGCGGCGCGCTTGTAGGCCCTGACCGCCAGCGGGATGAACACGACGAAGATGCCCGCGAGCCAGACGAGGCTCTTCCAGAGGTTGGCCTCGATCGGGCCGCCCAGGGCCAGCGCGCGCATGGTGTTGATCACGAAGGTCACCGGCTGGTTGTTCGCGAAAGCCTGGAGCCAGCCAGGCATGGACTGGATCGGCACGAAGGCCGAACTGAGGAACGTCAGCGGAAACAGCCAGATCAGGCCGAACGACTGCACCGACTCCTCGTCCTTGATGGCGAGTCCCGTGTACGCGGCGATGACGCAGCATGTCAAACCGAGGACGATGGCGAGGATCACCATGAGGATGGCCGGCCCGGCACCGTTCTGGAACCGGAAGCCGACCGCGTACCCGACGCCGACGACGATCAGGATCGTGACCGTCATCCGCAACGTATCGGCCACCAGCCGCCCGGTCAGCACAGCCGACCTGGCCATCGGCATCGACCGCAGCCGGTCGATGACACCCTTCTGCAGCTCTTGCGCCAGCGCGATCGCGGTGCCGAAGCAGGCGAACGCCGCCGTTTGCCCGATGATCCCCGGCATGAGGAAGTTCACGTAACCGCCAGGCACGGTGACGTGGATCGCGCCGCCGAAGACGTACCGGAACATCAGCACGAAGATCACTGGCTGGATCACGGTGAAGAACAGGTATGCCGGGACCCGGTACCAGACCAGCAGGTTGCGCCTCGTGATCGCGAGCGTGTCCGAGAGCGCCCAGCGGGCCCGGACGAACGGACCGGGATCCGCCAGCGGCGGCAGCGTCGTCGCGGTCGCGGCGGTCATGACGTCACCCTCGTGCTCGCGGCGCCGGCATCGTCCCGGCCCAAGCCCGCGCCGTCGCGCGGACGACCGCGGCTATCGCCGTCCGGTCCGCCGGGCCGGGCCCCGCGGCGGCCTGGTCGCCGGCCCCGCTGCCGATCCGAGGCTGCACCGTCCTCGTCCTCTTCGGCCGCGTGTCCTGTGAGCGCCAGGAACACGTCGTCCAGCGACGGCCGCCGCAGCGCCAGGCCCTGGGTACGGACTGCGACGGCGTCAAGCCCGCGTACCGCGTCGATGAGCGCGTCGGATCCGCGGCCGCCGACGCCGACGCTGACCATCCCGGTCTCCTTGTCGGCGTGCGGCTCGCCAATCGCCGCCACGGCCGCGACCGCGTCACTGATCCGGGACCGGTCAGGCACGGTGAATTCAAGCACGTCGCCGCCGACCCGGCTCTTCAGTTCCTCGGCCGTGCCTGCCGCGATCACTAGCCCGTGGTCGATAACCACTATCTGATCCGCCAGCTCGTCGGCCTCGTCGAGGTACTGCGTGGTGAGCAGCAGCGTCGTTCCGCCCTCGACGAGCGACCTGATGATGTCCCACATGCCCAGGCGCGACCGCGGGTCAAGACCAGTGGTCGGCTCGTCGAGGAACAGCACCTTCGGATCGCCCACCAGGCTCGCGGCCAGGTCGAGCCGACGCTGCATCCCGCCCGAATAGTTCTTCGCGGGCCGGTCGGCGGCGTCGACCAGGTCAAACCGCGCGAGCAGCTCGATCGCACGGACGCGGGCCACTCGCCAGGTCAGGTGATACAGCCGCCCGATGATCTCGAGGTTCTCCCGGCCGGTGAGCTCCTCCTGAATTGCCGCCGACTGCCCTGACAGCCCGATCGACCGCCGCACCGCCGCAGCGTCGCGGACGACGTCGCGACCCTCGACCAGGGCCCGGCCGCCATCCGGCTGCAGCAGCGTCGTGAGGATGCGGACGGCGGTCGTCTTACCGGCCCCGTTCGGGCCGAGCAGGCCGAGCACCGTTCCGTGTGGTACCGCCAGGTCGATACCGCGCAGCGCGCGGACATCACCGAAAGACTTCGTCAGACCCTCGACCAGGATCGCCGACTCCATAGTGGACTGCGTCACCCCGTACGCCTCCGATCAGCTCCGCAGGATCGAACCTACCGGGTGGCTTCGGGCTCAGGTCAAACCAGTAAGCCACACGCGGAGCTGGCTGGCCTGTGTCCTGGTCGTATGGCCACGGGCTGTGGGCTGGGTCGCGCTGAAGCTATATATACTGGGCTCAACACGTATATCAAGCTTGGGGGCACCGGTGGCGACTACGCGAACCCTCGTAGACATCGACGACGGCTTGCTCGCGCGGGCGGCAGCCAAGCTCGGGACGATCACGAAGAAAGACACGGTAAACCGGGCACTTGAACTCGCCGCGGCTGACGATGATGCCGATAGGCAAGCCCAGCAGCGTTTCCGGCGATTCGCGCGCCGCTCGGCGACTCGCATGGCTGACGTGGACTGGGACCAGGCATGGCATTAGGCCGGCCGGTCCTCGCTGACAAGTCGGCCTGGGTACAGCAGGCCCACAGTGAGACGGCCCGCGAGCGTATCGAAGACCTGCGGGCCAGCGGTCAGCTTCACCTATGTGCGGTGACCACCGCGGAACTGCTCTATTCCTCGCGGTCGGCGCAGGAGATGGCCGAGGACGAGGAGGATCTATCGCTGATCGGGTTCCTGCACATCAACGCCGAGGTCGAAGCCCGGGTGACCTGGATAATCCGCAAGCTCGCTAGTCGCGGACAGCATCGCGCGCCGAGTATCGCTGATCTTTTTGTCGCGGCCGTCGCGTTGACACATAACGCCGCGGTGCTCCACTACGACAAGGACTTCGAGCTGATCTCCGATGTCACTGACCTGGAGCACGAGTGGATCGTGCCGCGCGGCACGGGCCATGGCCGCGACTGAGGCAGACCCGGCAGCGAAGGTCAGGCCGAGCGATTCCGTCAGCGGGCCAGCCTCGCCCTAGTCGCGGCGGGCGCGGCGACGACGGACACCCAGGAAGACGAGGATCACCGCGAGCAGCCCGGCGGCAGCCGGGAGCACGCGCTTGAGCACCGGCAGCCCGGCCACCCCAAGCAGGTCAATGGCATCGTCCTGCGGCTGCCAGCTCACCGGCTCACGTGGCGGCGCGGTGGCCTTGGCGGGCCCGCCGCCATTTGCGGCCGCCTTGCTGGCCGCCGTCTCGCTGGCCGCCGACCCGCTCTCGCCGACCGCAGGCACGGCCTGCGCGGCGCCCTCCGCCTTACCGGCAGGCGCTGGCTTGGCCGCGGCCTTGGCGTCGCCAGCCTGCGCTGCGCTGACTGAGGTATCCGCGGCGGCTGGGCGTTCAGCGCCGGGCGCCGACGCGGGCGCTTCGGATCCGGCCAGGGCCAGGCCGCGGTCGGCCAGCCTGCTGGTGATCTCGGCCACCGAGGCCGGCCCGATGTTGCCGATGGCCAGCAACTGGTCGGGCGTGCGCCTGACGAGGTCTCCGAGCGTCTGGATCCCGTCGCGGCGCAGGCCATTCCAGGCCCTGATCGGGAGGTTCAGCACGTCGATCGGCAGTGCCTCTTCGGACGTGGCTGCGGCGGGCTCGGCTTCGTTCCCCGCAGAGTCGGCCTCCTCGTCCTCTTCCGCCTCCTCGGCCGCGCCTGCGGAGTCTGCGGCCAGCATCGCGGCGAGATTGTCGGCGAAGATGCCGATGAGCTTGCCGCCGACCTCGGCCATGACGCCCCGGCCGAACTGCGCGGGCTTGCCGGTCACGTTGAGCGACGTGTGCACGATCACGTGCGTCTCGTCGCCCTTGCCCTCCAGCATGGAGCGGACCTTCGCTGACGCTGTGCCCGCGCCCCTGGTTTCCTTTCCTGACGCTTCCAGGGTCATGACGTGCGCCGCCGGGTCCCGCTCGGTGAACTTGGCCGTTCCCGCGTAGGTCATGCTGATCGGTCCGACCTTCACCTTGATCCGGCCCGCGATCTCGTCGCCGTTCACCGAGTCGAGGGTGGCGCCCGGCATGCAGGGCGCCACCCGTTCGACATCGAGGAGCACATCCCACGCCCGGTCCATCGGGACCGGGACGGTGAACGAGTGCTCAAGCTCCATTCAGACTCCCGCCGCAGCTGCCAGGGCCCGCCCGGTCAGCACCCGCGCGAGGTGGCTCCGGTAGTCGGGCGCCCCGTGCAGGTCCGCAGGCGGGTTCGTTCCGTCGGCCGCCGCCGCCGCCGCGGCAGTCAGGGTGGCAGCGCTGGCGTCCGCCCCGGCGACGGCCGCCTCGACGGCTGTCGCACGGATCGGTACCGGGCCCATGTTGGTCAGCCCAACCCTGGCCTCGGTTACCTGGCCGTTAGAGCGCCTCGCCAGCGCAGCGACACCGACAATCGCCCACGCCTGCGCGGTCCGGTGGAACTTCTCATAACGATAGCCCCACTCCTTCCCAAGCTTGGGCACCCGTATACCGGTCAGGATCTCGCCAGGGCCGAGCACGGTCGTCAGGTAGTCAACGAAGAAGTCGGCCGCGGCAATCTGCCGCTCGCCCGACGGGCCGCTCACGATCATGGTCCCGTCCAGCGCCAGGACGACCGCGGGCAGGTCACCAGCCGGGTCGGCGTGGGCCAGGGAGCCGCCGAGCGTGCCCCGATGGCGCACCGCCGGGTCGGCCACGGTGCTGGCGGCCTGCGCCAGCAAGCCACAGTGCTCGGCGACCAGCGGGTCATGCACCAGCTGGTAGTGCGTGGTCCGGGCGCCGATCAGCAGGTCCCCGCCGACGTCGGTGACGCCGCGGAGGCCTTCCAGCCCGCCGACATCGATCAGCAGGTCCGGGTAGACCAGCCGCAGGCGCAGCAGCGGCATCAGGCTCTGGCCGCCCGCGATCACCTTGGCGTCGTCGCCGCCCTCGGCTAGCGCCCTGACTGCCTCATCGAGCGACGAGGGCCGCACGTACTCGAACTTCGCCGGGATCATGACGCGCCTCCGTTAGCCGACTGAATTGCCCGCCACACGCGTTCGGGCGTGCAAGGCATCGTGATGTCGTTGACGCCGAGAGGCCGCAGCGCGTCGATGATCGCGTTGACGACCGCGGGGGTGGAGGCGATCGTGCCGGCCTCGCCGACGCCCTTGACGCCGAGCCGGTTGCTGGCCAGCGTCTCGTTGCGGCTCGTTACGTACGAGGGCAGGTCAGCCGCCGACGGCACCAGGTAGTCGGCCAGCGTGGTGGTCAGCAGGTTGCCGTCGTCGTCGTAGACGCCTTCCTCGTACAGCGCCTGGGCGATGCCCTGCGCGATGCCGCCGTGCACCTGGCCCTCCACGATCATCGGGTTGACCACGACGCCGACGTCGTCCACGGCGACGTAGGACCGGATCTTCACGAAGCCGGTCTCGGTGTCCACTTCGGTCGCGCACAGGTGCGTGCCGTGCGGGAACGAGAAGTTGTCAGGATCGTAGGTGGCCTCGGAGTCGAGCGAGGGTTCGACTCCCTCGGGTAGCGCGTGGGCCGCGAACGTGGCCAGCGCGACCTCCTGGATCGTCTTGCTCGCCTCCGGGTCGCCACGGACCGAGAACCGGCCCGCCGAGAACTCCAGGTCGTCGGGCGAAGCCTCGAGCATGGCCGCGGCGATCACCTTGGCCTTGGCCACGACCTTGTCGCAGGCACCGACCAGGGCCAGGCCGCCGACCGCGAGCGAGCGCGAGCCGTAGGTGTCCATGCCCTTGGGCGAGACCAGGGTGTCGCCGTGCAGCACCCGGATGTCCTCGAACGGCACGCCAAGCTGGTCGGCGACGATCTGGCTCCAGGCCGTCTCGTGCCCCTGGCCGTGCGCGCTTGAGCCGGTCACGACCTCCACCTTGCCGGTCGGCAGCATCCGGATCGAGCCGGTCTCCCAGCCGCCCGCCCCGTAGGACAGGGACCCGAGCACCCTGGACGGCGCGAGGCCGCACATCTCGGTGAACGTGGAGATGCCGATGCCCAGGCGTACCGGGTCACCGCGATCGTTACGCTCCTGCTGCTCCCGGCGAAGGCCTTCGTAGTCGAAGAGGTCCTTGGCCATCGCGGTCGCCGCCTCGTAGTTGCCCGAGTCGTAGGTCAGGCCGGCGATGGTGGTGAAGGGGAACTCCTCGTGCTTGATCCAGTTCCGCTCGCGTAGCTCGAGCGGCTCGATCCCGAGCTCGGCCGCCAGCTCATCCATGATCCGCTCGATCGCGTATGTCGCCTCGGGCCTGCCCGCACCGCGGTAGGCGTCGGTCGGCATCTTCGTGGTGAAGATCCCCGTGCACTTGAACGAGTAGGCGTCCATCTTGTAGATGGCCGGGAACATGAACGCGCCGAGCAGCGGTACACCCGGCGTCACCAGCATCAGGTACGCGCCCATGTCGGCGAGCAGATCCACGGCCAGGCCCCGGATCCGGCCGTCGCGGTCGGCCGCGATCTTGATGCGCTGCCACTGATCGCGGCCATGGTGCACGGTCAGGTTGCCCTCGCTGCGGGACTCGGTCCACTTCACCGGCTTGCCAACCCGACGGCCGACCAGTACGGCGAGCACCTCCTCCGCGGTGACCTGGAGCTTGGATCCGAAGCCGCCGCCGACGTCAGGTGCGACCACCCGCACGTTCTGCTCGGGGATACCGAAGAACGCAGAAAGCGCGAACCTGAGCACATGCGGGATCTGGGTCGCCGACCAGAGCGTGACCTGGTCGTCGACCCACTGGGCCACCACGGCCCTGGGTTCCATCGCGCACGGGATCAGCCGCTGCTGCCGGTAGGTGCGCTCCACCACGACCGGCGCGTCACGGAAGGCCACGTCGACGTCGCCGCTGGCGAATACCCACTCGTAGCTCTTATTACCCGCCTCGTGCACCTTCGGCGCGCCGTCGTCCAGCGCGGTGCGGATGTCCAGCACCGGCGGCAGCGGCTCGTAGTCGACGTCGATCGACGCCAGCGCATCCGCGGCCGCATAGCGGTCACGGGCCACGACGACCGCGACCGCCTCCCCGACGTAACGGACCTCGTCGACGGCCATCGGCGGGTGCGCCGGGATGACGATGTCCTCGGTCACCGGCCAGGCGCATGGCAGGCTGCCCTGCTCCCCCGCGAAATCCGCGCCAGAGAACGCGGCGATGACGCCCGGCTGACTGCGGGCGCCGCTCACGTCGACCCTGGTTATCCGGGCATGCGCGAACGGGCTGCGCACGAATGCCATATGGAGCATGCCGGGGAGCTTGATGTTGTCGGTCCAGTTTGTCTGGCCGGTAATGAGCCGCGCGTCTTCCTTCCGCAGCCGGGCCCGGCCCAGCTCGGCTTCTGTAGTCGCGGTCATGGTGCCACCCCCGCCTCGGCGGCGCGCCGCACGGCCCGCACGATGTTCTCGTAGCCAGTGCAGCGGCAGAGGTTGCCTTCCAGGCCCTCGCGGATCTCCTCGTCTGAGGGGTGCGGGTTATCGCGCAGCAGGTCGGCAGCCGCCATGATCATGCCGGGCGTGCAGAATCCGCACTGCAAGGCATGCTCTTCATGGAACGCACGCTGCACGGGATGCAGTCCGCCATCGGCGAGGCCCTCGATCGTGGTGATGTCGGACCCGTCGGCCTGGACGGCCAGGACGGCACAGCTCTTCACCGACACGCCATCCATCAAGACGGTGCATGCGCCACAGTTCGAGGTGTCGCAGCCGATGGGCGTGCCGGTCTTTCCAACGACTTCTCTGAGGTAATGAACGAGCAGCAAGCGGGGTTCGACGTGGTCGGCGTAATTGACCCCGTCGACCATGACGGTGATATGCGTCATGCGCTGACACCTCCGGGACATGGCGGATGCGCTGATGCAAACCTAGGACCGCCAGCCATTGCGCACCAGTCCCTGCTGTCGCAGCGCCTGCCGGCCCGTCCGCAAGCGGCTCGGTCACGCGAGCCTCGAGGTCGGGCGCGGCCCCGTGCGCGCGAGGCTCAAGGTCGGGCGCCGCCCCGCGCGCGAGCCTCAAGGTCGGGCGCGGCCCCGTGCGCGCGGCCTGCCGGCCGGGTGGAGGCCCGTTCCATAGGTGAATGCCCGGATCGGTCCGGATAAGCGAAGCGGGTTGCCGCGAGACTTGCCGTCGACAATGCCCCGCAAGTTCAACTTTCTCGATTTCATATTCGACATTTCATCGATTCGGTCCCAATTTTGTCCGTATACATCCCGATCCTTAGGAACGGAATCGATGAAATGTGCGAACGACTATCGCCCAAACACGAAGAAATACGGCTAAGCGGACCGCCTCCTCGGGCCTGGCCCACGGTCTTGGGCCGGGTCCAGGGCTAACCGGACCGCCGCCTTGGGCCGGGTCCAGGGCTAACCGGACCGCCGTCTTGGGCCAGGAGCTGGGCCGCAGCGAACCGCAGCACCACCTCGGGGCTGGCCGGTCAGCCGAAGCGGCCGTTGACGTAGTCGGAGGTTCGCTGATCAGCCGGGTTGGAGAACATCTTCTCAGTCGGGCCGAACTCGACGATGTACCCGGGCGTGTCATGGGTCGCAAGGAAGAAGGCGCAGTTATCGGATACGCGATGAGCCTGCTGCATGTTGTGCGTGACGATCACGATCGTGACCTGGTCGGACAACTCCGCGATGGTCTCCTCAATCCGGTTTGTCGATGTCGGGTCGAGCGCGGAGCACGGCTCGTCCATCAGCAGGACGTCCGGCGCGATCGCCAGCGACCTGGCGATGCACAGCCGCTGCTGCTGGCCGCCAGAGAGAGCACCGCCGGGCGAGCGGAGCCTGCGGTGCACCTCCTGCCACAGGCCGGCCCGGCGCAGGCTGTCCTCAACGAGATCGCTGATGTTCGGAACCTTGATGCCGCTGAGCTTCAGCCCGCTGGCGACATTGTCATAGACCGACATCGCTGGGAACGGGTTGGGCTTCTGGAAGACCATCCCGATCCGCCGCCTTACCTCGGCCGGGCGGACGACCGGATTGTAAATATCGTGCCCGCCCAGCAGCACCTCCCCGCCCAGCTGCGCGCCCTGCACCATCTCGTGCATCCGGTTGAGGATCCGCAGGAACGTGGACTTGCCGCACCCGGAAGGGCCGATCAGGGCCGTGACCTTGCCGGGCTCCATGTGCAGCGAGACCCGCTCAAGCACCTTGTGTCCGCTGAACCAGGCCGATACGTTGCGAGCTTCGAGGCCGACCAGCTGCTGCTCACCGAGTGACAGCACCGCGGTGCCATAGCCGTCTTGCGCAGCCCGCGAGCCCGCCTCCCGACTGTGCGGCAGATAATCCTGCCCGTTCGCTGAGTCCGTCATCGCGGCCGCTCCGCTCGGTTCGTCGATCGTCGTCATCGTCGGTAAGGTCCTGGTCGGCTAGAAGAGGTTCGGCAGCACTGCGGCGAAGTTTTCGTACAGGTTCCAGACGATCGCCAGCACGGCGGGAACCAGCACTAGGTAGACCGGCCACACCGACCAGCGCGAGGCGGCGACCGCGCCGCCGACGGAGACAACCACGAGCGCCAGCCCCCAGACCATCGTCAGCGCCAGCGCACCATCGTCGCCCGCCATGGCCTGCTCGTCCGGCGCGATGGCCGGCAGTACGGCGGGGCCGGCCTGCGGTGCCGACACCAGATCGGCGTCCACTTCTATGTAGTAGGACGGCACCATAGATGAGCTCGCGGTCAGCAGTGCCAGCCGGTTCAGGGAGACGTCGCGCACCGGATGCTGGCTGCCGCCGATCGCGACGACCTTGTACACGAACCTGCCCTGCTGCGTGATCGCGGTGATCTCGGCTCCCGCCCGGAGCTGGCCTAGCTGGCCGAACGGTGCGCCGAACGTGGCCCGGCGCCCATAGATCACCGACAGGCCGGCCTGTCCCGGCAGCGGCGTATCAGGCAGGTGGCCGGGCCCGAGCGTCAGCTGCTCCGGCGCGGTCCCCTGGACCACCACTAGATCGCGAATACCGATGCTGGGAATGTCCAGGACCGCGACCGGCGCGCCGAGCCCGGTACGGCCGAGCGCGCCGTAAGGCCCGAGCGGACCCAGATCCTGGCCTAGCTGGTACCGGAACGTCGTATACAGCCTGGCCTGCGCTCCCGATTCCTGGATGCCTGACAGCCCGAACAGGTAGCCGACGAAACCGAGTAGCAGCAGCGCCAGCACGAGCATGCTGATCGCCGCGCAGCGCGTGATCGAGATGGGGCCAGGGGGCGTACCGGTGCGGGCCGGCGCTGGCGCCTCGGCGGGCGACGCGACTGCCGTCACTGGCGCGCCTGACGCCGTCGGCGGAACACCATGTAGATCGCCGGCGGGAGCACGACGACCGCCAGCAACTCCAGCGCCGTCATCACCCCAAGCAGCGTCGAGTTGCTGCTGTCGCTGGCCAGGTTGACGACCTGGCCGGTCACCGAGCCTTGCGGCGCCGCGTCTGCGTTGTTGCCGTTGTTGCTTCCCGTATCGTTGGCGCCGGTCGACGCCGATGTCGACGGGTGGGCGCTCGGCTTGCCCGAGGGGCTGTTGGGATTGCAATTGAGCGGCGAGCCGACCTTCTGGCACTTGGTCGGGTAAGGCGCATCGTCCAGGACGATGAGCTGACCGTCGCGGAGCGTCGGGTTGTCGCAGTTGGCCATGCCCGGCGTCGGCACCGCGCCGGGGATCTTGCTCGACTGCAGCAGCCCGCCTTCGACCAGGTTCAGCGGCAACGGCGAGTAGCCAAGCTCGGCCGAGTATTGCTGGCCCGCGCACAGGAAGTAGTCGATGTAGGTGCTCAGCGTCGCGCCTGCGCCGTTGCTGAAGATCCCCGGGATTGCCGTTCCGACTCGCGGCACGATCAGGTAGCTATAGCTCGACAGCGGGTAGGACCGCGGATCGGTAAACGTATAGACGTTGTCCAGGTCCTGCTGCAGGAAGTTGGGGCTACTTGGGTCCTCGTTGATGATCGCCTTGGTCAGCGCCACCGCGACGTTCGAGGCGCTCGGCTGGACGTAATACCCGGCCGGGTTGAGTACAGATACGACCGGGTAGTGCGAGTTCAGCGCGTAGGCGTATTCGTCGTAGCCGATTGCCCCTTGCCCGTAGCTGGCGCTGATGTAGGACGCGACGTTGTTGGAGCCGTTCTGGGAGACCGAAGCGCCCCACCCACCTGGGTAGAACTCGGTCTGGATGCACGGGTGGCCGGGAGTTCCGACGCGGTTGTTGGTGATCTTCGCGCAGAACGCGTTCCAGATGGACGGGTACATGTGCGACATCCACCTGGTGAAGAAATACGTCGCACCAGAGCCGTCGGACCGCACCACGGGGATGATCGGGATGTCGGGCAGCGGCGCACCGTAGTCATGCTCTATCTCTGGGTTATCCCAGTTGGTGATCACGCCGGTGAAGATCTTCGCGAGCGTCTCGCCGGACAGCCGCAGGTTCGTGATCAGGTGTCCGCCCACATCCAGGTGATACATGAACGCCGTGCCACCCGCGGTGTCAGGGACGTAGGAGTACCCGTAGGGGGAGTGCTCGGCCCCGCTGAGGTCGAACGGATCCGTGCCGTTGCGGAACGGGGGGTCAGACGCCGCGAAGTCGTCGGTCCCGTTCATCCAGTCGTCGCGGCCCGCCGCCGACCCGTCGGGATTGAACTGGATGGTGATCCCGTTCGCGTGCAGGTTCTCCGCCCACTGGGTCAGCGCCACGGATGCCCAGCTCGAGCCCGAGCCGAAGATGGGGGTATACGAGCCCGCCAGCGCCGGTGACATCGGCACCAGGGCAGTCACCATGACCGTGGCCAGCAGCGCCAGTTTCCCCGCGCCGGAGCGCAGGCCGATCTTCATCGTGTCTTCCTCCTCGGCAGCCCAATTCTTCGCAGCCGTGCAAGCGTGTCCACACGGCGCCGCAGCCGTATCTTTCGCAGCCGCCCGAGCGCGGCGATGCCGCCCTCGCCGATGACGAGCGACATCGAGCCGCCCAGCGCGAGCAGCCCGCCGACGATGAGCAGGACCGGTACCGCATACCTCGCCGCGCCGGCCGTGGTCGGATTGGCCACGTAACCCAGATGGACGGTGGCGGCGCTCGCCGTCGGGGACGGGCTGGGCGTCGGCGTCGCGGTCTTCGCGGGCTTCGCGGGCTTAGCCTTCTTCGGGTTCCCGGTCTGATCGAGCACCTCGGTTGCCGCCTTGAGGGTCTCGGCCCGCATCGCGGATGTCAGCGGGAGGTAGCCAGGCGGCAGGTTCCCCGGCAGCAGTCCTGACTGCTGGCCCTGGTTGGCGACGAAGTCCAGCCATTCCGCGATCTTCGCGGCCTTCGCCGCGGAGATGCCGCCGGTGGGGACCATCGCGTAGACGACCATCGTCAGCGGGTAGGCGTTCCAGGCGCTCTTGCTGGCATTCGTCAGGTTGACGGTCTCGGTGATTCCGTTGCGCGCCGTGACCATGTCGTGTTCGACCGCCGCGAGCATCCCGGCGTCCGTGGGGGCGACGTAGTTTCCTGCGGCGTTCTGCAGTGAGGCGGTCGGGAACAGGAACGCCGACGCGTCGCCGTTGTCCAGGATCGCGAACAGGTCCCGGGTTCCAGGGATCTCTGGCGCCAGCGCATCGTAGTTGCCGTACTGGTCGACCGCGGTCTCCGTGCCGGGGAAATTGTTCCCCAGCTGGTAGGAGACGACCGAGCTGAGCGGGAACACCGGCGAATACAGGTGCGAGTACAGCAGGTTGGCGTCCATCGAGGTGAGCGTCTGTGTCGGCAACTGCATGTCGACGTAGTTGCTGTTGATGTGCTCGCCGTCGGCAAACATGCCCTCGGAGAACTCCTTGGCGGCCGGGTTCGCGGCGATCCAGCTCGTCAGCTGCCAGGTCATGTCGCTCAGGCCCGACAGCACGGTCGGCACGACCCAGTCAGTCTCGGCCGGCTGCACCCCTGGGTTCAGGTGGGTGAATTCGGGATCAACGAGAATCGAGGCCGGATCGTAGTCGACGGCGTTGTCGCACTGGCCGGGTGCCAGCACTCCGTCGCTGCAGGCGGTGTCGGAAAAGTCGTAAGACTCGGTGATCAGCTTGAGCACCAGGCGGGCGTCAAGCCGGATGTGGTTGACCTGCAGACCGGTGTTCGGGTTATCGATCCAGAACGCCACCGACGTGGCCGTTATCGCAACCGGAGCATAGGTATAGGGGTACTTCGAAGACCCGGAGCCCGGGTAGGTCGTGAGCGCGACGTCGTCCAGCCCGTCCTCGAAGTCCTCCCTGGCCAGCGGCTCGTTCTGAGCCGAGTCGTACTGGATGCTGACCGGGCTGGCCGCGGTGCACAGCGCGGTCTGCCACGAGTCCATTGCTATCGCGGTCATGGGCGAGCCGATGACCGCGAAGTCGGGGGCACGTATCGGGCAGCCGGTGAGAACCGGATCGAAATACAGCGGGATCACGATGCGGTTGTCCCAGGCGCAGACAGCCGGGTAGTACTCGTACTGAAACCCGAAGTCGATCTCCCCGGTGGCGGTGGCGTAGTCCTGTGAGTGGTTGCCGCAGTTTCCGTGCCCGTCAGACGTGAAGATTCCGCCCTGAGCCGGCACGATCACCACCGAGCACGGATGGCCCACGGCGCAGCCAAGCCATTCATTTTGGTCAGCTGTCAGCAGCTCGATGTCAGCCTCGCCAGTTCCTCCGGGGGAAGTGGTGGTGACTACGGTGTTCTCCGGCCCATTGGGGCCGACGCCCGGCGAGCCGGCCGAGTTGGCGCCCAGGCAGGCATTCACGCTGGCCGGTGCCGTCCCCCGGCACTGGAGGACCTCGACCGGATACATAGTCGACTCGGAGTTGTACGGAAGGTTGACGCTGGGCGTGAATCCCTGCCAGGTCACCTGGACCGACTGGTTCGCGAGATCGCTGACCTGGCTCACGGTGACATAGCTGCGACCCGGGAACAGCTTGTTCGTGTTCGGGTTATCGATCCAGAACGCCACCGACGTGGCCGTTATCGC
>JASHOL010000281.1 GCA_030041135.1 Streptosporangiaceae bacterium | reverse complement strand
GCGCTGGCTAAGCGATGAGGACAGCACGGAGCTCTCGGCAGATCTGGACCGGCTGCTGGTGCCACGCAAGAATGCCTGGTCGGCCAGGCCCGGTATCAGATGATCACGACAACGGTTCCTGGCAGGAGGCGGCAGTGCGCGTTCTGATCCTCGCGAGCACGATCACGGACAATACGCCGAACGGGTATTACTGGACGTTCCTGTTCCCGATGCTGCTGTTCATCTTCATCGCCACGATCCTCTACCTGCTGTTCAGCAGGCCGCACCGCCGTATCCCGGCTCGCGCAATCCAGTACCGGGGCGTGTCCGGGCGGGGCTCGTGGACGGGAACGGCGACCGCAAGTTCGGTCGGCGGAGTCGGCGGTGCGACCGCGGTGTCCGACGCCCCCGCGCCCGCAGCGGAGGCCGGATCGGCGGCCGAGCCTGAGCCAGGCGACGGTGAGCAGGCCGAGGGCGACGCGGCGTCCGCCGGGGACGCGGAGAGCAGCGAGTGACCCAGGTTCTCGGCGCGCTACCCGGGCACCAGGACGGGCCCGGGCGCAGCCACGAGCCCGGCGGCGAGCCAGACGGCACGCTGGTCGCGCGGCGGCGGCCGGTCGGCCTGATCGCGCGGTCGCTGTTCCAGCTGACCAAGCCCAGGATCATCGAGTTGTTGCTGGTCACCACGCTGCCGACCATGTTGCTTGCGCGCCGTGGCCTGCCGGGAGCCGGCCTCGTGCTGGTCACCCTGATCGGCGGCGCGTTCGCGGCCGGCAGCGCGAACACGCTGAACTGCTACCTCGACCGCGACATCGACGCGGTGATGAAGCGAACCTCGCGGCGGCCGCTGGTCGCCAACGGCGGCCGGGCCACGATCAAGCCGGGCGAGGCCCTGGCATCGGGCATCGCCCTGGGCGTGGCCTCGACCCTGCTGCTCGGCCTGCTGGCCAACTGGCTGTCGGCGGCGCTGGCCGACTGCGCGATCTTGTTTTACGTCTTTGTCTACACGATGCTCCTGAAGCGGCGGACCGCTTCCAACATCGTGATCGGCGGGGCGGCGGGCTGCTTCCCCGTGCTTGTGGGCTGGTCGGCCGTGACGGACAGAGTGAGCTGGCCCGCGGTCGTCCTGTTCGCTGTCATTTTCTTCTGGACCCCGCCGCACTTCTGGGCGCTGGCGATGAAGTTCCGTGACGACTATGCGGCGGCGAACGTTCCGATGCTGCCGGTGGTGGCAACGGCTACCGCGGTCGCTCGCAAGATCCTCTTCTACTCCTACGCGATGGTGGCCGCGACGCTGGTGCTGGCCCCGTACGCGGGCTGGGTCTACGCGGCCTGCGCTCTGGGGCTCGGAGGCTGGTTCCTGGGCGAAGCGCACCGGCTGCAGGGGCGGGCGGCATCCGGGCGCACCTTCGCCCCGATGCGGCTGTTCCACCTGTCGATCGCCTACCTCACGCTGCTGTTCGCGGTCGTCGCGGTGACGGCCCTGCTGCCGTGGGGCAACTGGTAGGGGGTTGTGGCATGGCTGCCGTCGGTTCCACCGAGTTCACTAAGCCCCGGTGGCGAGCCGTGCTCCGGCCCAAGTGGCTGTGCTGGCACGCCTTCGCCGTCGTCGCGTTCCTGGGCATGCTGTGGCTGGGCGACTGGCAGTGGCACTGCGCGCTCTCCGGGAACACGCTGAGCTGGGCCTATACCTTCGAGTGGCCGCTGTTCGCCATATTCGGCGTCGTCTTCTGGGTCCGCACCGTCAGGGATGAGGTCGGCCTGACGGCCATCAGGTCGGCCAGGAAGGCGGGCCAGGCGGGCACGGGCGCCGCCGCGGTAGGCGCAGAAAAAGGTGCCGCCGCGGCCGGCCCCGAGCCGGACGTAGCCGCCAGCATTGCGGCGGCCGATGACGACGCGGGCCTGACCCGGTCTTACCGGCGCGAGTCAGAAAGCCAGGAGGCGTACGCGGCCAGGCTCGTCGCCGAGATTCGCGGCGATCGCGGCAAGTGGCGCGCCTTGCGGTGACCGGCGCGAGCTGAGTCCTGGCCTGGCCCGCGTGACGGTCGAGTACGACGGCGTCGATGGGCTGGACCTGACCCGCTACCTGCGGCCAGGCGATACCGTGACGTGGGGCCAGGCTTGCGGGGAGCCTCTGTCGGTTACGCAGGCGCTGGCCTGCCAGCGAGCAAGCCTGTCCGGCGTTTGCTGCTTTCTCGGCATCCCGTGCTCGGACACGATGCGGCCCGAGTATGCAGATCACCTGAGGTTCGTCTCCTATTCCGGTGCGGGGGCGAACCAGGCACTGCTGAGCGCCGGTGTGCTCGACCTGCTCCCTTGCCATTACTCGGCGCTGCCCTCGATCCTCGGCGCGGGCCCGCTGCGAGCCGATGCGGTCCTGCTGGCGCTGCCACCGGCGCGGCCCGACGGCCGCCACGGGCTCGGCGTCTGCGCGGACTACGTGGCGGCACTGATCGGCACGGCCAGAGTCGTTATCGCCGAGGTCAGTGACCGGATTCCCGACGTGAGCTGCGCTTGGTCGGTCTCCCGCGAGGACTTGGACGTGATCGTGCATACCTCGCGGGCACCGGCGCAGTACCACGTGGCCCGGCCGTCGCAGCAAGTCGAGACCGCGATCGCGGAACTGGTTGCGGGCCTGGTCGAGGACGGCGCAACCCTTCAGGTGGGGATCGGCAGCATGCCGTCGGCCGCGCTGGCCGGGCTGTCAGAACGCCGCGACCTGGGCGTGCACTCGGGCATGATCACCGACGCTGTAGCCGACCTGATCGAGGCGGGCGCGGTCACCGGGTCGCGCAAGGCGACCGACCGCGGCGTCGTGGTGGCCGGCTTCCTGCTGGGAACGAGCCACCTGTTCGGTCATGCGGTCCGCAACCGCGCAGTGCGCCTGTACCCGACGACCTATACCCACGACCCGGCCGTCCTGGCCGCGCAGCATCGGCTGACGGCGATCAACGGCGCGATCGAGGTCGACCTGACCGGGCAGATCAACACCGAGACGATCTTCGGCCGGTACGTCGGTGCCGTCGGCGGAGCCGCCGACTTCATGCGCGGCGCAGCCCGGTCGGAGGGCGGGCTCGCCATCACCGTCCTGCCGTCGACGGCCGGGTCGGCGAGCCGCATCGTCTCCCGGCTGACCGGCCAGGCGAGCGTGGCGCGCAGCGACGCCGGCGTTATCGTCACCGAGCACGGCGTTGCCGACCTTCGCGGTCTTGGCCTGACTGGGCGCCGGGAGCGGATGCTCGCCATCGCGGATCCGGCCCACAGGGACGCGCTGGCCGCGCAAGCTGCCGACTTATTCGTCCGCGGCCAGCGCCTTGCGGGGGTGTGAGCCGTTCACGTAGCCGACGAACGGCGGGTAGATGTTGTAGCCGAGCAACTCCTGCAGCCGCTCGGGCAGTTGCCTGACGGTCGCCCGCGGCACCGCCAGGAGATGGTTCTCCTGCTGCCTGAGCCAGCCCGCGGCGTACTCCAGGATCACCCCGAGCCGTGGCTGCCCGGTCTGGTTGGCCCCGCCGCCGTGCCAGAGGCTGCCGAGGTAGAACATGGCCGAGCCGGGGGAGATGACTGCCTGCTCCACCGGGTCGTCGGGCGTGGGCGTGCGGCCTGGCTCCCAGGCGTGACTACCGGGAATGAACCGGGTCGCGCCGTTCTCGGCCGTGAACTCGTCAAGCGGCCACATGGTATTGACCACGAGCGGCGGGTGCGGCTCGGGCACCGGGTAGATCGAGTCGTCCCTGTGCAGGATCTGGGCGGCTTCGCCTGGCCCGATGCGAATGCCGACCGGCGCGCTGAGCTGATGGTGGCCAAGCACTCGCGTCATGACGTCTTGCAGCAGCGGGTCAATCGCGGCCTGGTCGAACGTTCTGGTCTTGGCGAACAGCGCATACACCCGCTGAGTGGAGAACCCTTCGAACGGGTTGCGCCCGGTCGGCGTCGCCGACAGGACCCGGCCGAGGTCAGCGCGCGCCGCCTGCACGTCCTCGTCGGCCATCATGCCCGTGACGACCACGTAGCCGTCTGCCATGAGCCGCTGCGCGATGTCCTGGCCGGTGGACGTCGCGGCGGGGACCGTCGCCATCATCAGTCCGAGCCTATGGCAGCAGGGCCGTGTGCGGCAGATCCCGATATGCGGCTCTAGGCTCAGCGACATGCTCGAGATGCGCCAGGCGAGTCCAGCCGACGTCCCCGCGATCTACCGGCTGCGCGTCGCGGCGGAGCTGTGGCTGGCCGAGCGCGGGATCAGGCAGTGGCCGCTCGGCGCGGCGTGGACCGATGTCATCGCCGATCAGGTTGCCCGCGGCGATTGGCACGTCACCGGGGGCGGTGGCGGCGTGGAGGCCGGTCTGCGGCTGCTGTGGGCTGATGCAGCGATCCGGCCAGACGACGGCGTCCGCTCGGTCTACGTTCACGGGCTGATGACTGACCGCCGGCTCGCTGGCCTCGGCGCCAGGCTTCTTGACTGGGCCGCCGCCACCGGTCGTGAGGCCGGGGCGACGGCGGTCCAGCTGGACTGCGTCGAGGGCAACGAGCGCCTGCGGCGCTACGACCTCGACCTGGGCTTCCGCGAGGTCGGCCGACGGGATTTCGACGGGCCCTTCTTCAGCAACGCGCTGCTTGAAAAGACCCTCGCGGAGCCTCGTGCTGGGCGACCAGGGATTAGACCATCCTGAGTGACTGTGGCACCGGGACTATGCATCCCGGACGGCTTCCGCGACGCGTTGAGCTAGCTGTGGTGGTACGGAGTTGCCGATCATGTATTGCGCGCTTGCGCGAGAGCCGACGAAATCGAAGTCGTCGGGGAAGGTGAACAGACGCTTTAGCTCAGCAAGCCGCAGGCGCCGATTGGTCCAGTGGAAGGGGCCGACGTTCGAGCCAGGCTGCGCCTGGATTGTGGGCGACGGCCGGGCCGGATCGAGCTTCAGCAGGAACGACCAGAACCGACTGCGCCACGCGAACTGCGGGTCAGGATGGCCACGCTCGACCGTGTAGTACAGGTAATTGTCCCCTGGCGGGATATCGGCCAGGAGATGCCTGTACCTGCCCCGTAGCACCTCCTCTGGCTCCGGGTCAGTCACCAGGCCGTCGAGTGCCTCGCCGCTGGTCACGTGAGGCCGGTCGGGATTACCCGTGGCACGCCGTTCCCATGATCCGCCGTGGCTCGGGGCCGGGTGCTCGGGCTGCGGCTCATCTTTACGCGCGCCAATCACGAACAGCCGTGGACGTGACTGCGCCACGCCGTAGTCGGCAGCATTGAGAACCTTCGCGCGATAGTTGTAGCCCGCCTGGTCAATCTCGCGCAGCAGGCGGTCGTAGGCGCCTTTGCTCGCCTGGTTCCCGAAGGTCAGAGCGTAGACGTTCTCCAGGATGAACTTGCGTGGCTGGGCTTCGCGCAGTACGCGGGTATATGCCTGCAGCAAGCTCGCCTCAGGATCAAGCCCTGAGCGTTTCCAGTCGAGCCAGAAACCACTTTTGCTGAAGGGCGTGCAGGGTGGCCCGCCTACAAGCAGGTCCGGCCGGGCGGCGCGGCGCAGCCCGGCAGCACGCATGATGTCGCTCGTCGGGATCGCCAAAATGTCAGATTTGATGACGGCAGACGCAAGGTGCGGGAAGTTCTTCTCCATGGTGAGCGTCGCATCTGCATATCGCTCAACGGCTGCCCTGACCTGATAGCCCGCCAGTTCCACACCCAGGTCTAGTCCCCCAGCTCCGGAGAACAGGCTGACAGCAACGCCAGCGGTGCTGTCGCGGCGTCCGGTCATGCCGGCAGTCTGCCAGGCCGGTAGGACAACGGGCATCAGGACGCGCCGTCATTCCTGTCCATCGCGGCCAGGAGACTGGCCGACCACCTGTCATCCACCCGATGCGTGGCCGCTAGCCGATCGGGGTGAGCCGAGTGACGATCGAGCGAGTCCGACCGGATAAACCGGAAGTCCCACCGGCGGGTGGGCGAGTACAGGCATGCGGCAACGACATCGAACTGCTCGGGTCGGTAGAGCCGACCTGCTGGATCGCCGGTGGTGGCTCTGGTCTTCTGCACCTCCACCTTGAAGTCACCATTCGCGTACGGCTCAGGTGACACGTTCTTGCACTCGACCAGGACCGTGCGCCCGTCCGCCATGCGCACATCGAAGTCTGGCTGCGCATCCTGATCAAGGGACGTGACGGCTGCGATCGCGGGATCGCCAGCCAGAATCTGTCCGAGGTGATACTCAGCCACGCCGCCCTTGACCGCTACCTCCAGGCGCATCCGGCTGGCGATGATGTCCAGAATCTGAAGCGCGGTCAGGTCGAAGTTATGTTCCAGAGCATGCCGCGCAGTAGTACCCGCTGGTCCGCTGTGGACCGGGACGGCAGCGTCTTCAGCGGCTGTGTAGCGCAGCGGAGGGTCAAGGCCAAGATCGCTTGCGCGACGCTCGAATCGCGCGTAATCAAGCAGCCGGTCCGGCGCGAAACCCACGAGCGTCTCCAGGCCCTCGGCAGCCCTGGGCGCGGCGCGGCGCAGGCCTGCCCGGTTCGTGCGCTCCCAGACCGTCCACCCGGTCGCGCGCACCCGGGCCGCCTGCTCGTCCTTGGCGTATACGCTGATTCCCAGCGGCAGCGGGTCATACAACGCCGGGTCCAGTCCGAGCAGGAACCCACCCTCCGGGTAGACGCCAAGAAGCAGCGTCGTGTCCACGCCCGCGATGTCGCGCGCCGCGAAGTGATCGTCCGCCGGCCAAGTCTCCTCGGCCCCGTACCTCAGCTGGCCCCGGATCTCGTCGCTCGGCCTGTTCCTCGTGGAAAGCCGGGTCATTCGGAACGGATAGATCATCAAGCCGATACGCTGTCCGTCCAGATGCTCGACGCCGAGATAGACCGGCACCCTCGTAGGCCTGCTGGCGTACAGCACCGTTCCGCCACTGAGACGAACGGCGCCAAGAAGGAACTCGTGAATGTCACCACGCCCAGACACTGGGTAGATCCGCGGCACGCGGCGACCGGGTCCGCGTCTACCGCCATCTCAGCCGCACTCCCGAACTTGGGCATTGGGGCGAATATTAACGGAGCCGATCGTCCTGCCCAAGCAGCCACGGCGCTAGGCACGGAACGCGGGTCGCGCTAACCGTGCTCGGCCGGGCAGTTTCAGGTCGTCACAAAGTCAGTTCATCTGCAGCCGCGAGCTGGCGTCGTAATCAGAGATCAGCAACTGGCTGCCAGCGGCCGCGAGTTCGGCCACCACGGGGTAGAGCAGGTGCCGGGGGTGGACGAGCATGGCGCGAGCCAGCTGGCGGATCTGCAGCCGGCGCGGAGTCAGGATTTCCTCGCAGTAGCGCCAGGCACTCGCCTCGTCGGCACCGAAGCGGGCAGCGATCGAGCGGCGGAACCGGCGCGCGTCGCCGTCGGCTCGCCACGTGGGCAGCCACTCCCGCAGCTGGGCATCGGTGTCCGGCATGGTCCAGTTCATCAGTCGCTCGGCAATCTGGCCCGCCGCGTCCACCACGAACGCCAGGTCGCCGCCGTTGGTGACCCCGTGCACGCGACCCTCGCTGCGATGTCCGTGGTGGATACTCGCTGAGGTGAATCGCGCCCCGATGCTCATCGCCGCGACCGCGTGGCCGGCCTCGTGCCATGCGGTCTGCACCGTTGCCCGGCGGGCGGGCTCGAAGGTCGCGTAGCAGCCGCAGTCGTAGCGCTGGCGCACCCACTTCGCGTGGACGATGGACTCGTCGTCGTAGCGCAGGAGCCGGTCGAGCTCGGCCCGGATGGCAGATACCGTGTGGCGTTCGGCGGCGGTCAGCGCGGCCATGAGACCACCCTTCCTGCGCGGTGAGCGCGGTGATATACGACAGACTAGGCGGGGGAGCCTTCAGCGGCGCGCGAGCGCGCCCGACGGGGAGAGGCGATGACAGGCAAGCTAACGAAGGACGGGCTGGCCCAGGTGCGGGCGGCCGCCGAGCGGCACGTGGCCGACGACAACGTGCCCGGGCTGGTACTGCTGGTTGCCGCGGGTGATCAGGTCCACTGCGAGGAACTGGGCCGGCGGGCCGCGGGCGGCCCGCCGGTCGCGCGGGACACGCTGTTCCGGATCTCATCGACCACCAAGCCGATCACCGGAGCCATGACCATGGCGCTGGTCGACGAGGGCCTGATCGCCCTGGACGAACCGGTCGACCACCTGGTGCCCGAACTGGCCAGCCGGCGCGTGCTGCGGCGGCCTGACGGCCCGCTGGACGACACGGTGCCGGCCAGCCGGCCGATCACCGTCCGCGACCTCCTCACGTTCACGTTCGGGTTCGGCTCCGTCGTGGAAATGTTCATGGCACCTGCGCCCTGGCCGGTCGAGGCAGCGGCGGACGAGCTCTCCCTGGCCACGCTCGGGCCGCCAAACCCGGCGGTGCAACCCGACCCCGATACCTGGATCGCCAGGCTGGGCTCGCTTCCGCTCATGGCCCAGCCGGGGGAGCGCTGGATGTACAACACCGGGGCCTCGGTGCTCGGGGTCCTCGTCTCGCGCGCTACCGGGCAGTCGTTCGCCGGCGCGCTCCAGACCCGGATGTTCGAGCCGCTGGGGATGAAGGACACGGGGTTCTGGACCAGTCAGCCGGAGCGGCTGGCCACGGCCTACCGGCCGACGCCCGGCGGCCTTGAGCTCCTCGACCCGCCTGATGGCGCGTGGAGCCGCCCGCCCGCGTTCGCCGACGGCGCGGCTGGGCTCGTCTCGACGGCCGACGACCTGCACGCGTTCGCGACCATGCTGCTGCGCGGCGGCAGGCCGCTGCTGTCACCGGAGTCCGTGCGGGCCATGACCACAGACCAGCTCACGCAGGGACAGAAGGCCCGCGGTGGCCTCGGCCCGGAGTTCTTCCGCCACCAGTCGTGGTCGTTCTGCCAGGCCGTGCGGGATGACGGCGCGTTCGGCTGGGATGGCGGCCTCGGCACGTCGTGGCTGGTCGACCCGGCCCAGGACCTGGTCGTGGTCGTGCTGACTCAGCGGATCTGGGAGTCACCTGCCCTGCCTCAGGTCCACAGGGACATACAGAAAGCCGTCTACGCCGCGCTCGGCTAGCGCCTACTGTTTCCTGGCCCGGCTGGGCGCAACCCTCGGCGGCTCGCCCGGCTGCTTCGGGTACACCGGCGGCCACGGCGCGTCGGGTATCCCGTTCTCCAGGTCGCGGGCCTGCATCTGCAGGAACGGCTCAAGTGACTGCGGGTCGTCGGGCATGGCCAGCCACGGGTCACCCATGCTCGCAAGCCGGGCTGGCAGCGAGGCGATCGTGAACTGGTCAGGGTGAATCTCGTCGATCTCGGCCCAGTTCACCGGCGTCGAGACCTGCGCGCCCGGCCGGGCCCGCACCGACCAGGCGCCGAACACCGTCTTGTGCGGCGCGTTCTGGTTGAAGTCGACGAAGATGCGGCGGCCGCGCTCCTCCTTCCACCAGGCCGCCGTGATCAGGTCGGGCCGGCGTCGCTCCAGTTCGCGGGCGATCGCCACCGCGGCGCTGCGGACCTGGTAGGAGTCCCAGCGCGGCTGCAGCCGGACGTATACGTGCAGGCCGCGGTTGCCCGTCGTCTTGGGATATCCGGTCACGCCGGCCTCGTCTAGGAGCGTTCGCAATTCGGCGGCGGCCAGCCGGATGTGGCTGAAATCGGTGCCGGGCGTCGGGTCCAGGTCGATCCGCAGCTCGTCGCTGTGGTCGGGATCGCCGGCCAGGTACGGCCACACGTGAAAGCCCAGGCAGCCGAGATTCACCGCCCAGAGCACGTGGTCGATGTCGGCCGCGACCAGCGCCTCCGAGGTGGTGCCGTTCGGGGTAGCGACGACGGTCGTCTGCAGCCAGGCCGGCTTGTTCTTCGGAACCCGCTTCTGGAAGAACGACGGTCCGCCCGCGCCCTCGGGGAAGCGCTGCAGAAGCACCGGGCGCCCGCCCATGACCCGCATCAGCGGCTCGGCGACCCGCAGGTAGTGGTCAGCGAGGTCGCCCTTGGTCTCGCCCCGCTCGGCGAAGTAGGGCTTATCGGCGGACGTGATCAGGTCCCGGTTTGCGGCCACGACACGATGCTAACGAGACTCGGGCAGCACGAGCCGCCGCAGCACGTCATAGCCAAGGAAAGGGAAGATGTGCTCCCGCGCGACCACGAACTCGCTGACATCGAAGCCAGCCTGCACGCCGCAAGCCCCGGCCAGCTCTAACAGCGCGGCCGGGTCGCGCAGGGGGGCCGAGTATCTGAGCAGCGTGGCGTGGACCTGGTCGTAGCGGTGGGAGTTACCCGGCACGTCCATGACCGTCAGCAGCCGCCGCCGGAAGGCCATGAGGCCGTTGGGCTCGTCCGCAAGCGCGATGATCGCGACGTCGGTGACGACGATGCGGTGGAAGAGCAGGGTAAAGGGCGGAGTTCCGGCCGCCAGCTCCTCGAGTTGCGCGAGCCACCGTGATCCGTTCTGATGCCACAGCTCATCTTTCGGGCGGTCGAACTCGGCCGACCCCGGCAGTAAGAATGCCGCGGTCGTGTGCAGCGCCTCGGCCGGCATCCGAAGCAGCGACGGCTCCAGTTGGCTGAGCCTGTACTGGACGGCCGACAGCGCGGCGGCGGCGGCCGGATCCGCCCGGATGACGACGTTGTAGGCCAGGAATGCCTGACCCCAGCGCTGCGCAAGGACCAGCCGGTTCGCCAGCACGGCAGGGGCGTGCCAGCGCTGCAGTGCTACTGCCGACGAATGATCCGGCTGATTGGGCCCGGCGCTCACCCGGCCGCTGGGCGGTCGGGTGCGGTCAGCTCGGCCACGCCGCGCACGAGCCGCTCGACGTGCTCGGCAGTCGAGCCGATGCCGATGCTGGCCCTTGTCGCGTTCTCGCCGAGCGGTCGGCCGGCCCGGTCCTCGGCCTCGGCGAGCAGCCGCCTGGCCAGGGGATGCGCGCAGAACTGGCCGTCCCGCACGCCGATCCCATGTGCCGCGGCCAGGTGGGCGGACACGTCGGCCGCCTCCCGTCCCGCCACTGCGAACGTGACGATGCCGACCCGGTCGTGTGCAGGGCCGAACATGCGCAACTCCTGCACGCCTGGCAGCTCGGCCAGCCCGGTCCGGAGGCGGGCCAGCAGTCCATGCTCGGCCGCCTCCAGGGCAAGCCGGTCCGCCGCGGCAAGCTGAGCACAGGCAGTGGCCAGCGCCACCGAGCCGATCAGGTTCGGCGTTCCGGCCTCGTGCCTGGCCGGGCCGGAGTGCCAGCGCACGTCGCCGGAAGCGCCGACGTAGGCGGTGGCGCCTCCCCCGGCGAGGTAGGGCGGGGCGGCGTCGAGCCAGTCGGCTCGCCCGGCCAGCACCCCGGCGCCGAATGGCGCGTACGCCTTGTGGCCCGACATGGCCACGTAGTCAATGCCCGAGGCAGCCAGCGACACCGCCCGATGCGGTGCCAGTTGCGCGGCGTCGACCGCAAGTCGTGCACCGTGGGCGTGCGCGACCTCGGCTAGCTCGGCGACGGGCCAGATCTCGCCGGTAACGTTGGACGCCCCGGTGACGGTCACGAGCGCAGGACCGGGGCAGTCGGCCAGCGCCTCGGTGAGCTGGCCCGCTGCCTCGGCCGGGTCGGCTGGCACGGGCAGCCGGATCGCGGCGCTCCACGGCAGCAGGTTCGCGTGGTGCTCGCCGTCCCAGCCGATCACCGTCGTCCCGGCCGGCAGGGCCCTGGCCAGCAGGTTTAGCGCGTCGGTCGTGTTTCTCGTGAAGATCACGTGGTCGTCGGCCCGCGCTTCGAGGAAGTCCGCGATGGTCTCTCGGGCCTGCTCGTACTCGCGCGTGCATCGGCGGGAGGCTGCGCCCGCGCCGCGGTGGACGCTCGCATACCACGGCAGCAACTCGGAGACTGCCTCCGCGACGACGGCAAGACACGGCGCGGTCGCGGCGTAATCGAGGTTCGCGTAGGTGACAGTCCGTCCGTCGGCTAGCGGCACGGGCAAATCGCCGCCGAGCACTGCGGGTATCCCGTGCCTACATCGGGGCGGGCCATGGCCAGCAGCCGTGCCGTCGGGCAGGGAAGCGACTTCAGGGAATGCTGTCACCAGTCCTCCAAATGGGCGAGCGAGACCAGGGAACCGCTGCCAGCAAACGGAGGGGGCGCGCTGGCGTCACGATCTTGTGACGCATCGTAGAGCTTCGCGGTTTACGAGGGTCAAGTTTCTTTACGACTCGGGCGGACCGTTCGGCAATAATGTCCGTCCCGGACCACGATGGGCGAATTCCCGTGACGGCCGGGTCGCACTGCGCTGGGAAGACCGCGGGCAGTTTCTGCCCCGCCAGCCAGCCGGCCCTGGGTGCGCAATATGGTGGTTGTCCCAAGAACTGCCTGCAGACCGCGGCGGAGGATAATGACCCACTCCGGCCTCATCCGGCGTCTAGAAGAGATCGCCAGCCAGCCGAGCGGCGGCGCGGCCGCCGCCGACACGCTGCGCGCATGGCTGGGCGCCTCCCAGCCGTTCGTCCGAGCCGGCGAGCTGACTCGTTTTGCCGAGCTGGCGCCGGTTGGGCTGATCGTCGACTCATTCCGGATCGACATCCCGTTCGGAACTGGCGGGCGGCGGGGCCGGGTCGGCATCGGGCCGAACCGGATTAACCCCCGCACCCTAGCGCTGACCGTCGCCGGGCACTGCGAGTTCCTGCGCAAGACGGCCGACCGCGACGACCTGCTGGTGGTCGTGGCCAACGACACCCGCGTCTTCACCGATATCAACCGGCTCCATTCATTCATGGGACCCGACTGGTCGCTGCTTGGCACCAGCTCGCGCAGCCTCGCCCGGCTGGCGTGCCAGATCTACGCCGTATACGGGGTCGAGACCCTCATGACCGCGCCCGGCGATGATGACGGGTACATGCCCACGCCCGAGCTGTCGTTCGCGATCAGGGACCTCGGCGCGGCCGGCGGCCTGAACGTGTCGGCTTCGCACAATCATCCGGACGACAACGGGCTGAAGGTCTACACGCCGACCGGCGGCCAGTACTGCCCGCCCGACGACGCGAACCTGTCCGCGACGGTCGAGCAGGTGGTGCTCGACCCTCAGATCGAGACCCTGGTGGCGGGCCACGCCGGCGCGGCGGCGCCGATCTCGCCTGCGGTGCACCGCCGCTACATCAGCATGTATACCAGCCGGGCCGATGCCCTGTGCTCGGCCTCCGCAACCGTCGCGCCGCAGGTCCCGATCGTCTACACGCCCCTGTGCGGAACCGGCCTGGCCAACGTCGGCGAGACGCTGACTGGCGCCGGGTTCCAGCTGCATGTGCCCCCCGACCAGTACCCGGACGGGTCGTTCGCGCCGATCCCCCTGCGCTCACCCAACCCCGAGATCCCTGGCGTGACGGACCCGGCGATCGACTTCGCGGCCACGGTCGGCGCCGAGCTGGTGCTGTCCACCGACCCTGACGCCGACCGGCTTGGAGTCGAGGTGCGCCTGTCGTCGGGGGAGTGGCGGCACCTGACCGGCAACCAGATCGGCGCGATCCTTGGCTATTTCCTGGCCGCTGACCCGGACGGCCCTGGCCTGTCCGGATCGATGATCACCACCGTCGCGACGAGCCGCGTGCTGCGGGCCGTCGCCGCGCTCGGCTCCGGCATCGACCTAACCGACGACCTGATGATCGGGTTCAAGTTCATCGGCCAGCTGCTGGACAACGCCGAGAGCGAGGGGGCGCTGCCCGACCTCGTGCTGGCCAGTGAGGAGAGCCACGGCTACCTGACCACCACCGACCTGCGGGACAAGGACGGCGCATCCGGTGCGTACCTCATCGCCCACCTGCACGTGCTGATGCGCGGTTCCGGCCGGACGCTGTGGGACTACCTAATGAACGTCTTCGAGGCAACGGGCGTGCACATCGAGTACGGCCGCTCGCTGGTCCTGCTGGGGGCCGAGGGAGCCGACACGATCAAGGCGGTGATGCGCTCGCTTCGGGACGTGCCGATGGAGCGGGTCGGCAGCGAGCCGGTCGTCAGCAGGCGTGACTTCCTGGTCGACGGCACGACCGGCCCGCTGAGCGGCGGCGAGCGGGCGTCTCGTGACGTACTGGAATTCGCCAGCGAGCACTACCGGGTCGTGGTCCGGCCCTCGGGCACCGAGGCCAAGCTGAAGTACTACTTCGATTACGCCGAGCCGCCGGGGCCGCGCGGGCTGGCAGCCAGCCGGTTTGCCGAGCTTGAGCCCCTGGTGCGGGCGGATTGCTCGGCCGTGTATGCGGACCTGGCCAGGCGGGCAGGGTATGAGCTGTCGGCTGCGGCGCTGGATCTGCCTGACGTGCTGCCGATGCAGGAGAAGGCTGCGCGTGACCAGGTAGGGCGCGGCCGGGCCGGGCATGACGAGGCTGGGCAGACCTAGACTCTGGCAGGCAACATGGACGAGCGGGCAGGCAAGCCGGCGACCTACGACGACCTGGTGGATGTGGCGCAGCTCGTCACTGCCTATTTCGCCGAGCATCCCGACCCAGCCGATCCGGCCCAGCAGGTGACGTTCGGCACGTCCGGCCACCGCGGCAGCGCGCTGCGGCTGTCGTTTAACGACGACCACATCGCGGCCGCCACGCAGGCGATCTGCGACTACCGCTCTGCTGCCGGCATCAGCGGGCCACTGTTCATCGGCCGGGACACCCACGCGCTGTCCGAGCCCGCCCTGGTCACCGCGCTGGAGGTGCTGGCGGCCAACGACGTCATCGTGCTGGCGGACAAGCGGCAGGGCTACACTCCGACGCCCGCCGTGTCACGCGCGATCATCGAGCACAACGCGGGCCTGACCATGGGGCCGGACGGGCCTCCGGCCGGGCTGGCCGACGGTATCGTCGTGACCCCGTCACACAATCCGCCAGAGGACGGCGGGTTCAAGTACAACCCGCCCAGCGGCGGCCCGGCCGGGTCCGAGATCACCGCGCGCATCCAGCAGCGGGCCAACGAGTTGCTCCGCGGCGGACGGCGGGAGGTCCGCCGGATTCCGCTCGCCCGGGCCAGGCAGAAGATCGGCGGGCACGACTTCCTGACCCAGTACGTGGGAGACCTGCGCTCCGTTGTCGACCTGGACGCGATCAGGGCCGCCGGGGTCCGGATCGGCGCCGATCCGCTCGGTGGCGCCAGCGTCGACTACTGGGGCGAGATCGCTAGCCACTATGGCCTCGACTTGACGGTCGTGAATCCCCACGTAGACGCCACGTTCCGGTTCATGACGCTGGATTGGGACGGCCGGATACGGATGGACTGCTCCTCTCCATCGGCGATGGCCTCGCTCATCGGCCAGCGGCTCGACTACGCGGTCGCGACCGGCAACGACACTGATGCCGACCGGCACGGCATCGTGACGCCGGACGCGGGGCTGATGAACCCCAACCACTACCTGGCCGTCGCGATCGACTACCTATTCGGTCGGCGGGATGGGTGGCCTGCGCAGGCGTCGGTCGGCAAGACGATGGTCAGCTCGTCGGTGATCGACCGGGTCGCCGACGACCTCGGGCGCGGCCTGATGGAGGTGCCGGTCGGGTTCAAGTGGTTCGTTTCCGGCCTGCGGGACGGCAGCGTCGGCTTCGGCGGCGAGGAGAGCGCGGGCGCGTCGTTCCTGCGCCGGGACGGTGCCGTCTGGACCACGGACAAGGACGGGATCATCATGAACCTGCTGGCGGCCGAGATCATCGCGGTCACCGGCGTCACACCGAGCGAGCGGTACCGCGAGCTGACGTCGCGGCTGGGCGAGTCCGTGTACGCGCGGGTCGACGCCCCGGCCACGCGCGAGCAGAAGGCGGCGCTGGCCAAGCTGTCCGGTAACCAGTTCAGCGCCGAGACGCTGGCCGGCGACAAGGTGCTGGCGCGGCTGACGACCGCGCCCGGCAACGGCGAGCCGCTCGGCGGTATCAAGGTCATCACCGAGTCCGGCTGGTTCGCCGCCCGGCCGTCCGGCACCGAGGACGTGTACAAGCTGTACGCCGAGTCGTTCCGCGGTGCCGGGCACCTGGCCAGGATCCAGGACGAGGCGCGGGACGTGCTGGCGACCGTGCTCTAACCTGCCGGTGGACAGGAACGGGCAGCTTAACCTCGCAGCGTTCGTGGTCAACGGCTCGCGGGCCCGCGGGCTGAGCCGACTGCGCACCCGGTTCGCTCTGGCCGCCGCCGCGAGCGGCT
>JASHOL010000280.1 GCA_030041135.1 Streptosporangiaceae bacterium | reverse complement strand
CGAGCCCGACCACATCGGCGTCTGGCCCGACACCTCTCGCGAGCCAAGGGGCGCGAGCGAGGACTGACAGTGAAGAACATGATTGATGTCCGGGATGTGACGCGGACCTACGGGAGCGGAGCGACCGCGACGGCGGCGCTGCGCGGCGTCACCTTCACTGTCGGCGGGGGAAAGCTGGTCGCGCTCTGCGGGCGGTCAGGGTCAGGGAAGACGACGCTGCTAAACGTCGTCGGCGGCCTCGACTCCCCGGACGGCGGCTTCGTTTCCGTCGCCGGGCACGACGTGACCGCGATGGGCGAGCGGGAGCGGATGCGCCTGCGGCGCGAGACCGTGGCGTACATCTTCCAGTCGTTTGGGCTGCTTCCTGTGCTGTCCGCCGCCGAGAACGTGGGCGTGCCGCTGCGGATCGCCGGAGTCGCGCCGACGGAGCGTGAATCCCGCGTCGAGTTGATGCTGTCGATCGTCGGGCTCGCCGACCACGTCAACCAGCGCCCGGCGGAACTGTCCGGGGGTCAGCAGCAGCGCGTGGCGATCGCACGGGCGCTCGCCACGCGGCCGTCGCTGCTGCTCGCCGACGAGCCCACCGGCCAGATCGACCGCGAGACCGGTCGGCAGATCATGCGGCTGCTCCGCGCCGTCGTGGAGTCGGAGGGCGTGACCGCGCTCGTCGCCACCCACGATCCGCTGCTGATCGACCTGGCCGACTCCGTCCTGTACCTGGCCGACGGCAAGATCAAGGCTTAGGTTCACGCCTCGGTCGGATTATCGTCGCGCACAGGGTTACGGCCGAGGTAGGCGACGAGCCGGTCTCCCAGACCAACCCGGGCTGGCGCGGTTACCGGTGGGCTGAAATGGGGGTGCCGACCGGTTTCTGGGATGAGCAGCGGGGCGATGGCCAGCAGGCTCGCGGCCAGCGCGTCAGGGATTGGCCTGTTCTGGCCGCATGCCTGGGATATGTCCCATCCGTGCACGGCGATCTCGATGGCTCCGGCGCATTCGATCGCGATGGCGGGGAGCGAGAGGTCGCCGACTCCGAGCACCTGGTGGCCGTTGTCAGCGGTCGCCCGTGCCGCCAGCAGCCGAACGGCCTGACTGCGAAAAATCTGGGCGGGATCGGCGGTCGGCTCGTGGACGGGTCCGGCGGGGATCAGGGGGACGTGACCGGTGACGGTCGCGTCGTGGAGCGCGGCCAGGGACTCGCTGGCGTGGCTGAGCAGCATGTCCAGGTTCCAGTGCCGGCATGGTGTCGGGCGGGGCAACAGCGTGGGCGTGACATCGAGCACTGATCGCGCAGCGTAACTGATCGCCTGCTCGAGCAGGCCGATCGCGCCATTCACCGGCGAGACTCCGCGGGACCGGTCGGGGCGGGCAGGACCATTGGCAGGCCGAAGACCTGGAACAGCCCGGGCTGGTTGAAGGAGACGACATGCGCGATACCCGCGTCGGCGACCGTGAGCACCTGCACCGCGTGCGCGTGGTGACGGCCGTCTCGGCCGAGCAGGTAACACGCGAAGCCCGGCTGGGCGTTGGCGGCGATGGGAACCATCGTGAAGTCCCCTGGCTGGCCGAGAACGCGGTTGCCGAGGAACTGCGCGATCCGGTCGCGCCCCGCGAACCAGGTGAGGATTGGCGGCATCTCGAATGTGGCGTCCTCGCGCAGCAGCCGGGAGAGGGCGGCGGCGTCGGCGTTTTCGAAGGCGGCCGCGTACTGGTCGAGCAGCGCACGCCGGCTTGTTTCCGCGGGTTCACGTATCTCATCTTGCGCGAGCCCAGCCTGTGCGATCCGCGCCCGGGCGCGCAGCAGCAGGCCGTTGACCGCGGTCGTGGTGGTGCCGAGCAGGTCGGCTACCTCGGCCGCCCGCCATTGCAGGACGTCCCGCAAGATCAGGACGGCGCGCTGGCGGGCGGGCAGGTACTGCAACGCGGCGATCAGAGCCAGCCGCAGGCTCGCCCTCGAAGCCACGACCGATGCGGGGTCGGCGGGGCTGGCCCTTACCAGGGCGTCGGAGATCGGCTCCAGCCACGGAACCTCGCCGTGCCCGGCGGCCAGCGGCCCGTCCGGGTTGGTCCCCGGGGCGCCGAGGCCGGACGGCAGCGGTCGGCGGTCTCGGTTTTCCAGTGCCCGCAGGCATGCGTTGGTAGCGATCTTGTACAGCCAGGTCCGCAAGGACGCGCGGCCCTCGAAATCACCGTACGACCGCCACGCGCGGATCAGGGTCTCCTGCACCTGGTCCTCGGCGTCGTGGACCGAGCCGAGCATCCGGTAGCAGTGGGCCAGCAGCTCAGCTCGGAACGGGTCGGTGAGTTGGGCGAATTCCGCCGCGTCCGTCATCCTCATGCCTCTCCGCCTCGGTCCACGTGCCCATAAGAGTTGATCCGCGGCCCGGCCGAAAGTCACCGCAGGACGCTCAGTTAATTCCGCTTCCGGCACGGATCTGTACCGGCCGAACCGACTCACGCCGCAAGGAGCCATGATGACAACTCAGCAGCCACCCGCAACGACAGCGATCGTCAAGCGCCTACGACTCCTCGGAAAGCACTCCTCCCCCGGCAACTCGCCGGCGTTGTGGGATACCGATGCAGGCCAGTACGTAATTCAGGGCTTCGAGCTGGAGCCCGATACCCTTGCCCGGGTCGGTGACGTTCCGCCCGGCGAGCTGGTGATCCGGGTGCCCAAGGAACTCATGCGCTATCTCCCGGAGGCCTGCCACGATGCCGAGGACGACCTGGCATGCACCGCATCATCCGGTCGGCGGTCGCGCACGAGTTAAGCGCGGGGTAGCACAATTCGCGCCAGCTGGCCTGCGTAGCTGTCATGCCTGACCAGCCCCACCGAGGTCGCGAGGCCCTTGGTGCCCGGCTCAGGGAGATCCGGCTGGAGGCGAGGCTAACCGCGCGTGCCCTGGCCGAGCTGACTGGCTGGCATTTCACCAAAGTCAGCAAGCTGGAACACGGCACCCGCCGGCCGTCCCCCGAGGACATACGTGCCTGGTGCAAGTACTGCCGGGCGGAGGACCAGGTGGTGGATTTAATCGCCACCGCGCGCAGCGTCGACGCCATGTACGCCGAGTGGCGCCGGCAGATGCGTGCAGGGATGAGGCACTTCCAGGACTCATTTCTGCCGCTGTATGAGCAGACCTTGCTGTTCCGCGTCTACGAGACCACCTTCGTCCCTGGCCTGCTCAACACCGCAGGCTACGCCGCTGCGATCTTGGAATTCTGGGCCGGGCTGATGAGCCTGCCGACGGACATCGAGGCAGCCGTCGCCGTCCGGATGGGACGGCAGAGCGTCCTGCGCGGGCGGGAACGGCGCTTCGTGTTCGTGATTGAAGAACATGCCCTCCGCATGCGGGTGGGCGGCGCGGACGTGATGTCAGGTCAGCTCGGCCGGCTCCTCGCGCTGATGTCAGTTCCCACGATCAGCCTCGGGATCATTCCCGACACGGGCGACAGGCACGCCCTGGCCCAGGGAAGCTTCTGGATCTTCGACGATACGCGGGTCCACGTGGAAACCGTGTCCGCGGGGCTGAACATCACCCAGCCCGCCGAGGTCAGCCTCTACGTCCAGGTCTTCGAATTACTCCAGCGCTCGGCGGTCTACGGTCACCGCGCGCGTGCCCTCATCGGGCGCGCTCTGAGAGACCTGAGCCACGAGTAGTTTGGCCAACTTCCGGCAACATCGTTGAGGTTCTCTGTGCTGCGTTCGTACGCTCTCGTCAGCCCACGTCCCCCGGTCACTCGATCTGCCCGGTGACTTCCCGCCCGCCGTGGGATCTAACCGGTTAGCGGCCCGACGGCGGCCGCGTGAAGCGGGCCCGAGCAGCAGGGAGCGGAACATGAGTGATCTACTCGACAGCGCGGTCGCCGCGCACGGCGGGCTGGACCGGTGGAATCAGGTGA
>JASHOL010000279.1 GCA_030041135.1 Streptosporangiaceae bacterium | reverse complement strand
GGCCCGCGGCTCGTCGGCCGGCCCGGCCCGCGCCTCAGCCGCTGGCCCGGCCCGCGGCCCGACGGCGACCGATCGCCTGCAGCGGCTGCTGGCGCTGGTGCCGTACGTCGTCAGCCGGAACGTCGTGGGAATGGCCGAGACCGCCTCGGCATTCGGGATCACCGAGCGCGAACTGGTCGACGACCTCAACATGCTCTGGTGCGTGGAGCTGAGGTCACCCGACCCTTACTGTCCGATCGACCTGTCCTATGAGGGCGGCGAGATCGTGGTCAGCGAGGCTGAGGCGATGGATCGGCCGCTGCGCCTCGGCGTGGACGAGGCCTGTGCGCTGCTCATCGCGCTGCGGATGCTGGCCGAGCTGCCGAGCATCGGCGATCGCTCGGCCCTGAGCCGGACCATCGCCAAGCTGGAGGCGGCAGCTGGCGCGGCGGGCAGCCCGAGCGCCCAGGTTGCGGTCCATGTCGACGACGTGACCAGGCAGTCGGTCACGTCGCACGTGACCGAGGCGCTCAACCGGAGCCGCCGGCTCCATATTTCCTATTACGTGCCCGGCCGCGATGAGGCTACCGAGCGTGACGTCGACCCGATGCGGCTGCTGGTCGTGGAGGCCCGCAGCTACCTCGAGGGCTGGTGCAGGCGCGCCAACGCGGTCCGGCTGTTCCGGCTTGACCGGGTCCTTTCGATCCAGGTCCTGGACGTCGCCAAGGATGTCCCCGCCGGCGCGGAGCCGGTCGACGTGGACGAGGGCCTGTTCCGCCCCTCTCCTGATGACGTGCAGGTCGTGCTCGAACTGGCCGCCGGCGGCCACTGGGTAGCCAAATACTACCCATGTGAGCAGGTAGACGAGCTGGACGACGGGCGGCTGCGGATCCGGCTGAGAACCCCTGACACCGAGATGGTGCGCCGGCTGGCGCTGCGGCTGGGGGAGGACGGCCGGGTGGTTTCCCCTGATGAGCTTGCCCGGCAGGTCGCTGCCGACGCGTCCGCCGCGCTGGCGCAATATGAGTAAGGGAGTCCGTAGACTGCTATTTCTCGTTAACCCGCTGGTCAGTAGCTGTATGTCCGCAAGCCACGTGCGCTAGCTTGCATAGACCTCACGTGTAGACTCAAGGCCAGGAAATATGGAGCGGACGGTTCCGCTGATTGGGGACAGACATGGGTGATGCACTTGCCCCGTGGCACATCATTGTGCTGCTGATCGTGCTCGTGTTGCTGTTCGGCTCGCGGCGGCTCCCGGGTGCGGCTAAGTCCCTGGGCCAGTCCATGCACATCTTCAAGCAATCAGTGTCCGGCCTGAATCCGGACAACGATCCGAACGACCCGAATAACAACGCGTCGGGTTTCGGCTCGACCGCGTTCCCCTCAGCCGCGCCGCCCGCGCCGCCGTTGCAGAGCTCGCAGGACGCGACCCAGGCTCAGCTGCAGGAGCTGCAGCGGCAGGTCCAGGAGCTGCAGCGGCAGTCGGCCAGCGGGAGTGCCGGACAGCAGAACAACCAGCCGCTCTAGCGGCTAGCTGGCGGTGGCCATGCTAGACGACGGGCTGAGCGCTGCGGAGGCGGATCGGGGCGCGGGCTTCGCGCTCGGCCACCGGGGCAACCCGGAGGCCCGGATGCCGCTCTTGGAGCACATCCGCGAGCTGCGCAACCGGATCATCAAAGTCGCGATCGCACTGCTTGTCGGGTCGATCATCGGCTGGTACATCTATCCGCACGTCTGGGACTTCCTCATTCAGCCGTACTGCAGGCTGCCTGCCGCGGCCAGGACGATGCCGGGCGCGAGGCCCGTCGGGAGCTGCGGCCGGGAACTGTACGTCACCGGCATTTTCGATGCCCTGTTCCTGCGGCTGCAGGTCGCGATCGCGACCGGCGTGATCGTCACGCTGCCGATCTGGCTATATCAGCTGTGGGCCTTCATCGCGCCCGGCCTGTACCGGCGCGAGCGCCGCTGGGCCTATTACTTCGTCGGCGCGGCCGTGCCGTTGTTCCTGCTCGGCGCCACCCTCGCCTACTTCGCGATGACCAGGGGCCTGCACTTCCTGCTCGACATGGTGCCGGCCAACACGACCGCGCTGATCACGATCGACACGTACCTGAGCTACGCGGGCGCGATGCTGCTGATCTTCGGCGTCGCCTTCGAGATGCCGCTGGTCTTCGTCCTGCTGAACCTGGCCGGCGTGCTCACGCACGAGCGGTTCAGGAAATGGCGTCGCGGGATCATCTTCTGCGTGTTCGCGTTCGCGGCCATCTTCACGCCGAGCCCCGATCCGATCAGCATGCTGCTGCTGGCGATCCCGTGCGTCGTGCTGGTCGAGGTGTCTGAGGTCTTTTCCTGGGTCCACGATCGCCGCAAGGCCGCCCGCCTGGGCAGCCTGGCCTACCCCGGCCTTACCCAGGAGGAGGTCGGGCGTTACGGGCTTGACCGCCCGCTGGAGGGCGAGTCCGCGGGGAGGTCAACCGGACCCGGCTCCGGCTCGTAGCGTTCGGCAGGCGCGTCGCGCCAGTGCTAGTAGCGGCTGAGCAGGCACGCCCATAGCGAAACCGTCTCCGCCATGTCGGCTTGTCGGCGAGGCTGGCCACGTGGATCCGGAGCAATATGACCCGTTCGGCCTGGGTCAGTACGCGGTCGGCGTTCGCACGTTCGAAGCGCCTGACCCCGCCCGGGGCCGGGTCTTCGCGTGCGAGATCTGGTACCCGGCCGTGGAACCCGCGCCGGCCGACGGCCCCACCGAGCCACGGGACGCCCCGGCCGGTGCTCGCGACCAGCCACGAGACGCTCCCTCCGGTGCTCGCGGCGAGGTGCGCGACGCCCCGGCCGCGCCTGGTCAGCATCCGGTTGTCCTGTTCTCCCACTTCAGCGGCGGCGGCCGGCGCACCGCCACGTACCTCACCACGCACCTGGCCAGCCACGGGTATGCCGTCGCGGCCATGGACCACAGTGAGGTAGTCGCCGCGGAACTCGGCCCGCGCCCCGATGAGTCCGACGCCGACCGCTCCCGGCGGATCGACGCGGTCATCTCGAGCCGGGTACCCGACCTGCGCCTGCTGCTTTCCTGCCTGACCGGCGCGCCACCGGCCGAACTGGCTGGCATCGGCCTCGACCAGGACCGGATCGCCGCGGCCGGGCACAGCTTCGGCGGCTGGACCGCGCTCGCGGCGCCCGAGCAGGAGCGGCGGATCGCCGCCGTGGTCGCGCTGGCGCCCGGCGGCAGCTCGCAGCCCTTGCCCGGCATCCTCCCACTGACGCTCGCTTTCGGATGGGAACGAAGAGTCCCCCTGCTCATCCTGGCCGCCGAGCTCGACGTGCCCACGCCATTGGACGGCGTGCAGGAGGTATTCACACGGGCACCGGAACCCAAGCGAATGTTCGTCCTGGGCCGGGCCGACCACGAGCACTTCGCCGACGACCCCGAGACCAGCCACGAGGCCTTTCGTGCCACGACCCTGCCGGGCGAGGCGGCCTGGATGACCGCCGCCATGCTGCCCGCGAGCGAGCTCTGCCCCGGCGAGCACGGGCACGTATTCGCCCGCGGTCTGGCGCTGGCGCACCTGGACGCCGCGCTGCGCGGCAGCGCCGCGGCCGAGGAATTCCTGGCCAGCCGGGTGGAGAGCGCGCTGGCGGCCCGCGGCATTGCCGCTGTCGGGTACCCGTGACGAACGACCAGGTAAGCGGCGATCTCGCCGATTACTACCGGCACCGCGCGGGCGAGTACGACGCCGTCTACCGCAAGCCGGAGCGCCAGCACGACCTGGCCAGGCTGCGGACGCTGGTGCCAGAGGCGACGGCCGGAAGGCGTGCTAGAGATCGCGGCCGGCACCGGCTACTGGACCCAGGTGATCGCGACAAGCGCGGCCAGCGTCACAGCGACGGACCTCAACCCCGATCACCAGGGTCAGCCAGGCCGGTGACAGCTATCAGGACCGCACGCTTCGCGACGGCCGCCGGTACGAGGTGCTGAAGAACTTCCCTGACCGTGCCCAGCTGGCCGCCGACCTGGAGCGATCGGCGACCGCGTTCTCCTATACCGAGCTCGAGTACTACTGGCTGATGTCCGCCGCGCTGTCCGACCCCGCCTAATCTTGGCCCTATGACGTCCCCGGACCCTGCCGCGGAAACCAGTGCGGCCTCCCGGCCGCGCGGGAAAGCCGACGGGCCCCGGCTCGCCTCGTTCCGGCAGCTCTACGGGTTCGAGTTCGACGACTTCCAGCTGGAGGCCTGCCGGGCGCTCGATTCCGGCCATGGCGTGCTGGTCGCTGCCCCCACCGGCTCAGGCAAGACCGTGGTGGGCGAGTTCGCCGTGCACCTCGCGCTCGGGCAGGGCCGCAAGTGCTTCTACACGACGCCGATCAAGGCGCTGTCCAATCAGAAGTACAACGACCTGGTCGGACGGTACTCGGCCGCCACCGTGGGGCTGCTGACCGGGGACAACAGCATCAACGGCGAGGCACCGATCGTGGTGATGACCACCGAGGTGCTGCGCAACATGCTCTACGCGGGCTCGCTGACCCTTGACGGCCTGGCCTTCGTCGTGCTGGACGAGGTTCACTACCTGGCCGACCAGCTGCGCGGCGCCGTCTGGGAAGAGGTCATCATCCAGCTTCCTGAGTCGGTGCAGGTGGCTGCGCTGTCGGCGACAGTCAGCAACGCCGAGGAGTTCGGTGACTGGATCCGCCAGGTACGCGGCGGCACCACCGTCATCGTGGACGAGATCAGGCCGGTGCCACTCTGGCAGCACATGCTGGCGGGTCGCAGGCTATACGACCTGTTCACGCGGAACGGGGCCGTGAACCCCGAACTACGGCGGCTGGCCAGCCGGGATGCCCAGGGCGAGCGCAACGGGAGTCGCCCTCGCGGCCGAGTCGCCCGGCGGCCGGTCAGGTACCGGCCACCCAGCCGGCCGGACGTAATCGAGCGGCTCGACGCCGAGGGCCTGCTGCCCGCGATTACCTTCATCTTCAGCCGGGCCGGCTGCGATGCCGCCGTCCAGCAGTGCCTGGCGGCGGGACTGCGGCTGACCACGCCGGAGGAGTCGGCCGAGATCGCCAGGGTCGCTGCGGCCAGGACGGTCGGGCTGAGCGATGCGGACAGGGCGGTGCTCGGCTACGCCGACTGGCTGGCCGGGCTGCGGCGGGGGATCGCCGCCCATCACGCCGGGCTGCTGCCGACGTTCAAGGAAGTCGTCGAGGAGTTGTTCGCGGCCGGGCTGATCAAGGCCGTGTTCGCCACCGAGACGCTCGCGCTCGGCATCAACATGCCGGCCAGGACCGTGGTCATCGAGAAGCTGGACAAGTGGAACGGCGAGCACCACGCCGACCTGACCGCGGGGGAGTACACCCAGCTCACCGGCCGGGCCGGGCGGCGCGGCATCGACGTCGAGGGGCACGCGGTCGTGCTCTGGCAGCCCAACCTCGACCCGCTCGCGGTGGGCGGCCTGGCCGGAACTCGCACGTACCCGCTGCATTCCAGCTTCCGGCCGACCTACAACATGGCAGTGAACCTGGTCGGTCAGGTCGGCCGGGCGCGTGCCGCGAAGCTGCTTGAGTCCTCGTTCGCGCAGTTCCAGGCCGACCGGGGCGTGGTCGGGCTGGCCCAGCAGGCAGCCCGGCTGCGGGAGCAGGTCGCCGGGCTGGCGGTCATGTGCGAGCGCGGCGACATCGAGTCATATGACCAGATCCGGCGGGAACTCGGCGAGCTGGAGCGCGCGGAGTCCCAGCAGCGGTCGGCGGCCCGCCGCGCCCGGGCACTGGCGTCCATGGAGAAGCTGCGGCCGGGCGACATCATCGACGTGCCGGGCGGGCGCCAGGCTGGCGTGGCCGTCGTGCTCCAGCCGGGCGGATCTGGCGACGGGCGCCCGCCGCCGCTTGTACTGACCGCGAATCGTCAGGTCAAGCGGCTATCAGTCGCCGACTTCCCGGTGCCGGTCAGCCCGATCGAGCGGATCAGGATCCCGCCGTCATTCAGTCCGCGTTCGCCCGCTGCCCGGCGCGACCTGGCCTCGACCATGCGCAACCGGCTGGCCGGCCGGGATCTGCCGAAGCCTGCGCGCGACGAGGGCAGGGACGAGCCGTCCGCGGCCGCGATCGATGCCCTGCGGCGCCGGCTGCGCAAGCACTCCTGTCACGGCTGTCCCGACATGCAGATCCATCTGCGCGACCTGGCCAGGCGGATCAGGCTCGAGAACGAGGCGGACGCGCTTGAGCAGCGAGTGTCACGGCGCTCGCACGTGCTAGCCCGCACTTTCGGCCGCGTCTGCGCGGTGCTCGAGAGGCTCGGCTACATGGCCGGCGACGCGGTGACCGAGCAGGGCCGGCGGCTGGCCGCGCTGTATGCCGAGCTCGACCTGCTCGCGGCCGAGTGCCTGCGGCGCGGCACCTGGGCCGGCCTTGCGCCCGCCGACCTCGCCGCCTGCGTGTCGGCGCTGACGTTCGAGGCCAGGCGCGACGACTCGGGCCCGGTCCGGCTGCCGCACGGCCGCCCGCGCGAGGTGCTGGCCGAGATGACCGGTATCTGGGAAGAGCTGTCCGCCGTCGAAGACAGCCACCACCTGTCGTTCCTGCGGGAGCCCGACGTGGGTTTCGCCTGGACCGTGCATGCCTGGGCCCGCGGCACCGACCTGGACAAGCTGGTCGGTGACGAGCTGACAGCCGGCGACTTCGTGCGAGCAATGAAGCAGCTCATCGACCTGCTCAGCCAGATCGCCGCGGCGGACGCCGGCGAGGTCGGCAAGAAGGCCAGGTCCGCGGTCGACGCCTTGCGCCGCGGCGTGGTCGCCTACTCCGCGGTCGAGTAGCGAACGGGTCCTCGATCCGAACGCCCCCATAGGCCCGGCCGTCACTGAGATCCTCGGACGGCACGACGCCGCTACTCGCGAGATTCCATATCTAACTAGTCGTATTACTAGGAATACCCTAGGCTGACAGGACGCGAGTCTCCCACGGAAAGGTCATCTCGCATGTCAACAACGTCTCAGCGGCTCCGTCGGGCTGTCCTGCTCGCGACGCCCGTGCTGGCCAGCGCCTTCGTCGTCGCCGCAGCGGTGCCGGCCGCGACTGCCGCGGCGACGCCGCCAACCGCGCCGCCACCCGTCACGATCCTGACCGGGCCCGCAGCCCGGGCCGATGGCGATATCTTCATCGCCCCGTTCGGTGACCAGTCGACATACGCCAACGGGCCGGAGATTCTCAGCAATACCGGCAAGGTGCTGTGGTTCCACTCGGTCCCGACGGGCGAGGAGGCCGCCGATTTCCGCCCGCAGGTGTACGACGGCCAGCCGGTGCTGACATGGTGGCAGGGAACCGGTCTCGGCGGCCTGTCGTCGGGTACCGACTACATCTACAGCGATCACTACAAGCTGGTCGCGACCGTCCACGCGGGCAACGGTTACAGCGCCGACGGGCACGAGTTCCTCATCACGCCGTGGAACACCGCGCTGATCCTCGCCTACACGACGGCAACCGCCGACCTCACCTCGATCGGCGGCCCGGCGGACCAGACCGTGATTGACGGCATCGTCCAGGAGATCGACATCAAGACCGGCAAAGTGCTCTTCCAATGGAACAGCGCGGACCACGTGCCGTACAGCCAGAGCGAGCAGCCGCTGCCGGCGTCGGCCAGCACGCCCTGGGACTGGTTCCACATCAACGCCGTGCACCTAGCCCGGGACGGCAGCCTGCTGATCGACGCGCGGGATACCTGGACTACCTATGACGTCAGCCTGCGCACCGGCCAGATTCAGTGGCGCCTGGGTGGCAAGGACAGCACCTTCCGGGAAGTCGCAGCGCCCGGTCAAACGCTGGACAGCGCGGGCGAGATCTTCGCCTGGCAGCACGACCCGGAGCAGGTCGGCCCCGATACGTTCACCTTCTTCGACAACGACTCGGCCGGCACGCCGCTGTTGCCTTACAGCCGCGCGGTGACGGTCCGGCTCGACTTCCGGACCAGGGTGGCGACGCTCATCCGCTCGGTCGCCCAGCCGGAAGGCCTGTCGGCTGCGTCTCAGGGCAACGCCGAGACGACGCGCAATGGCGACTTGTTCGTCGGCTGGGGCGCGCTGCCGTACTTCTCCGAGTTCAGCCGGTCCGGCATGCTGCTGTTCAACGCCGAGTTCCCTGCCGGGGTGAACACCTACCGTGCCTACCAGTCGCGCTGGCCCGTGATACGGAGCGGCGGGAGGTAGCCGGCCAGCGGCGGCCGGGTGGCTTCCCGCCGGAGAAGCCCGGCCGCCGCCGGCCGCCTGGCAGCGCGTCTAGCTGCCTGCCGATGCAAGCACCGGAAGGTCGTAGATCCGGCGGATGCTACTGCCTAGCCGGGTGATGTCGGCGCCGTACACGTGGACGGAGATGGCCACGCCGTCGCCGTGATTGCGGACACGGTGGATATCCCCGGGCGGCGCGAAGCCGCTGACCTCGCCGACGTGGTTCTGGTTGCGGCCGACCTCAACCAGGTGACTCTGGTCGGCGGAAAGCGCGTAGAGCTCCTCGTACTCGGCACCCTGGATGACTCCGAACACGCACCACGTAACGTGATCATGGATCGCCGTCACCTGGCCCGGCCGCCAGACCATCACTGTCACCGAGAACGAGCCGTCCGGCTCGGCGTGCAGGACGTGGCACCGGTAGTCGTCCGGCCCGCCCGCCCGCTCCTCGTCGGTCAGGACCCCTGGCTCGGGCAGGTGGCTGGCCAGCTCGGCGGCCACGAGCTCGGCGGTCCGCTGCCAGTCTGCGTGCTCGCGCGTAGCGGCCCTGATTCCCGCAACCAGGTCCGCAGGACACCGGCTGCGGACCGGCGTGATTACCGTCATGGCTGAGCCTCCCGCCGTCCTCGTCGCGATCTTCGGGGCGTACCCAGCCTAGGGATCGAGCCGGGTCAGGCTCCAATGCCAATGACTCATAGATCCATAGAGGTCAGATATGAATTACGGACCGCCTCGGACCAGGGGATTCCGGGCGCCTAATACGGCAGGATGCGGCTATGGGGTCGTTGATGCTGCTGGACACCGCCTCGCTGTACTTCCGGGCCTTCTACGGCGTGCCCGAGACCATGACAGCGCCCGACGGCATGCCGGTCAACGCGATCAGGGGCCTCATGGACATGATCGCCAGGCTGGTCAGGGCCCAGCACCCGGCGCGCCTGATCGCCTGCCTGGACGAGGACTGGCGGCCCGCCTTCCGCGTCGCCGCGATTCCGTCCTATAAGGCACACCGGGCGAATCCGGACGGCAGCGAGCAGGTTCCGGCCGCGCTGCTGGCGCAGATTCCCGTGATATTCGAGGTGCTCGAGGCGGCTGGGGTGGTAATGGCCGGCGCACCCGGCTACGAGGCCGACGACATTATCGGCACGCTGGCCGCCGCGGCTGACCAGCCGGTGCAGGTCGTCACGGGGGACCGCGACCTGTTCCAGGTCGTGGACGATGCCCGGCATGTCGCCGTGGCCTACATCGCCAGGGGCGTGGCCAACTTGGAGATCGTCGACGAGGCCGCCGTGACCGCCAGGTACCACATCCCAGGCCGGTCGTATGCAGCATTTGCCGCGTTGCGGGGCGATCCCAGCGACGGGCTTCCCGGCGTGTCCGGCGTAGGCGAGAAGACCGCCGCGGCCCTGGTCAGGGTGTTCGGCTCGGTCGAGGCCATTGTCGCGGCCCTCGACGCTGGCCATGGCGGCTTCCCTGTGGGCAGCCGGGCCAAGCTCGCCGCCGCCCGGTCGTATCTGGAGGCCTGCATGCCCGTCGTGGAGGTCGCGACCGACGCTCCGGTCAGGCCGGACGGCGGATGGCTGCCGTCGGTGCCGGCCGAGCCGGCCAGGTTTGCCGAACTCGACGAACGCTACGAGCTGGGCTCATCGGCGGGGCGGCTGCTGTCGGCGCTGGCGGCCGCGCCGTCGTAGCGTCGCCGGCGGCTCACCGCGTGGTGGCTGGCCGGCCGGGGTCAAGTACCCGCAGAGCCACCAGGCAGGTGTCGTCCTCCGCGTGAGTGCTGCCGAGCGCGGCGAGCGCGGCGCCAATGACCAGGTCGGGGTCTGTGCTCTGCCTGACCGCATCGAGCAGGATCTCCAGGCCCTCATCGAAGGCCCGGTCCCTCCGCTCGACCAGCCCGTCGCTGTAGAGCAGCAGCAGGTCGCCCGGCTCGAGCTGGACTGTGGCCGCGGCGTAGCCGCGACAGCCCGCGCCGAGCAGGATGCCGTCGGGCTGGGGCAGCGGCCTGGCCCACGGACCGCGGATCAGGACCGGCGGCGGGTGACCGGCCTGGGCCCAGGTAAGCATCCGGCTGGCCGGATCGAAGTAACCGGCCACGACCGACGCGGTGTGTTCGTCGTCGACGTGGCGGACGAGGTCGTTGAGCCAGCCGACGAGCTGCTGCGGCGGAGCGCCGGTGATAGACAGGCCGGCCAGGGCGCCGCGCAGCCTGGCCATCCCGGCAGCGGCGGCCAGCCCGTGCCCGGCCACGTCTCCGATCGCCAGCAGCACCCGGCCGTCGGGCAACTCGGCCGTGATGTACCAGTCGCCGCCGACTCGAGTTGCGCTTGAGGCCGGCAGATAGCGCACCATGACGCGCAGGCCGGGCAGGTCGAACGGCTCGTCGTGCAGCGGCAGGATGGCCCGCTGCAGCTCGAGCGTGACGTGCCGGTGCATGGCCAGCTCGGCCGACAGCCCGGTCTCGGTGCCCTGCTTGGGTATGGCGGCGGCTAGCTCAGGGTCGATCTGCGTACCGCCCGCCTGCCGCGCCGCCGCGTCCGGACGCGCGGACGCGGCCGCCCGGTCCTGGCGGCTAGCCGCGGCCTGCTCTGTGTCTGTGGTCAGCATGGTTCGGGTGAACTACATTGCCGTCCAACTAGCCTGAGGCATGTATTGGTGCTCTGTCTAGGTGCGGCCCGAGTTCGCCGGGATGAGATGATGCGCGAGCAGGCAAGGACGCCCGCGACGCCCCGAACGCTGGAGGACAACGATGGCGCTTGACCCGGCCGGAACCGATCTCTACCCGCCAGCCAGGCTCGCCGAGGTTAGGGCCGGAGTCGCGGCGGCCGGGCTGGACGCGCTGCTGCTGACGCCCGGCCCCGACCTGCGGTACGTGACCGGGTATGACGCGCACGAGTCGGAGCGGCTGACGTGCCTTGTGGTCCCGGCCGACGGCGATCCCGTGCTCGTGGTGCCGCGGCTGGAGCTGCGCGGCGCGCATGCCTCGCCGGCCGGCGGTCTCGGCATCGAGCTCGTCGGCTGGGACGAGACCGATGACCCGTTCGCGCTCGTCGCGGCCGGGCTCGGCGCCGCGGCCGGGCGAGTCGGCTTGTCGGACCGGATGTGGGCGCTGATGGTGCTGCGCTTCCGGGCCGCGATGCCCGGCACCGAGCAGGTGCTGGCCAGCACCGTGCTGCGCGACCTGCGGGCCCGCAAGAGCCCGGCCGAGGTCGCCGCCCTGCGGGCGGCCGGCGAGGCGATCGACCGGGTGCACGCCCAAGTGCCAGGCTGGCTGCGGCCGGGCCGCACAGAGCGGCAGGTAGCCGCCGACATCGCAGAGGCGATCGTGGCCGAGGGGCATGCCAGGGCAGACTTCACCATCGTCGGCTCAGGGCCGAACGGCGCCAGCCCGCACCACACGGCGGCCGAACGGGTACTGCAGGCCGGGGACGCGGTCGTGGTAGACATCGGCGGCACGATGCCGAGCGGCTACTGCTCGGACTGCACCAGGACGTACGTGATCGGCGAGCCGTCCGACGAGTTCGCCGCCTACTACCGGGTGCTGCAAGCGGCGCAGGAAGCCGCGTTCGTGGCGGCCGGGCCAGGGGTGATGGCCGAGACGGTCGATGCCGCAGCGCGCGAACCGATCACCGCGGCCGGCTACGGCGAGTTCTTCGTGCACCGAACCGGCCACGGCATCGGCCTGGAGACGCATGAGGACCCCTACATCGTCTCGGGCAACACCGAGGTGCTCAGGCCAGGGAACGCGTTCTCCATCGAGCCCGGCATCTACCCAGGCCAGGACGGTGCCAGGATCGAGGACATTGTCGTGTGCACAGACGACGGCTGCCAGCGGCTGAACAACATCACCCGCGACCTGATCGCCGTGCCGGGATGAGCGAGCTGGCGGGGCGTGACGGCATGAGCACGGCGGTCGAGCGGGAAAGCCGCGACGACACGACCGCCGCGCTGTTCGCTCTGACCCGCCAGCTCGCGCAGGCCGAGGTCCGGCCGCGCGCCGGTCAGGACGAGCGGGACGCGCGCTTCCCCAGGGACATATTCCGGCTGCTCGGCAAGGCGGGCCTGCTCGGCCTGCCCTACCCGGAGGAACTCGGCGGCGGCGGCCAGCCCTACGAGACCTACCTGCAGGTCGTCGAGGAGCTGGCCACGGCCTGGCTGGCGGTCGGACTTGGGGTAAGCGTGCACACGCTGACCTGCTTCCCGCTGGCGACGGCGGGAACGCCGCAGCAGCAGCAACGCTGGCTGCCCGACATGCTCGGCGGCGACCAGCTTGGCGCCTACTGCCTGTCCGAGCCAGGCAGCGGATCGGATGCGGCGGCGCTGCGCACGCGGGCCGTGGCCGACGGCGACGAATACGTCGTAGACGGGGTGAAGGCCTGGATCTCGCACGCCGGCCAGGCCGACTTCTACACGCTGTTCGCGCGGACCTCAGGCGAGCATGACGGGCCCGATCGGGCCACCGGCATCAGCTGCCTGCACGTGCCCGCCAGCACGCCCGGCGTGTCGGCGAACCCGCCCGAGCACAAGATGGGCATGCGCGCCTCGGTCACCGCGCAGATGGTCTTCGAGTCGGCCAGGGTGCCCGCGGCGAACCTGGTCGGCGAGCGGGACCGCGGCTTCCGGCTCGCGCTGGCCGCGCTGGACGCCGGCCGGCTTGGCATCGCCGCCTGCGCCACCGGAGTGGCCCAGGCGGCGCTGGACCTTGCCGTGGACCACGCGCGGCAGCGCCACCAGTTCGGCCGGCCCGTGATCGACTTCCAGGGCCTGCAGTTCATGCTGGCGGACATGGCCACGGGGGTGGCCGCGTCCCGCGCGCTTTACCTGTCGGCCGCCCGCCGCAAGGACGCCGGGCTGCCGTTCGGCCACCAGGCGGCGATGGCCAAGCTGCTAGCCACCGACACCGCGATGCGGGTGACAACGGACGCCGTCCAGATCTTCGGCGGCTACGGCTACGTCGAGGACTTCCCGGTCGAGCGGCTCATGCGCGAGGCCAAGGTGCTGCAGATCGTCGAGGGGACCAACCAGATCCAGCGCATGGTCATCGGCAGGCAGCTGGCCCGTCAGAGCTGAGCGGCTCGGTCATGATCACCGGAACGATCCCGCGGTCAGTCCCGAGATGATCCGCTTCTGCGCGAAGATCACCATCAGCGCGATGGGCAGCGAGATGATTACCACTGCGGCATCGATGAGGTTGTAGAAGACCTGGTACTGCGAGTTGCCGAGATTGAAGATCGCCAGCGGGGCGGTGTAGTTATTCGCCGTCGATATGAACGAGACCGCGAACGTGAAGTCGTTCCAGGCCAGGATGAACGACAAGATCGCCACCGTGAACATGGCCGGCATCGCGACCGGCACGATCACCTTGCGCAGCGCCTGCACCCTGGTGCTGCCGTCCACGATCGCCGCCTCCTCAAGCTCCTTCGGGATCTGGGAGAAGTAGTTGGCCAGCAGCCAGGTCGCCAGCGGCAGCGTCAGCACCAGGTAGCAGATCACCAGGCCGGGTAGCGTGTTGAGCAACCCGACGTGCTTGTACGCGATGAACATCGGTCCCACGACTGCCAAGGCGGGGAAGAACGCGGCCAGCAGGATGAAGCCGAGGATCCCGCCCTTGCCGCGGATGCTGGTCCTGGACAGCGCGTACCCGGCCAGCGCGGCTATCAGCACGGTCAGGATCGTGGTGGCCAGCGCCACGCCGACGCTGTTCAGCAGCGGCCGGATGAAGTCCTGCTGGGTGAAGTCGTCCACGTAGTTGCTGAACGTGATATGGGACGGGGGCAGCAGGCTCGTGGTGCCCTGGTTGTACTCCGTGGTGGTCTTCAGCGAGGTGACCACGATCCAGTAGAAGGGAAAGAGGCTGGCCAGCACGAAGATGGCCAGCAGCAGGAAGAAGCCGGTCTTGCCCGCGACCCGGCGCGGGCGGATGGCCCGGCTGCGCCGAATGGCCGCGCGGCTGGCGGGCGCCACTGCGCTGGTACCGGTCATGGGAGCTCCTCGCTGCCCTATCGCCGTCAGGTCTGCTGGTTGGTGCGCAGGACCCGCACGTAGACGCTCGCGATGATGAGCGCCATGACAACCATGGCGACCGCGATCGCGCCGCCGTAGCCGTAGTTGAAGTCGTCGAGGAACGCCTGGTAGTTCAGCACCGACAGCACCGTGGTCGAGGTCCCTGGGCCGCCCCCGGTCATGATGTAGACCACGTCGAATATCAGGAACGACGACAGCGTGCGGAAGATCAGCGCCACCATCAGGGCCGGCATGAGCAGGGGCAGGGTCAGCCGCCTGAACGTCTGCCAGGCGCTGGCGCCGTCGATCTTGGCGGCCTCGTAGATGTCCTGCGGGATGACCTGGAGGCCTGCCAGCAAGACGATCGCCATGAAGGGCGTGTTGCGCCAGGCATCGGCGACCAGGATCGCCGCCCATGCCGTCCAGGTGCTGTCCAGCCACGTTGTGGTGGCCAGCGGCAGGTGCAGGTGCGCGAGTATGTAGTTGACGAACCCGGACTGCGGATCGAACATCGTCTTCCACAGCTCAGCCGAGACCACCGTTGGTACCGCCCACGGGATGAACACGGCGGCGCGCACGACGCCGCGGCCGCGGAACGGCTTGTTCAGCGCGAGCGCGATGCCGAGGCCGATCGCGGTCTCGACGGCCACCGACACCACGGTGAAGCCGAGCGTGCGCACCAGGGCCGGGAGGAACTGGTGCGCGCTGAACAGGTCGGCGTAGTTCCGCAACCCGGCGAAGGTGGCGTAGGTCGCCGGGTTGAAGAAGTCCGCATAGTGGAACGAGTTCCACACGTTGTAGAAGAGCGGATAGGCGGTGATCGCCAGCAGCACGATCACCACCGGGGCGACCAGGGCGTAGCCGAGCCTGCGGTCCTGGCTGGTCAGGCTGTGGTGGCGGCCCGGTGCAGCCCGGGCCGCAGGCCCGGGCTGCACGAGCACGTCGTCACGTGCGGTCATCGGCGCTTCACGAGCCCGCGGTCGCCAGCAACTGCGACACGGTCGGGGCGTTGGTCGACAGCGCGGCCGAAGGCGTTGTCTGCCCGCTCAGCACCGACGAGATCATCGGCTGGAACACGCTGCTGGAAATCTGCGGGTAGACCGGTGTCACCGGGCGCGGTGTCACGACGTCGTAGACCGCCGCCTCGTCCCTGAAATACGGCGCCGCGCTGTACAGCGCGGAGTCGTACGCCGCCTTGACCGACGGCGGGTCGCCGGCACTGATTGCCCGCGCGTCCTGCGCGGAGACGCTCGTGAGGTACTCGATGAACGCCCACGCAGCCGCCTTGTGCGTTGACTTGGCATTGATCGCGAGGTCGTCGCCGCCGAGCGAGCTCTGCGGGGTCGCGCTCGGGAACGGGATCCAGGCGGTCTTGTTGTAGACCGCCGGGTACACCGGCTTGCCGCCCGACGTGGACTGCGACAGCGCGAAGATGTACGGCCAGTTCAGCGCGAAGGGGGTCTGCCCGGCAAGCCACGCAGCCTGGACGTTGGGCTCCTGCCAGCCGGTGACCGCGGCCGGGGAGATCTTGTAGGTGTGGATGGCGTCGTACATGAACGTCAGCGCCGCCACGTTGGCCGGGGTATCGATGTTGCTCAGGGCGGACGGCGAGATGTTAGCGCCGAAGCTCTGCCACGCGGTGACCGCGCCCTCGTACTCGTCGCCCTCGAAGGCGAGCCCCTCCTTGAGCGACGGGTCGGTCTTCAGGGCACTCTGCGCGTCGCTGACCAGCTGCGCCTCGGTTGTGGGCGCCGTCTTGATGATCGAGGTGTTGTAGTAGATCCCCTCGGCGTTGATGAACCAGGGGATCGCGTAGACGCCGCCGTCGTATTCGCCCGTCGCCATCTGGCCAGGGAAGAACTCGCTCGTGTCCGGGTGGAACGAGTTGAGGTTGGCGATCCAGCCCGACCTGGCGAAGGTCGACGGCCAGGTCACGTCGGTGTAGACGACGTCAGGGGTCGATGAGCCCGCGATGAAGTTGTGCTCCTCCTGCTCCTGGGCGACGGTGGAGTTCGAGGACAGCGACATCAGCGACACCGTGATGTTGGGGTGCAGCTTCTCGAACCCCTTGATCGCCGTCATGGTCGCCGTCCCCTCGGTGCCAAGCCCGGCCGACGCGAACACGATGGTCTGCTTGGCGCTGAGCGCGACTCCGCTCGAGACGGAGCTCGGTGAGCTGCCGCAGGCGGCGAGGCCAAGGGCTAACAAGCCGCCTGCGGTCAGGCCGGCCAGTGCCTTGCGAGGAACGCTTCGTGGCCACATGCGCATGGTGGCCCTCCTTTGCTTTGCTTCGGTCAGCACGCTGACCGCTTACCTGAGCGGATAATTAGTCGGAGCGGATGATCTGCCGCAGCTCTGCGGAGAGCTGGCTGAGTGTCGCGCTGACGGGCTGTCGCTGCGCGAGTGCCTGGTGCACGGCGCTGGAGATGGCCAGGCTGAACTGGTTGTAGTCGATGAGGGCCGGCCGCGGCTTGGCGGTGAGGATCGCCTGCTTCAGCACGGGCAGGAACGGGAAGCGCGCGATCAGCGCCGGCTGGCTGTACAGACTGGTCCAGACCGGCGGCAGCGCCGAGCGGATCAGGATGTATCGCTCACTGGCCTGGCTGGTGATGTACCTGATGAAGGCGAGCGCAGTGGCCTGGTGCTGGGAGTAGGCGCTGATCGCGAGGTTCGCGCCGCCGAGCGTGCTCGAGCCGGGCCCGTGCAGGCCGGGCAGCATGGTGACGCCGAACTTGCCGGCCACCACGTTGCCTGGCCCGGCCACGCTGGCATCCCCGTACACGTACGGCCAGTTGCGCAGGAACAGCAGCTTCCCGGCCTCGAACGCCCGCTGCGACGCGGCCTCGTTCCAGCTGAGCGCGGCACGGGGAATCCAGCCCGCCCTGAACCCGCTGACCAGGAACTGCAGCGCCTGGATGGCTTGCGGCGAGTCCACCGTGACGACCGAGTTGCCGTCAGAAAGCAGCGACCCCCCGGCGGACTGCACGGCCTCGGCGAAGTTGACCGTCAGGCCCTCATATGCCTGGAACTGCCCCCCATAGCCTCCGATATGGTAACGAGGCGCGACCGTCGCGGCCTCCTCCGCCAGCTCGGCCCAGGTCCTGGGCGGACTCACCCCGGCCGCCGCGAGGATGTCCTTGCGGTAATAGAGCAACCCGGCGTTACTGGTGAAGGGGACCGCGTACAGGTGCCCCTGATACATCGCGGTCTCCACGGCGGGGCGGAGGAACTGGCCCGCGGGGACGACGCTCGGATCGATCGGGGTGATCCAGCCGTTGGACGCGAACTCGGCCGTCCAGATGACGTCCAGGCTCATCACGTCGTAGACGCTGCTGTGCGCCTGGAGGTTCGTGACCAGCTGGGCGTACTGGTCGTCTGAGTCGTCGGGCAGGTAGATGGGCGTCACTTTCTGCGCCGGGTGGCGCTTGTTCCACTGGTTGATCAGCGGCTGCAGGTACCCGGTGTCGAGCTTGCCCGTCGCGAACGTGATGGGACCGGTGCCGTCCGAGCCGTGCGGCGCCGTGGCGGCTCCGCCCGTGGCGCCGGCTGTCGGGATGAGCGAGCAGCCCGTGACCAGAAAGGCGGCGGTAATAGCCACGGCCAGGGCCGGCGAGCGTGGTGCCAGCACTCTGCCCGGCCTCGCCCACAGCCACGGTCGCCGCACCTGACTATCGCCTTCTCCCAGCCAATACATGCTCGTTATATACTCGTGTTAAGTAGGAGTCAATGATCAGTTGACCGGTGCAAGAATGGCCGCAGGTGAACGATGCACTCGCGGTCACCGTGTGCAACGATGTCAACTGGGGGCAAGGCTGGCTTGCCGGTGAAGGGCCTGCTGGCGGGGCGCATCCCGGCCCAGCGGCTGGAGAGGGCGGGCGCGATGCGCATGCCGTTGCTGGCGCTCCTGGCGAAGGAACCTGCGCACGGCTACGAGCTGAAGACGCAGCTTGAGCAGATCTTCGGCGAGGCCTACCCGTCGCCCAACATCGGCCAGATCTACGTGACGCTGCAGCGGCTTGAGCGGGATGGGCTCGTCCGCAGTCAGGACGTCGTGCAGACGACGCGGCCGAACAAGCGCGTCTACGAGCTGACCGAGGCCGGCCAGGAGGCCCTGGTTGCCTGGATGGACCAGCCCAGCGAGGGTCCGCGGGTGCGGGACGACTTCTTCATGAAGCTGGCACTGAGCCAGCAGGCTGGCACCGCCGACCGGCTCGGGCTGATCAACCGGCAGCGCCGGCATTACCTCGGCCAGATGCGCGGCCTCTCGATGCTGGCTACCGCGGCCGACCGCCGCATTCCCCGGCTGCTGATCGAGGGCGCGATGCTGCACCTGCAGGCGGATCTTGACTGGCTGCAGCGATGCCAGGAAGAGCTGGTGTGACCGCGGGCGCGGAGCGGTTACTGCTGCGGACCGTTAACCTGACGAAGATCTTTCGCGGTGACGGCGTCCCCGTCCCGGCTGTCCGCGGCGTCGACCTGTCGCTGCGTCCGGGCGAGTTCGCCGCGATCACCGGACCGTCCGGATCCGGCAAATCGACGCTGCTGCACATGCTGGGCGGGCTTGAGCCGCCGACGGGCGGCGAGATCTGGGTGAACGGCCAGCGCGTGGACGGGCTCACCCAGGCCGGCTGGGCCAGGCTCCGCCGCCGGCACATCGGCTTCGTGTTCCAGTTCTTCAATCTGGTGTCGAACATGACCGTCGCCGACAACGTCGAGCTGGCCGCGCTCATGGGCGGTGCCACCAGGAAGCAGGCCAGGGCGCGCCGGTCGGAGCTGCTCGGCGAGCTCGGCCTGGCGGCCAAGGCCGACGCCGCCCCGGCCCGGCTGTCCGGTGGCGAGCAGCAGCGCGTCGCGCTCGCGCGGGCGATGGCCAACCGGCCGAGCCTGGTGCTGGCCGATGAGCCGACGGGCAACCTCGACAGCGCCGCCAGCATGACGGTGCTGAGCCTGCTCGGCCAGGCGCACGCGGACGGTCAGGCGATCCTGCTGGTCACGCACGACGCCAGGGTGGCGAGCGCGGCGGATCGCGTGATCAGCCTGTTCGACGGGATGGTTGTTGATGACGCGCCCATCCCGCTGACCCGGCCGCAGGCGCCGCTGCCGCGCGTGCTCAAGCTGCGAGGCTGACCGTGCGGGCGATGGCTCGCTGGATCCGTGCTGACCTGACGGCCAGCACGGGCCAGGCGATAGTGGTCGCGGTCGTGGTCGCGGGAGTGGTGACCGCGCTGCTGCTGTCGGCCGGCGTGCTGCAGGGGGCAAGCAATCCCTGGGCGGGCTTGTTCGCGGCGACGCGGGGCGCGCAGATCTGGCTGCATCTGGCGCCGGGGACGAAAGTGTCGAGGCTGCGCAGCGAGGTGCCGGGAATCGTAGCGGTCACGACCCCGTACCCGGCAACGGCCGCGACCCTGGTCCAGGCGGGCGAGCGGACCAGGGTTGAGCTGCGGGCCATGGGCACGGCGCTCCCGGCCATCGGCAGGCCGCTGCCGGTAGCCGGGCGATGGCTGGACCGCTCGCAGGTCAACGGAGTCGTGCTCGAGGCCACCTTCGCGCAGGCCGTGCATGTCGGCGTGGGTTCGGCGCTGACGCTCGACAACGTAGAAGGGACCGGCGGATCGCGAGTGCGGGTCGTCGGCCTGGCCGAGACCGCCGATCAGGGCTTCTACCCGGATCAGACGCCCGGCCTGATCTGGGTGCTGCCGGCGCTGCTACGGGCGATCGAGCCCGATCCGGCTCATACCGAGGAGGTAGTAGGCCTGCAGATTGCCGACCCGGACGCGACCGGCTTCGTCGTGCAGCAGGTGGTGACGCAGCTGGGCAGCAGCGCCGTCGGCAGCGTATCGACCTGGCAGCAGGTTGAGCAGTCGATGGCCAGGCGGGATCCCCTGCTCGGGTTGCTGCTCGCGCTGTTCGGGCTGGTCGCGCTCGGCGCGGCGACCCTGGCCGTTGTCAACGTCACCGGCGGGCGGGTGCTCGTCCAGCACGCCGAGCTCGGCATGCTGCAGACGCTGGGATTCACCCCGGCGCAGGTGATGGTCATGCTGACGGCCGAGCACGCCATCCTTGCCTGTGCCGGGATCGCGGTGGGCCTAGTTGCGGCGCGGCTGCTGACGCCCCTGCTGCTTGGTAGCGTGCCGGGCGTCAGCGCGGCGGCGGCCGCCGTCCCTGGCGGCTGGGCCTTGCTCATACTCGGCGGAACGTTCGTAGCCGTCGTGCTGGCGACCGCGCTGCCAGCCTGGCGGGCCGCCCGGCTGTGGCCGGTGGCGGCCGTCCGCGCCGTGCCGCCGCGCGGGCACCTGTCCCGCCTCGCCACCACGGCGATGGCCGCGCGGATGCCGGCGGCCCTCGTGCTTGGGGCCAGGGCCGCGTTCGTGCGCCGGATGACGGCGGCGCTGACCATAGTCGGGCTGGCCGTGCCGATGATCATGATCACGATCGGGCTCGGGTTCTGGGCGACGCTCGACCAGGTCCGCGAGCATCCGGCCGACATCGGGCTGGCGGCCAGCGTGACCGTGAGCCCCGGCCCGCTCACGATGGCCCAGGCCGGCCATCTGATCGGGAGGGACCCCGACGTGCTGGCGGCTTACCCGTGTGTCAAGGCGACGGGGCTGGTGCCGGGGGAGACGACCACGATCACGACGCTCGGCATGGGCACGTCGGCGGACCCTTACCCGTTCCGCGTGGTCCAGGGGCACCTGTACCGGGCACCCGAGGAGGCGGTCGCCACGCAGGCGCTGCTGACCGCGTTCGGTGCCAGGGTCGGTCAGTTCGTGCAGATGTATTTCGGCGGCGTCCCGGTCACGTTCCGCATCGTCGGCCGCATCATCGATGCGCAGTACGACGGGGAAGTACTTGCCTATGGCATCGACACGCTGGCTTACGAAGGCGCGCCGACCCCGATCGGCTTTTACAGCCTGGTGCTGCGGCCCGGCGTGCGGCCCGGCACCGCCGTGTCGCGGCTGCTGCGCTTGTCCGGCGGCAGGCTCGATGTGGGGCAGGTCACTAACCCGGCCGATCAGCTCGGGATCGTCGACGCCGCGCTGGCCGCGCTGATTGTGGTCCTGGCCTTCATCGCGCTCACCAGCCTGCTGACCGCATCCCGCGTGGGCATCAGGGACCACCAGCGGGATGTCAAGGTACTGCGCGCCATGGGCCTCACCCCGCTGCAAGTGAGGGCGGCCGTAGTAGTGCGAACGACCGTGCTCGCCCTGGTCGCCGTCACGATCGGCGCCGTGATCGGGAGGGCGGCGAGCGGCTATCTGATCAGCACGGTGTCGCAGGTCTACGGGCTGGGCTCGGGCCTGGCGAC
>JASHOL010000278.1 GCA_030041135.1 Streptosporangiaceae bacterium | reverse complement strand
CGCTGGAGATCAGCGGCGTCCAGTGGATCGCCGACGGGTTCATCGCGATGGCCGCAGCCACGATTCTGGCGGCGGTGCTCGCCATAGCCCGGTGGCTGCTGAGCTTGCATTACGCGCGAGCCTCGCGGTAGCGCTGACGACGCCTGCATCGCCTGGCCGATCCGCCGAGCGGGCCCGCAGGAGCCGGCGGACAACCGGTTCCCCGGACCCAGCCGTGCCAGCCAACCGCGGATGGCACTCAGCAGATGGCTGCCTGCCGCGTCTTTAGGTATGCCTGAGTGACCTATCCGAAGGTTCGCCGGCATGGGGACCGTACCGCCGGAGGGAGGCCCGCATGACCGCCACGGGGTCGCACCTGCATGCGAGCGATGGAGCAGGAGCGAACGCGGGGAGCAGCCATCCGGTCCTAGTGGAGCTAGCGGCACCCCCGGCGGACAATGTGGCGGTTCCGGCTGCCGCGCCCTGGCCGGCGGCAGCCGCCACCCAGCCAGTGGCAGCCGACCAGCTCGTTAGTGACCTGTATCGCACCCACGGGCTCGCGATGGTTCGGATAGCGCTGCTGCTCGTCGGCGACAAGCCGACCGCGGAGGACGTGGTGCAGGACGCTTTCGCCGGGCTGTACCGGATGTCGGACCGGCTGAGCAGTCCTGACAAGGCCCTGGCCTACCTGCGAGTCTGCGTCGTCAACGGCTGCCGGTCGGTGCACCGGGCTCGCCGGGTGAGATCACGCCAGGCGAGCCAGCAGGAGCCTGCCGTCTGGTCGGCCGAGGCCGCGGTGCTGGCGAGGGAAGACAGCAGGCTCGTGCTGCAGGCTGTGGCCCGCTTGCCCCGCCGGTCCCGCGAGGTCCTTGGCCTGCGCTATTACCTGGACCTGGCCGACACCGAGATCGCCGAAGTCCTCGGCATCAGCCGCGGGACAGTCTCTTCCACCGCATCCAGAGCCCTCGCCGCGCTCGCCCGGCAGCTCCGGGAGGAGCTATGACCCCAGCAGATCTCACCCCGATCGAGCGCCGGCTGCGCGACGCCTATGCCGACGCCGCAGCAACCGTGCAGCAGCACGACGTGAATCCAAACGCGCCGGCGCGGCCCGCACCGCGGCCTGGCCGGCCTCACCGGCGCCTCGGGCAAAGGCTCGTGCCGCTGGCCGCCGCCGCGGCGGTGCTGCTGGTCGCCATCGCCGCCGTAGCCATTCCCCGCAGCCTGGATTCCGGCCAGCAAGCCCACGGCAGGCCAGCGACCGGCCCGGTCTCGCAACTGCCCAGATACCTGGTGACCATCCGCAGCTATCCCTACAAGAACCAGCCTTCCAGCAGCCCGGTCGTCCTTGAGCCAAGGTCCGATAAGACGGTCCGAGCCCCGCGCACCGCCAAGGGTGGCGTTTTCTGGGCACTTGACGTCAGGAACGCCGTGAGTGGCACACTTACGGCCCAGGTCGAGGCCCCGGTTGGTGACAACTGGAACGCGCTGGCCGCGCAGGGCCCGCGGACGTTCATCGCAAGCGAGAACGACGAAGGGCTGATGGGCCGGATGACGAGCTACTTCTATCGCCTAGTCATCGGCAGCAACGGCACCACCACCAGCATTACGCGCGTGGGCCCAGGCGTTAATGGCGTCGTGGCAGCCGCGTCGGTCACGCCAGATGGCCGCTATATCGGCTACCTCGTCGCGATCTACTACGGTAAGGACTACGAAGATGCGAAGAGCCTGGTGGTGCTGGCGGACCTCGCCTCAGGCAAGGTGATCGCCTCCTGGCCAGTTCCGGCCACCGACTACATCGCGAGCCTGTCTATCGACTCCGGCGGCAAGGCGCTGGCCATCAGTGCCTACTCTTACAACGATCCCGATGCGTCGTTCCAGACCCAGTTGGAGCATGGTGAGCTGACGCAGTGGACGTCGGTGCTCCGCCTCGCCACCTCCGGCACCCCGATCGACAAGGTGCCGGAACTCCTGCCGGAGGCCGGAACGCTGGCGCTCAGCTCGGATGGCCGCACGCTGTATGAGTTCTTGCAGGCCGGAAACGTGACCGGCGGCGACTTGCTGGACCGGGCTCCCGTGACCTTCGACCTGGCCGCCGTCGATGTCAGCACCGGCCGGGTCGTCTCGGTGCTGCACACGTGGCGGGCCGTCTGGGCCGACTTCCAGCCCCAGCTCGCCCTCAGCCCGGCAGGCGGCTACCTGCTGATCGCCGACGGCGCCAGCCTGGCCAGGGTCAGCACCGCGACCGGCCAGTACACGGCCGTTCCCGGCCGCGTCCCTGAGATTCCGGCGGGGCAGGGCTTGGGTAAGTTCCCGCCCGGCCAGGCTGGGGACATCGACCCGCTGGCCTGGTGAACCCGCCGCCGGCCACGCCGAGCAGCCGGCCATCGGGCGGGACTCGGCGCTCCGGCCGACTAGCCATGGAGTGCAGGGGTCTGGCCGGGCTCGGATTCGGCTGCTACCGTCCGGGTTATGCGGTGGATTCTCGAGGGCGGCGAGTACTCGCGGCAGCGCGAGACCTTGCGGCGCCGCACGAACTGGGAGTCGCCCGACTGGCGTCCGAACCTGAGCTGGGAGCCGGCCGACGATCCCGACCCGGACGCCGACTGGGAGCCGGAACCGCTCCCCCGGCCCCGTGACCTGCAGCCCCGGTCGCGCCGGCGACCGCGGCCGTCCTGACCGCCAGCTGGCTTGGACCAGCACGGCTGTCGGTAGCTGGTCGTAGCCTGGCACCGTGCCATCGAAACCGGCCGGCCGTGACCCGGGCCGAGGGCGTTACGAGGACCTCGTTGACGATCTCATGGGCATTGAGGGTGTCACGCCGCCGCGCGGTGGCAGCGGATTCGGCCGCAGCGCACTGCGCTACCAGACCAAGATCTTTGCCATGTTCGTGCGCGGCCGACTCGTTCTGAAGCTGCCTGCCAGCCGGGTCGGCGAGCTGGTCAGCTCCGGCGCCGGCACGCACTTCGACGCGAACAAGGGCACGCCGATGAAGGAGTGGTTCAGCCTCGACTCCGAGTCCGAGCTCGACTGGCTCGCGCTGGCCCGCGAGGCGCTTGACTTCGCTCGCGCGTCGGCCACATAGCAGCGGCGAGCCGCCCTCGGGCCGGTTCAGGCCTCGGGCGGCTCTGGCTGTGCGGCGATCTACGCCTGACCGCGGATCCGGGCGGCGGCGTCACGCAGCGCGTCGTCCATCGCGATTGGCTTGAGCCCGAACGTCTCGGTGGTCGTGCTCGCGTCGATCACGAACGGCGCGGTGAACTGGTAGCGGGTGGTCCGCAGCTCCTTGATCATCGGAGAGAACAGGCCGCTGGTCCACATCACGGCGTACGGGATCTCCGAGACGCGCGCCCTGGGCGCGCCGTTGACCTCCGCGAACCTGGTCGCCAGCTGGCGCACTGTCAGGGCCGGATTGGTCGGCGCGAACCAGACCTGGCCGAACGCCCGCTCGTCGGTCGCAACAGTGACGAGCGTCCGGGCGCAGTCGTGGACCGATGTCCAGCTGTGCGGCACGTTCAGCGGCGATGGCGAGTAGGCCCGCTTGCCGGCCAGCACCGCCTTGCCGATCACCGTCGACAGGATGGAGTTCGCCTCGATGTAGTCGCTGGCCCGCACCTCGGTCGTGCGGATCCGGCCCGCCTGCTGGGCCGCGACCTGGTCGTTCCACATCTCGGCCCGCAGCCTTAGCTTGGGATGCGCCGCCGCGACCGGGGTCTTCGGGGTCATCGGGCCCTTCACCGGCCCGTAGCCGTAAAGATTGCTCATCGACACCAGCACCGCGCCTGACCGCTCGGCCGCGGCCAGAAACGCCGCTGCCAGCGGCGGCCAGTCTTCGAACCACTGGTGGTACTGCGGGCTCGCGCAGTTGTAGAGCGCGACCGCCCCGGCGGCAAGTTCGGTCAGCCGCTGGGCGTCGGTCGCGTCGGCGGCGATCAGCTCGATCGCCGGGTGCTCAGGACCGCTACCGCGCCGGGTGATGAGGCGGACGTGCTCTCCCTGCTCGGCCAGCAGCATCGCCGTGGCCGAGCCAACCGCGCCGGCCCCGACGATCACGTGCTCGGACATTTCCTGCTCCTCCGGGTTCTGTGGATCCGGACTCCCTGAGTCTGGAACTCCGTTTCGAGAGCGATGCTCTCTTTTGTAATCACTAGTCTGCCACAGCCGCCGGCCCGAGCGCAAGAGCAGTGCTCTCTAATGTGTGCAATAATCTCCATCGTGCCAGCAGGATCGATACGAGCGCGAGTCCGCGCCGAGATGACAGCCGAGATCAAGGCCGTGGCCAGGCAGCACCTCGAGACCGATGGTGCCAACCTGTCGCTGCGCGGCGTCGCCAGGGACATGGGCATGGTGTCTTCGGCCGTGTACCGCTATTTCGCCAGCAGGGACGACCTGCTCACGGCGCTGATCCTCGATGCCTACAACGCGCTCGGGGAGACCGTCGAGGCGGCCGACGCGGCCGTCACCGACCGATCGCGGCTACGGGCGCGCTGGCTCGCGGCGACGCGCGCGGTCCGCCGCTGGGCGCTGGCCAAGCCGGCCGAGTACGCGCTGATCTATGGCAGCCCGGTGCCTGGTTACGCCGCGCCGCCGGACACCATCGCGGCAGCGGCGAGGACTCCGGTCGCCCTTGCCCGGATTCTCGCCGATGCCCACGCATCGGGAACGCCGCCATCGACGCGCCTCAGCGCGGCGGCCCACGAGGATCTAGCGGCACAGCTAACCGATGCGGTTCGGGCCGACCTGGCGCGCACCCGCGACGACGTGGTGCCAGGCCTCCCTGAGGAAGTGCTGCTGCTCGGGATCACCAGCTGGATCCAGATGTTCGGTACCGTCAGCCTGGAGTTGTTCGGTCAGTTCAATAATGTGATCGACGCGCGCGAAGAGTTCTTTGACCAGCAGATGGAGCTGATGGCCGACCTGATGGGCCTTCCGCCGACACGCCAGGACGGAGGCGGGCGGCGGAGCGAAGGAGGCACATGACAGCGCAGCTACGTGACCAACTGGGACAGTTCGGAGTCTGGCGCGGTGCGTGGCAGACAACGCCCGAGATCGCGTCCGGCCTGGAGCGACTCGGATACGGCGCCCTGTGGCTGGGCGGCTCGCCCGACGGCGACCTGGCCATCGCCCAGAGCCTGCTCGACGCGACGAGCACGCTGGTGGTCGGAACCAGCATCGTGAACATCTGGAAGGACGCCGCCCCGCTGGTCGCGGAGTCATACGCCAGGGTCCAGGCACGTCATCCAGGGCGGTTCGTCCTCGGCGTCGGGACCGGGCATCCGGAGGCCACGCAGCAGTACGTGAGCCCGTACCAGGCCCTCGCGGCGTACGTCGACCAGCTTGTGGAACACCTCGTTCCCTCGCAGAGGGTGGTTCTTGCCGCGCTCGGCCCGAAGGTGCTGCGCCTCGCGGGCGACCGCACAGCCGGGGCGATCCCGTACCTGGTGCCGCCCGAGCACACGCGCCGGGCGCGCGAGATCCTCGGCCCAGGGCCGCTGCTGGCGCCCGAGCACAAGGTGGTGGTCGACACGGATACGGAGCGAGCTCGCAACCTCGGCCGGCGTCGAGTCCAGAACCCCTACCTCGGGCTGGTCAACTACACCAGCAACCTGCGGCGGCTCGGGTTCACCGACGAAGACCTGGCCGATGGCGGCACCGACCGGCTCGTCGACGCGCTGGTCGCGCACGGCAGCGCGGAGCAGGTGGCGGTGCAGCTGCGGGCACATCTCGACGCGGGAGCGGACCACGTGTGCGTCCAGTTGCTCACCGAGCCGGACGCCGATCCGATGCCCGGGTATCGGGCGGTCGCGCGGGCGCTCGGGCTTTAGTGATGCGCGACTGGGTTGCCTGGCATGACAGCTACGACGATCCGGCATCGTCCCTGGCAACCAGGCTCGCGCTGGTCCAGGGTCACCTTGCCGGCGCGCTGACGAGTGCTCCGGCCGGTCCGATCCGCCTGCTGAGCCTGTGCGCCGGCCAGGGTCGCGACGTGCTCGGCGTGCTGCCCGGTCACGCGCGGCGCGATGACGTCACCGCGGTCCTGGTCGAGGCCGACCCGCGTAACGTCGCCGACGCCAGGCGGCGCGTGGCCGACGCCGGGCTGGCCGGGGCGGTCGAGGTCCGCGAGGCCGACGCGGGCCTGGTCGCCACCTTCGCCGACGCGCTGCCCGCTGACGTCCTGTTGCTGTGCGGGATCTTCGGCAACGTCAGCGACTCCGACATCCACCGCACCGCGATGGCGGCGGCCGCCATGTGCGCGGCGTCGGGCACGGTGATCTGGACGCGGCACCGTCGCGAGCCTGACCTGACCCCGGCGGTCCGGTCCTGGTTCGCGGACGCCGGGTTCGGCGAGATCGCGTTCGAGGCGGCAGCGACGCAGACGCTGACGGGGGTCGGCGTGGGCCGCCGGCGGGACACGAGCCCGGTCGCTCCACGCGGCCCTGGCAGGCCTGCGCCCTCTGCCGGTCTGCCAGGCGGACGGCTGTTCACGTTCCGGGATGCCTGAGTCGGGTTGGGCACCGCGGAGCGACAGATCGACCGGGACCAGGAGGGGAGTCACCATGCCAGGGGGTCGATGTCATCACTCTGGCCGACCGGGTACTTGCCGCCTAGGTTCGCGAGGATCTCGGGGACACTGCCGGGCAGCGCCGTGTACTGGCCGGTCCGGGCGCTGACCCTGGCCAGGCTGGCGCCGTCGGCGATCAGCAGGTAAGACCCGGACGGGTCCAAGGCAAGCTGGGGCTGGAAGACGGCACAGACGGCCCGCCACACGTGCAGCACGGACACGACCGTGCCGGTACGGGCGTTGAGGGCAGCCAGGTAGAACGTCACCAGATTCCGGTCCAGCTGCGGCCGGCTACTCACGCGGCCGGCCTGCAGGAGCTCATACAGCGTGCCGCCGCCCGGGCTGAGCGCCAGCGTGGAAGCCTGCGGCAGCAGCTCGGGCACCTTGTTGATGGAAGTGCCGGAGGTAGCGGGTCGCAGCACCGACGTCCACTGCGTCAGGTCGTGCTTGACAACATTGATCGCACCGGGAAAGTCGCGGTAGTCGTAGCGGTAGTAGTACGCGCCGACCGCCAGCGCGTTGCCGTCGGCGTCAAGGGACAGGCTGGCGACAGTGTCAATGACAGGAACCGGCCAGGACGCGATGACCTCGCCCGTGCGGAGGCTCGCGAGAACCACCTCTTGGCGAGCGTCCTGCCCGGCCGGCCCATAGGTGATGGCGGTCAGGTATCCGACGTACCGGCCGTCCGGAGTGACCGACGCGGCCTCCACTTCGCCGTTCACGCCAGGGCCCACGCGCCTCAGGCTGGTTACAGTGCCATCACCGCTGATGACGAGGCGGTAGAAGTAGCTCGTCTGCGGGCCCATATTGATCTGTGTCTCACTAGCGATGAAGGTTCGCGGGCCCTGGGCGGCCACCGCGCCCCAGTTATAGCTAGGCGGGACCTCGACCTGGGCCGTGAGCGCACCACTGACGGCGTTCCTGACATCGAGTGCCCAGAAGAAGCCCCCGCTCCGTCCAGCCCAGCTCCGAAGCGTCTTTCCTGACTCAGGCGCAAGCATGATCGCGACCGCGCTCCTATCGGGCTGGTTGTCGGAATCGACATGGATGGTCACCAGGTATCTAGGCGGCGCGGCACCCAGGCCGCGGTCGGACGTCGGGGTGGGGCCGCCCAAGATGCGGGGAATCGCAACGGCAGAGACCGCGACAAGCAGAACCGCGGCCGCCGCCGCGAGCGGCACGAGCGGTTTGCCCAGGCGGCCGCCTCGGTGAAGCCACCGCCAGGACCGGCTGGTCCGGCCGGCTGCGCGCGAGAGGTGCAGCGGCGGGGCGGAGTTGTCGGCGACCAGGTCAGCCGCAGCGTGCGTCGCCGCCCGGATCCTGTCCTCGAGCGTGTTCACGAGTCTTCCCCCAGGAGACGAGCGAGCGCAGCCAGCGCCCGTGACGTTGTGGACTTGACCGTGCCCCGGCTGACGCCCATGGACTCCGCGATCTGCGGCTCAGGCAGGTCAAGGAAGAAACGCAGCACCAGCGCCTCGCGCTGCCGGGCGGGCAGGCGCCGAAGTGCCTTGAGCACCTGGCGGTGCTCCTCGCCGACGAGGGCATCGTGCTCGGCTGAGGCCGCGTCCGGAGACAGCGCCGAGGCGACCCGCCGGGGCTTGCGCGTACGCGAGCGAAGCTCGGACCGGCAGCCGTTCAGCACGCTCGACCGCACGTACTGCAGCGCCCGGTCGGGCTGGTCAAGCGATCCGAAGCGGCGGTAGAGCGCGCAGAAAGCGTCCTGGACGACGTCCTCCGCCGCGGCCCGGTCGCCCAGCATGACCACCGCCAGGCGGATCATGCCAACCGCGTGAACCCGGTACAGCGCCGTGACGACATCTGCTGCGACGACGGGGCTATCCGGGGCCACCGGACCCTCAGCGGCCGGCCTGCGGTCCGCGCCCGGCATGCGGTCCGCCGCCGGCATGCGGTCCGCCGCCGGCATGCGGTCCGTGCCCGCCGCGCCTTCCGCGGCGCGATGCGCGGCCAGACTGGGAAAGTTGGCTTCCACGTCCAAGAGACGCCGCCCGAGCCGCTCAGTTGCCTGCCGAGGCGCGCGAAGTTTGTCGTCCGTCAGCCGTGCCCTGGCACCGCCATCTCGCCCAGCCTGGACCAGTCGTCCTGCGGGATCGTCATGTTCACGATCCGCGGCGTCTCGGCCAGGTGTGCAGGCAGCGTCTGCTGCGCCTGCCTGAAGTGAGCGGAGTGCACGTGCGCCGACCCCGCGTCTCCGTCCCTGAACGCCTCGACCAGCACGTACTCGTCCGGATCGTCGATGCTCCTTGACCACTCAAACCACAGGCAGCCCGGCTCGTCGCGGGTTGCCTGCGTGAACGGCCCGACGATCTCCGGCCACCGGTCGGCGTGCTCGGGCAGCACGCGGAACTTGGCGGTGATAAAGATCATGAAACGCTCCAAAGTGTGCTCGCCCTCAAGGCCAGAGAAATCTTCCAACCGCTCCGGGATGACTGTCGTCTCAGCAGGCGTGTGTCCCCTACTGAGACAGAAGGAGCCTTCCATGAAGTTTGCATTGAGGCACACCGTTGCCGTTGCCGCCGCCGTTAGCGCCGCGATCCTCCTGCCGGCCATCGCGCTTGCGTCTTCTGGTTCGGCCGCCGCACCGAGCCGGTCGGCGGCGAATACCACGGCTGCTGCGGGGCGCACCGGGCGCTGCCTGCGATCCCAACTCGTCGCGTGGATTGGCATACCGCGGACCGGGATCACGAATGCGGCCAACCTCTACGACCTTGAGATCTCTAACATTTCAAATAGCACCTGCACGCTATATGGCTACGCCGGCGTTTCCGCAGTGACCGCAAGTGGCAGGCAGATCGGCGACGCCGCGATCCGGGCTGGCGGCAACAGCAAACTCATTACCTTGGCCCCTGGCGGCACGGCCCACGCCATCTTGTCCATCGACTACGCGGGCGACATGCTGCCGTCCCAGTGCCACCCGACCATCGCCTACGGCCTGCGGGTCTACGCGCCCAATGACTACTCGTCGATGGAGTTCCCGTTCTCATTCCCGGCCTGCGCGAAGCGCGAGTTCTCCTACCTGGGCGTGTTCACGACCGTTGCCGGCACCGGGATCCCTGGCTACAGCACCTGACCGTCTCCGCGGCAACCGGTTCTTGCGGGGAACGAGGTGTTTTCCGCATCGCGGCCGGCCGTCAGGTCACTGGCGGCCGGCCGAGTCACACCAGCGGCCGGCACGCGCCGCAGTGTCAGCTGGCCAGCACCGTGCGGAATTCAGCCGCCAGGGCCGCAGCGCCCTCCCGCAGCCGCCTCACGTCCGGCCCGGCCGACAGCAGCGACCGGGATGCGCTCGGCATCACCCGGTCCGCGCACGCGGCGAACACCCTTGCCACGTCGGCCGCGGTCGCGCCCTGGACTCCGACTCCCGGCGCGAGGAACAGGCACCGGGCCGCCGCGAGGTCGAGCTCGGGCTCCATGTGGGTGGGACCGACGACCGCGCCGACCGGCCCGATGCCGTCAGGCGCCAGCCCGAGGTTGATGCGGCCGATCTCCGCCAGCACCTCCTGCTCGACGCTGCGGGCCTGGCCGGCCACCACCGCGGCCTGGATCGTGCGGCCTTCCCGGTTGGACGACCGCGTCACCACGAGGAGGCAGCTGCCCGACTCGGCCGCACGCGACACGAACGCGCCCATCGCCGCGAGGCCGAGATAGGGATGCACGGTGATGGCGTCCGCCGCCAGCGGTGCGCCCTTCCCGAGGTAGGCCTCGGCGTAGGCGTCGTTGGTCGACCCGACGTCGCCGCGCTTGATGTCGAGGATGACCAGCAGACCGGCGTCGCGTGCATCCGCGATGAGCCGCTGGAGGGTGCGGACGCCCCGCCACCCGTGCCGCTCAAAGAACGCCGACTGCGGCTTGATCAGCCCGACCGTGCCCGGCGCAGCCGCCAGCATGATGTCGGCGAACCGGTCGAGCCCGTCGGGGGTGTCGGCGAGGCCCCAGTCCTTGAGCAGCGCCGCCGAGGGATCGAGACCCCAGACCAGCGGCCCGTATTCCTGCCGGACCACGGCGAACCGGTCGGCGAAGGACTCGGTCATGCGGGCCCCTCCGTGATCATGTAGTGCTGCGCGCCCAATAGCCGAGTATCACTACATCATGCCGGGGCATCTTCAGCTCCGACCGAGCTGGCGCGGCCGGCGGACAGCCGCCGTTCCCGCTCGTTGCGCGTGAGTGCCGCAGCGCGCTTGAACTCGGTCCTGGCCTCCTCGCCTCGGCCGAGCTTCGTCAGCAGGTCGCCGCGCACGCTCGGCAGCAGGTGGTAATTCGCCAGGGCCGGCTCCCCGGCCAGCTGGTCGACCAGGTCGAGCCCTGCTTGCGGACCGTATGCCATCGACACGGCAACCGCGCGGTTCAGCTCGACGACGGGCGACGGCATGACCTCGGCCAGGAGGCCGTACAGCCCGACGATGGCCATCCAGTCGGTGTCCTCCGGGCGGAAAGCCCGGGCGTGGCAGACCGCTATGGCCGCCTGCAGGGCGTACGCACCTCGTTCCCCGCCTAGCGCTACCGCCTTTTCGAGCGCCTCCTGCCCGCGACGGATCAGCAGCCGGTCCCAGCGAGCCCGGTCCTGGTCGAGCAGCAGCACCGGGTCGCCTGACGGCCCGGTGCGCGCCGCGAGCCTGGACGCCTGGATTTCCAGCAGCGCCACGAGGCCGTGCACCTCGGGCTCGTCCGGCGCGAGCTGGGCCAGCACCCGGCCGAGCCTGACCGCCTCCAGGCACAGAGCCGGGCGCATCCAGTCGTCGCCGACGGTCGCCGAATAGCCCTCGTTGAAGATCAGGTAGATGACCTCGAGCACCGAAGCAAGCCTGGCCGGGCGCTCGTCGCTGGCCGGGACCTCGAAAGGCACGTGCGCCGCGGCCAGAGTCTTCTTGGCCCGGACGATGCGCTGCGCGATCGTCGGCTCGGTCACCAGGTACGCGCGGGCGATCTCGGCCGTGGTCAGGCCGCCGAGCATGCGGAGCGTCAGCGCGACCCGCGCCTGCACGCTCAGTACCGGGTGGCAGGCGGTGAAGATCAGCCGGAGCAGGTCATCGTCGATAGGGTCGGAGAACGCCCGGTCGAAGTCGGGCGTCACGCTGGCGCCCTCGGCCTCCAGCGCCCGGCCGATCTGGGCGTAGCGCTTGGCTTGTTCGCGGTTGCGCCTGAACGTGTCGACCGCGCGGCGCTTGGCCACCGTCATTAGCCAGGCGCCGGCGTTGCGCGGCACCCCTTCATCGGGCCACTGCTCAAGCGCGGCAACCACGGCGTCCTGGGCCAGGTCCTCGGCCAGCCCGATGTCACCGGTGTAGCGGGCCAGCCCGGCGATGAGGCGGGCCGACTCCAGCCGGATCACGGTCTCGATCGCGGCCCGCGTTGTGGCGTCGGTCACGGGACCTGATCACATCACTCGCCCACCTCTACAGCAAGCGGAGGCCCTGGCAGCAAACGTCAGCCCCGGCAAGCAGCCGCCCCGGCTGGATACCAGGCTGGATACCAGGCGAGCGCGGCCCCGGCCGACCAGCTGGGCCC
>JASHOL010000277.1 GCA_030041135.1 Streptosporangiaceae bacterium | reverse complement strand
GGCCGTCAGGCCGACCCCGGCCGCCCGCTGACCCCGGCCGCTCAGGCAGGCCGGCGGCCGGGCGCTGACCCCAGCCGCCCGCTGATCCCAGCCGCCGGGCCGGACAACCGCGCAGCCAGGTTGCCGCCCGGCAGAACTGGTGTGGCCATCGCACCCGGCCGTGCGGCAGGATCGACCTGGCGTCAACCACCGTGGTGGCGACCAGGAAGGCAAGCCCATGTACACAGCGGGAGCGTGGCCGCAGAACCGGCGCATTACGATCAGCGACCTGCAGGCAGCGACTGACCGGGGTGAGCGATGGTCGATGCTCACCAGCTACGACGTCCTCACGGCGGGAATCTTCGAGCAGGCCGGAGTCCGCGCCCTGCTGGTCGGGGACACCAGCGCCGAACTGGTGCTCGGCCACGACAGCACCCTGCCGGTAACGATGGACCAGCTCATCACGATGGTCCGGGCCGTCGTCGCTGGCACCCGCACGGCGCTGGTCGTGGCCGACCTGCCGTTCGGCGCCTACCAGGCCGGGCCGGAGGTCGCATTCGCAAACGCAGTGCGGCACCTGAAGGAAGGCGGCGCACAGGCCGTCAAGCTGGAGGGCGGCCGCCGCGTGCTGCCCCAGGTCCGGACGCTGACAGCCGCGGGCATCCCCGTGATGGGCCACCTCGGCCTGACTCCGCAGAGCGTGAACGTCCTCGGCGGGATGCGCCGCGTCCAGGGCCGGGGCGATGCCGGCGAGGAACTGCTTGCCGATGCCCGCGCGCTCGAGCAGGCTGGCGCGTTCGCGGTCGTCCTTGAGTCGGTTCCGGCCGAACTGGGCGGCCGGGTCTCGGGCGCGCTGCGCATCCCGACTGTCGGGATCGGCGCCGGCCCGCTCTGCGACGCCCAGATCCTGGTCTGGCAGGATATGGCCGGGCTTACGTCGGGCCGGCTTCCACGCTTCGTCAAGCAATACGCGGACCTGCACGGAGAGCTGCTGGCGGCGGCGAGCCGGTACGTCGGCGAGGTCGCGGATGGCAGCTACCCGGATCAGGTGCACAGCTACGCCTGACGCATCTGCGCTGCCCCAAGTAGAGCAGCCCCGGTGCTGAGGTCGGCTGCCGGGCCAGGACGACCCCGGCCGGGCCCTACCATGTTCCCCAGGCAAACGGTCGACCGAGCGGAGGAGCATGCCCCGGCCAACGTTGGGCGAGGTGAAGGAGCAGGGCCAGCCGCGCTGGGTGGTCGAGCGGGTGAACGATGAGCACCTGTTCGGCCGCCTCTACATGCGCAAGCTGTCCCCCAGGGCGACCTGGGTCTTCGCCCGGCTCGGCTGGTCACCGAACGCGGTCACGGCCGCGTTCATAGTCAGCGGGGTGGCGGCCGGCGTGGTCCTCGCGTTCGGCGGACTGGCCACCGCCATCATCGCGGCCGTCCTCGTGCAGGCCGGGCTGCTGTTCGACTGTGCCGACGGTGAGCTGGCCCGGCTGACCAAGCGGACCTCGGTCGGCGGCGTCTACCTCGATCGCATCGGCCACTACCTCTGTGATGCCGCGCTGATCGTCGGGCTCGGCGTCCGCGCGCAGGGCCAGCTGACCACATCAGGCAAGTACGTCACCGCGGGACTGGCCGCCGCGCTGCTGGCCATGCTGGTGAAGGCGGAGACCGACAACGTGGTGGTGGCCAGGGCGGCGGCCGGACTGACGGCGCACGACGACGCGGCGCTGCAGCCCCGCAGCGCCGGCCTGGCCCGCGCCCGCCGCGCTGCCAGCATCCTGAAGGTGCACAGGATCATCCAGGCCATCGAGTTGTCGGTGCTCGTGCTGATCGCCGCGATCGTGGACGCGATCAGGGGCGGACTGCTGGCCACCCGGATCGTCCTGCTGGCATGCCTGGTGGTGGCGGCCGTGATGGTTGTCGCGCACCTGGCCGCGATCGTTGCGTCCCGGCGCCTGTCCTCGTGAGCACTGTCGTGAAACTGTCGTGCGTCATCATCACCATGGGCACCAGGCCCGCTGAGCTTGAGCGCGCGATAGCGAGCACGCAGGCCATGCGCGAGCAGGGTCTGCAGCTTGTTTTGGTGGGGAACGGAGTCGATCCCCCACCAGTCCCCTCCGACGTGACAGTCGTGCGCCTGCCGGAAAACCTCGGGGTCGCGGGCGGCCGCAACGCCGGCGTGCAGGCCGCCACGGGCGACGTCGTCATGTTCCTGGACGACGACGGCTGGTTCACCGATCCCGGCCTTGCCGACCACGTGGCCGAGCGATTTGCCGCCGATCCGCGCCTGGCCGTGCTGGCCTTTCACATCGTCGACCCGGCCGGCGGGACGGGCGTGCGGCATCACGTGCCGCGGCTGCGGGCCGGCGACCCCGGCCGCTCGTCGGCGGTGACCACGTTCGTCGGCGCCGGGTTCGCCGCCAGGCGGTCGGCCTACCTGGAGGCGGGCGGGCTGCCAGCCGGCTTCTTCTTCGCGCACGAGGAGACCGATCTGGCCTGGCAGCTGATCGAGCGCGGGTACACGCTCGAGTATGACGCCGATGCTCGGATGTGCCACCCGCCGGTATCGAACGCGCGCCACGACATTTGGTACCGCTACGACGGCCGCAATCGAGTGCTCCTGGCCAGGCGGAACCTGCCGTGGCCACTCGCGCTCGCGTACCTGGCCGACTGGACGGCACTGACTGTCATCCGCGAGGGCCGCAAGCCGGGCGCCCTGAAGGCGTGGTCGCGCGGATTCGCCGAGGGCTGGCGAGACGACCCAGGCCAGCGCCGGCCGATCTCGATGCGGACCGTCTGGCGGATGACGCGAGCCGGCCGACCGCCGGTTATATAGCCGGCCGCCGTCGGCGCGACACCGAATCGGCGGCGGCGGCGATGATCAGCAAGGCGAGGAGTCCGGCGACAACGAGCGAGAGCCTCAGCGCGGCCGTTTCTTCCTTGCCGTCGCTGGCGCCGTTGAGCAGGAAGTACTCCGTTAGCGGATGGTCGTCGGTGACCAGCGGGCCGGTGCCGGTGTATGCGTTGACCTGGTTGTTGGTCAGCCACACGCTGCTGCGGATGATCGAGACCCACTTCGCGGTGGATTGCGGGCGGAAGTCCGGCGCGCCGCGAAGGTCAGCCCTGGCCGCTTTGCTTCCGAAGACGTGCGCGATCGCCGCCGGGGTAAAGCTGATCGGCGCCTGCGAGCCCATCGCGTAGGTGCCGAAGGGCCGCGGGGCCCAGACGACCGACACGTAGCGGAAAGCCGAACGGAAGGTCCTGAGTAGCAGCCTTTCCAGTGGCGCATGCTCCTTCGGTATGAACGCGGCCAGCACGCCTCCAGGCGTCAGCCGCTGGCTGGCCTCCTGGTAGAACTCGCTGGTCAGCAGCACGGCGGCGCCCGCGCTCCAGATCGGCGGGGGCAGGTCGACGGTGATCAGGTTGTAGCGCTGGTCGGACAGCCTGACGTAGTTGCGGCCATCGCTGATGATGACGCGGCCGAGCGGGCTATGCAGGTACTTGCCGGCATCCGGGTAGAACCATGACATGACCGAGGGCACGGTCGGGTCCAGTTCGACCGCTGTCGTCCGCATGCCGAGGATGATCGACGAGCGGTACGTCGAGCCCATGCCGAAGCAGATGTTGAGCATCGTCCTGGCGTCCGGCCTGGCGACCTTCGGCACGTACGCGAGGACCTTGGTGTCGATGGTGAGCTTCGTGATGCCCACGCCGTTGATGAGCAGCTGGCGGGACCTGGCCGGGCCGCCCACGACGTCGACCGAGGCCACGCTGTCTTCATAGTGGGCAGTCGGTTCGCCGGTCGCGGCGACCTCCCGCTGGACGAAGGTGAGCTTCGCGGCCGGAACGAAGAGCACCACCAGCAGCGTGCCCGCCGCCAGCAGCCCGATCACCGGGCGCAGCAACTCTCGCCTGGGCGCATACCGGGTTGCCAGCGCGGCGCCGAGCGCCGCCAGCAGCAGGCTGACCGCGCAAATTGCCGTGCTGGTGCCGAGCGTCGGGATCAGCACGAATCCGGCCAGCACCGTGCCCGCGACGCAGCCGGCCGTATTGGCCGCGTACGCCAGTCCGACACCGCGGCTGGCCTGGTCAGCGCGATCGACGAACAGCCGGACCGTGAGCGGGAACGTATATCCGAAGATCGCCGTCACCGGGAGGATGAGTACCACCGCGAGCGGCAGCCAGGTCGGGCCGAAGACGTTGCTGACGATCATCGGAACCAGCGCCAGGCCGGCCGCGGTGGCCATCAGCGCGCCGAGCGTGGCTAGCTGCGGCATGCGGTGCTTCTGCCGTTCGTACACCAGGCTGCCGCCGGCGATGCCGGTCAGGAAGACCGCCACGACGGCGATGAAGTCGTAGATGGACGACCCCGTGCCCTGCAGCATCATCCTGGTCCACAGCACTTCGAGGGCGAGGCTGACCAGGCCGGAGACGAACGTGACGCCGAGCAGAAGCCGCTGCCTCGGCTGCAGCGGCAGCCGCCGCTGCCGCAGGGGCTGCCGGCCGTCCACGTCCGCTGGCGCGAACGCCCTGGACATGGTTACGGCGCTGCCGCCGGCGGCCAGGTTAAGCGCGACCGCCACCAGCGTCGTCTCGCGCAGCCCGATCAACTCGATCAGCAGGTAGCCGCTGGCCACCGAGCCCGCGACCGCGCCGAGCGTGTTCAGCCCGTAGAGCCGGGCGATCCGCTCGCCCACCTCCGGGTTCTCCCGCACCAGGTGCCGCGTCAGCACCGGCAGCGACATCCCCATCAGCATCGTCGCCGGCGCGAGCGCCACGAAGGCCAGCCCGAACCGGATCAGGGCCACCTCAGTCGGCGGCAGCGACAGGTACGCGCTGCGGAACAGCGTCGCGATGACGTTGAATGCCACCGGCATCAGCAGCGCCAGGCAGCCGACCGTAATCTCCAGCAGCCCGTAGACCGCGAGCGCCCGGCGTAGCCGCGCCGCGACCGCCGCTCCCAACAGCGAGCCGATACCCAGGCCGGCCAGGAACGCGGTCACCGTGGTGACGATGGCCAGGGTCGTGTCCCCGAAGATCAGCACCAGGTCCTGGGTCCAGACGACCTGATAGATCAGCCCGGCGGCGCCCGAGGCCAGGAACAGCAGAGGAACCCAGGCGTCGAAGTTCGAGGACCGGATGCCGGCTCCAGCCTGGCGGGCACGCGATGCTGGCTTCGCAGCCTGCGTAGGTCTTACCACCGGGCGAGAGTAGCAAGACCTGCATGACCGATGTCATCGAGTCTGTGATGGAAACTGGCCAAAGGCCTGACGCCCGACCCCCGGCGGGCCGGGGCAATGCCGCTGGCCCGAGTCAGGCCAGCGGGCCCGTTACCGACTCGGCCGCCCGCACCGCGCTCCCGGCACGGACAAACCGGACCGCGGCGTCTATCTCAGGCGCGAGGAATCGGTCAGGGCCGGACCCGGCCACGGTCTCGCGCAGCGCCGAGACCACGGCGCCCGTCGCCGCGGCCGGACTGAGCGGCGCCCGCTGCTCCAGGCCCCGCGCGGCGGTCAGCAGTTCGATCGCCAGCACCCTGGTGAGCCCGTCGATCGACCGGCGCAGCTTGCGCGCCGCGGACCAGCCCATCGATACGTGATCCTCTTGCATCGCGGAACTCGGAATCGAATCGACACTCGCGGGGACCGCCAGCCGCTTGAGCTCAGACACGATCGCGGCCTGGGTGTACTGAGCGATCATATGACCAGAATCGACGCCGGGATCGCCTGCCAGGAACGCGCTCAGTCCGTGGCTGCGCGCCACGTCCAGGAACCGGTCCGTGCGGCGCTCGGAGATGCTCGCCACATCGGCGGCGACTATGGCCAGGAAGTCCAGGACGTACCCGAGCGGGGCGCCATGGAAGTTCCCGTTGGACTCCACCCGGCCGTCATCGGTAATGACGGGATTGTCGATGGCGGAGGCCAGCTCACGGCTGGCAACCAGCTCGGCGTGGTCGACGGTATCCCGCGCGGCCCCTGCTACCTGCGGCGCGCACCGCAGCGAGTAGGCGTCCTGCACCCGGGTGCACTCCGGCCCGCGGTGACTCGCCATGATTGCGCTTCCCGATACCAGCCTCGTGATGTTAGCGCCGGCCTTGGCCTGCCCTGGATGCGGGCGCAGTTCCATCAGGTCAGCGGCGAAGGCGGCATCCGTGCCAAGCTGAGCCTCGACGCTCATCGCCGCGGTGATGTCGGCCACCTTGAGCAGGTGCCGGAGGTCGGTGATGGCCAGCAGCAGCATGCCGAGCATGCCGTCGGTGCCGTTGATAAGGGCAAGGCCCTCCTTCTCCCGCAGCACGACCGGCTCCAGGCCCGCGCCCGCCAGCGCCTGCGCGGTAGGCATCTCCTGACCGGAGGCGTCACGGACAACGCCCTCGCCCATGAGGGCCAGGGCGCAGTGGGCCAGCGGAGCCAGGTCTCCCGAGCAGCCGAGGCTGCCGTACTCGGGGACGACGGGCGTGATGCCCGAATTCAGCAGAGCGGCGTAAGCACTGACCGTCTGTTCCCGCGCGCCGGTATGGCCGGTCGCGAGGGTCGCGAGCCGGAGCAGCATGAGCGCCCTGGTCACCTCCTTCTCGACCTCAGGACCGGAGCCGGCCGCGTGGCTGCGGATGAGGCTAACCTGCAGCTGGGCGCGCAAGGCGAGCGGAATGTGGCGGGTGGCCAGCGCGCCGAATCCGGTTGACACCCCGTAGTGCGGCTGGGGATCGCCGGCCAGCGCCTCGATGATCTTCCGTCCGTGACGGACCCGGTCAATCGCTTCTGGCGCCAGCCGGACCCGCGCCCCGCCCCTGGCGACCGCCACCACCTCGGCCGGGCGCAAGGGCCGCGCCCCGACGGTCACGGGCTCAGCCGACTCGATCTCGTTCATGCCACACCTTCCGCTGCGCAACCGCCCGACCGGAGGTCAGGACACCACGGCGCCGCCAGAAAACCAGCGCAGATACCGTTTCGGGCCACGATAAGCCCTGCTCGGCCAGCCGGCGCAGGACCAGCTGGTTCAAGGACTTAGTTGCTAGTGCGTCTAGTAAGTAGTTGCAACTTATATGCATCTCGGTTACCGTGCGAGCTGAGACGAGCCCGTGCCGACGAGTTCCCGCAGGCCATGGCGGTTCCGGCATCGCGAGGGCTGCTGTCGGCTGCGAGTTGAGGCGACTAGAGGGGAGTCTGACCACTTGCCTGGGCTGACGGCGCCATCCAAGCCGAAGCTGGCGACGATGATCCGCGAATCCTTCAGCGCCATGACATTGCAGGAGCGGCGCCGGGTCTCGCTCATGTACGCGTCGATTCTGGCCCTGCACGCGCTCGGGTTTTTCGTTTTCATCGCGTTCGTGGTTCCGGCCCACTACAAAGGGCTCGGCATCGGCGTCAGCGTCCTGGCCTATACCCTCGGCCTGCGGCATGCCTTTGACGCCGATCACATCTCGGCCATCGACAACACGACCCGCAAGGTCATGGGCGAGCGCCAGGGAACCGGCAAGCCGCGGCCGTTCGGTTTCGGCTACTTCTTCTCGCTCGGCCACTCCTCGATCGTCGTGGCCATGGGCATAGGCATCATCATCGCCGAGAAGACCGTGTTCGCGGCCGTGTCCGACAACGGGTCAGGGCTCGAGCGGTTCGGCGGGCTGTTCGGCACGGCGGTATCGGCGACGTTCCTGTTCCTGATCGGCGCGATGAACCTGGTAATCCTGGCCGGGATCATCAAGGTCTTCCGTTCCATGCGGCGCGGGGACTACGACGAGGCCGAACTCGAGCGGCAACTGGAAAACCGCGGGTTCTTCTACCGCTTCTTCGGCCGGTGGATGAGGGCCATCGACAAGGAATGGAAGATGTACCCGGTCGGGGTTGTGTTCGGCATGGGCTTCGATACCGCTACGGAAGTCCTGCTGCTCGGCACGACCGCGTTCCTCGCCGCCCAGCACCTGCCCTGGTACTCGATCATCTGCCTGCCGATCCTGTTCACGGCCGGAATGAGCCTGATGGACACGTCCGACGGGATCTTCATGAACCTGGCCTACGGATGGGCGTTCTTCAACCCCGTCCGCAAGGTGTATTACAACCTCGCGATTACCGGCCTGTCGGTTGCCATCTGCTTCCTCATCGGCGGCATCGAGACGCTCAGCCTGATCCCGTACGAGATCAAGGGCGTCTCCCAGCATCACGGGTTCTGGGGGTTCATGTACAACTTCAACATCAACACGGCGGGATTCGCGATCGTCGGCCTGTTCATCCTGACCTGGGCCGGAGCCGTGCTCGTCTGGCGCTACGGCCGCATCGAGCAGCGGTGGGGCGCCCGGCTGCAGGCCGGGGCTACGGGGGTCGTCCCCCGGGCTAGCACGGCCGGCCAGCGCCAGCCGCCCGCCCGCGAGCTGACCTGACTCAACCGGTCAGGTCCCGGCCGGACCTGGCGTCGCGGAGTCCTCGCCGTCTTGCCGGGCGGCCTGGATCAGCATCTCCCGGAGTCCTTGCCTGCTCACCTGCCGGTTACGCAAGAGTGGTCCAGTCGTCAGGCCGCCATCGACGACGATCGCCTGCCCGTTGACGTAGGCCGAGCCGGCGCTGGCGAGCCACAGGGCAGCCTCGGCGATGTCTGCGGGCGTGCCCGCCCGGCGAATCGGCGCGGCGTTGCTCAGTGCCGTCGTCATGAAGCCGACGGTGCGCTGCGCCGCCTCGGCATCCAGGCCAGCCGCGCGACCGTAGATGGCGGTGGACACGGCACCGGGAAGGATCGCGTTCACCCGGATGCCGTCTTCGCCGAGTTCGTTCGCCGCGGTCCTGGTCAGCTGCAGGATCGCCGCCTTGCAGGCGCTGTAGTCGTGGCCGGCGTATCCGGCCGCCAGGGCCGCAACGCTCGAGGTGTTGATGATGCTGCCGTGTCCCTGCGGGCGCATTACCCTGGCCGCCGCCCTGATGCCGAGGAAGACGCCGCGCAGGTGCACGGCCACCGTCCGGTCGAAGGAGGCGATGTCGATCTCCCCGATCGGGCCGACCGAGCCGGGGATCCCCGCGTTGTTGAACACGCAGTCGAGCCCGCCGAAGTCGGCTACGGCCAGGTCCGCCGCCGCGTCGACGGCACCCTCCACGGCGACGTCGGCGTGCACGTAACGGCATCGGCGGCCGAGTTCGGCCGCGACCCGGCGGCCGCGCTCGTCCTCGAGATCAGCCATGACGACGCTGGCGCCCTCGGCCACGAACAGCCGGGCGGTCGCCTCGCCGATACCGCTCGCGGCTCCGGTTATCACCGCTCGAATGCCCTCAAGTCTGGCCATGGCTGGAACACTATGCCGCCGACGTGTGAGCTGATGCCGGTGCGCTAGCAGCCGCGGTGGAACACCTCGGCGTTGATGATCGATCCCCACTCATGGAAGAGGAGCGACGGCCATTGCAGCGCGCGCAGCGGCGCCGCGACCGCGTAGACGGTCGTGCCCGGCGGCAGGCACCGGCCGAGCCAGATCCGGCCGGGCGTGATCTGCGGGGTGATCGTGACCAGCGCTACCGTCCGCCAGTGATAGCGGCTGGCCAGCCGGCCGATGAACTCGGCCTCCCCCTGCGTTGTCGCCGGATTCGGGTCGAAGCAGATCACCTTGACACCTGGCATAGGCGGCCCGCACGTGCTCCCCTGACCGAAGTAGGAGGACCCGCGGGAGATGACCAGCACCGGCGCCCTGCGTTCCCATCCGAGCTCGAGCGCGGTGCCAAGGCGGTCACCGGGACCGTTCAGCATCACGATCGCGTCTACTCGGGCCGGCATGCCCTGCTGGGGCCACACCAGGAGCAGCGCAGTGGCGACACAGAAGGCCACGACCAGCACGGCAATCACCGAGGCGATGCGCCATCGCCTGCGCCGCCACCAGGCAGGCCGGTCGCTCGTGCCGGCTCGGCGGCGCAGCGCGATGCTCATTGGCGGTGATTGTATCGGCGGCAGGCTGACGTGCGCGAAAGCGCCGGGGCTCACGCAGACCTACCACCGGGCCCGGCCTGACTATCCGGACGAGCTATTCACCGAACTGATCGAGACCGCGAACCTGCGGCCCCGCAGCGGCCTGCTGGAGATCGGGTGTGCCACGGGAAAGGCCACGCAGGCGCTGGCCAGCCGCGGCTACCGGATCACCTGCGTGGAGCTGGGCGCCGACCTTGCCGCGGCGGCCAGGCACAACCTGGCTGGCTATGCCGACGTGACCGTGGTGACCGGCAAGTTCGAGTCCTGGCAACCTCCGGCCGGCCGGCGGTTCGATCCGGCGTGCGCGGCGATCTACGACGAGATCGGCGAAGGTACGCCAGAAGACTGGATATTCCCGCGGCCGGGTGAGCTTGACGATCACGTCGCCGAGCTGACCGGCAGCGCCGCGCTGACGATCGCCAGGCGGCAAGAGGCGCAGGCAGGCGCATAGTTCTCCGACTCCAGGGTCCGTGACGCGGACCCGGCCGAGCGGAGGTTTACTTGTAGGTAGCAACTCCTGGCAAGTGAAGGGAGCGCTGTCGTGGCCGCGACTTCCCGGGTCATCGTCGGCGTGAGCGGATCATCGGAATGCCTCCCGGCCGTGCGATATGCGGCCGAGGTAGCTCGGGGGCACGACGCGCCGCTGATACCCGTCCTAGCCTGGCTGCCGCCCGGTGGTGAACTAGCCGACCGGAGCCACCCGTCGCCCGTCCTGCGGCAGGCCTGGGCCGAGGCGGCCCGGATGCGACTGCGCGATGCGATGGAGTCGGCGTTCGGTGGCTTACCTGCCGGCGTCTTCACCGAGCCGCAGGTCGTCCGGGGCGAGCCAGGCCAGGCCCTGGTCAGGATCGCCTGCGAGGAAAGCGACCTGCTGGTCATCGGCGCGGGCCGGCGATCCAGGATCGGGCGGATTTTGCACGCTAGCGTCGGCCGCTACTGCCTGGCCCACGCCGTCTGCCCGGTGCTCGCCGTCCCGCCGTCACCGCTTGACCGGGAGATCGGCCGGCTGGGCATCCGGGGCTGGGCCTTCCGGCGCCGGACGCTGCGCCCGGAGGACATCGCTGCGCCCACGCACGGGTAGGGCGGCGTTTCCAGCCGGTGCCGATACCCAAACCCCGGTTTCTCGCACAGCAGGGAGTGGCCGACATGCCGGGAACTAGCCGGGACCAGGCAAGCTCGGGCGCGCCAGAAGAGACTGCGGTCCACCAGACAGCCGGGCCGGCCGAGACGCCCGAGGTACCGGGTGACGCTGTGTGCTGGCTGCGGTTGGTTTGCAGCGAATGCGGGGCCATGGCCGAGTCGGAGCCTACGACGAAGTGCCCGCAGTGCGGCGCGCTGCTCGGGTCCGCCCGCTAGCGTAGCCGCAGGCCGAGCGGCAGGAAGGCGCGACCGGCGCGACGCTGGGCGACAGGGGAGGTCGGGCATGACCGGACCGGGACTGGTCCAGCTAGCCGGAAGCGATCGCGGGACGCTGGATGACGCGCAGTTGGCCGGTCCCGTCGATCCGGCCGAGCAGATCGAGCTGACCCTCGTGACGCGACGGGCGGCGAACCTCCCCAGGACCGCCGCCGGCGTCCCCGTCCGGCTGTCGCGCGAAGAGCTGCGCCAGGCTTACGGCTCGGCCCGTGCCGACCAGGACCTGGTCGCCCGGGTGCTGACTGGCCTCGATCCGGCTATCGAGGTCACGGGCGCGGATCCGGGGTCGCGCCGGATGACGCTCGCCGGCCCGGCCGGCACGCTGGCGCGCGCGTTCGGAACCGAGCTGACCCTGGCCACGACCCGCGGTCCTGGCCGATCGCTGGTGACCCACCGCTATCGCAGCGGCAGCCTGCAGATCCCGGCCGAACTGGAAGGCATCCTGATCGCCGTCCTTGGCCTGGACAGCCGGCCGCAGGCGGTGCCGCACTTCATCCTCGCCGCGCCCGAGGCCGTGCAGATCTCTTATACCCCGCCCGAGGTCGCCAGCATCTACCAGTTCCCCGCGGGCGCGGACGGCACCGGGCAGACGATCGGCATCATCGAACTCGGCGGCGGTTTCGCGCAGTCCGACCTCAACACCTACTTCTCTGGGCTCGGCCTGGCCACGCCCTCGGTTACCGCGGTCGGCGTCGACGGAGCCACGAACGTGCCTGACCAGGATCCGCAGGGTGCAGATGCCGAGGTCCTGCTCGACATCGAAATGGTCGGCTCGGTCGGGCCCGGCGCCGCCCAGCTCGTCTACTTCGCGCCCAATACCGACCAGGGATTCGTCGACGCGGTCACTACCGCGGTACAGGCGCAGCCCACGCCCGCCGCGGTCAGCATCAGCTGGGGCGGGCCGGAGAGCTCATGGACGGCCCAGTCGATGACCGCGCTGGATGAGGCGATCGCGGACGGCGTCGCGCTCGGCGTGACCGTGACCGTCGCCGCCGGCGACAACGGCAGCAGCGACGGCGTCAGCGACGGCCAGCCCCACGTCGACTTTCCGGCGTCGAGCCCGCACGCACTCGGCTGCGGCGGCACGAGCCTGCAGGCCGATCCCACTACGGGCGCGATCAGCTCCGAGACGGTCTGGAACGACGGCGCGACCGGCGGCGCGACCGGCGGCGGCGTGAGCGCGGTGTTCGCCCTGCCGGCCTGGCAAGCCAGCGCCGGCGTCCCCGACGCACCGGCGGGCGGCACTGGGCGTGGCGTGCCCGACGTGGCCGGCAACGCCGACCCGAATACCGGGTACCAGGTCCTCGTCGACGGGCAGCAGACGGTGATTGGCGGCACGAGCGCGGTGGCACCACTCTGGGCCGCGCTCGCTTCCTGCCTGACGCAGGCGCTGGGAACCCGGCTCGGGCTCATGCAGACCGCGCTGTACGCCGGAATCGAGCCGGCAACACCGGTAGCCGGGCTTCGCGACATCACCGTCGGCAACAACGGCGCCTATGCTGCGGGGCCGGGCTGGGATGCCTGCAGCGGGCTCGGAGTGCCGATCGGATCGGCGCTACTGGCCAGGCTGGCCGCGGCCGGCACCTCCGCCACCTCCGTGCCGCCGCAGGGGGAGCCCTCGGCGGCCCCGTAGCCGACTGCGTCCTAGCTGGCCGGAGGCGTGCCGAGCGTCGCCGGCGCGCCGAACTGCTGCAGAGCCTTGGGCATCGCGACCGTGCCGTCCTGATCCTGGAAATTCTCCATGATCGACAGCAGCGCACGCGCGGTCGCGCCGGTGCCGTTCAGCGTGTGCACGTACTCGAGCCGGCCGTCCCGGCGGAACCTGATGTTCAGCCGGCGGGCCTGGTAGTCGGTGGTGTTGGAACAGGAGGTGATCTCCCGGTACCGCTGCTGGACGGGGAACCACGCCTCGATGTCGTACTTCTTGACTGCGGGCGCTCCGAGGTCGCCGACGGCGATATTCATCACCCGGTACGGCAACCGGAGTTCCTGCGCGATCTCCTCTTCGTAGGCGAGCAGCTGCTCGTGCATCTGGGCCGACTGCTCGGGAACGCAGTAGACGTACATCTCCACCTTGTCGAACTGGTGCACGCGGAACATGCCCCTGGTGTCCTTGCCCGCTGCTCCCGCCTCGCGGCGGAAATTGGTGGTGAACGCCGTGTACCTGGCGGGAAGATCGTCCTCCTCAAGCCGCTCATCGGTGTGCAGGCCGGCCAGCGCTACCTCTGATGTACCGGTCAGGTAGAGATCGTCACGCTCCAGGTGGTACAGGTTCGACTCCTCGGTCGGCAGGAACCCGGTTCCGTACATGGCGCGCTCCCCCACCATGATCGGCGGCAGCACCAGCAAGAAACCGCGGCTGGTGAGCTTGTCGATCACGAAGCGGTACAGTGCCATCTCCGCCAGGGCAACGTCGCCGATCCGGTAGGCGAACCGGGAACCAGACAGCCGGGACCCGCGCGCCATGTCGATCCAGCCGCGGGGCGAGCCAAGCTCCGTACTGTCCTTCGGCTCGAACGCGAACGCCGGCCTTTCGCCCCAGGTCCGCACGAGCTGCGCATCTTCCTCGTCCATGCCGTCCGGGGCGCTGGGGTCGGGCAGGTTCGGGATCCTGGCCAGCAAGTCGTCCCGCTGCCGCGCGGCACTGGCCAGCTCCTCCTGGGCCTGGTCGAGTTCGTCCTTCAGCTGCCGCAGCTGCTCGATCTGCTCCGGCGTGGGCTTGCCCCTCGAGGAACTCCGCTGCGCTGCGCGCAGGGCCTCCGCGCGCTCGGTCAGCGAGCGCCAGCGGGTGTCCGCGCCCAGCAGCGCATCGAAGTCCTCGGCCGCGCCGCGCCTGGCCAGCGCGGCCCGGAAGATGTCGGGATCCTGGCGGGCAGCCTTGAGGTCAATCACCCGCGCGAGTCTAGCGATACCGGGCCCGGCGATGCGCTGCGATAACCAGCCTGGCTACGCGGCCGCGGTTAGTTCACCCGGACGGAACCTGCTGGCCAGCGTGCGTATCGCCGGACGCGGTAAGCTCGCCGGTCGTCTCGATCATGCGGTGGCCGGGGGCCGGGCGCCCGCCCCTCGTCGCCAGGACGGAACCGCCCAAGATCAGCGCGAAGGCCCCCAGCATGATCGGGGTGATCCGCTCGTTCAGCACCAGCGCCCCGAGCACGACAGCGACCGCAGGATTCACGTACGTGATCACGGTGGCCCTGGCCGGACCGGCCTCGGCGATCAGCGCGAAGAAGACGATGAACGCCACCGCGGTGCAGACGACAGCGAGTCCGCCGATCGACCAGAAGACCTTCGCGGCGGGGACGGACGACGGCCAGGTAAGCGCGGCCAGCGGCGCGTCGACGACGGCGGCGAAGGCAAGGCAGACGGCCGTGATCCCGAGCGAGGGCAACTCGCTCAGCTTGCGGCTCGCGACGAGCGGCCCGATCGCATAGCAGACAGCCACGCCGAGCACCTCGAAGACCGACCCGGTCGCGCCGCGCGGGGCACCGGGACCGAGCAGCAGCGCCACCCCGCCGAGGCCGACGAGCAGCCCGGCCCACCGGATCGCGGACATCCGGTCCCTGCCGCCGGTGAACCGCGCCAGCACCGCCACGATGATGGGCACGGCCGCCACGAGCAGCCCGCTCAGCGAACTCGGCAGCCTTGTCTCCGCCTCGGTGAGCAGCAGCCATGGCGTGATGATCTCGACGAGCGCGAACAGCGCGAGCCAGCGCCAGTGCGGTCGCAACACGGCCAGCTCCCGCCGCCGCACCGCCAGGGGCAGCAGGATCGCCGCGCCGATCGACACCCGGGCGAGCACGAGGACGGGCGGTGCCACGCCGCCGACCGCCACCTTGATCAGCAGGTAAGGGATACCCCAGATCAAGCTCATCGCCGCGAACAACAGCCATCCTCGGCGGCTCACTAGCCCACCCCTCTGCTTGGTCCTGGCCCCAGTATCGGTGAGCCCGCCGACAGTTTCTTGAACGCTCTTGCGGCAGCGGCGCGACCAGCTGCCTGCAGGCCTACGCAGATCCCGGGGTTCCTAGCCGGACGCGCGTCCCTGACGATGCGGACGCGGACGTGGTGGGTTCGGGGCGCGGCGATGCGGACGCGGTGGGCGACGGTGCCCGCCCCCGGCCCACTGGCCTTGGGGGTCGCGGACCTGGCGGGATGACGGTCGAGGCGGGAGGGGAACGGGTTGACCCGGTGCACGGCGGAGGTCGGCCGTAGCCGTCGCCGGGCGAGCTGCCCGGCCTGCCGGCCTGGTGGCTCGCCCGTGAGCCCGAAGTGCTGCCTGGCGCCAATGCGAGCCGGCTCGGGCTGGCACCGAGACCGGATCTGTGCCCGCGACCCGCGACGGTGCCTGCGTAAGCGTGACGAGCGACATCAGGACGAAGACGATGGCCGCCGACACCAGGAGGACCAGCGGCGGAATCAGCAGGACGCGATGCCTGCGCACGGCCGCGACCCCGTGCCTGGTGGTCGTGCCGATCCAGTCGGCACCGATCGCCACCGCCATGCCGAGCGCGTGTAATTGTGGCCCGAGGCCCATCCGGCTGCCGCTGCGCACCCTGATCAGGGCGGCATGCCGCTCCGCGGGAGTCAGCCCCGGCTTCAGGTAGATGATCGCGTGCCGGCCGTGCTTCATGGCCCTCACATGTAAGCCGGACGGAAGCTCCGAATATCGGATCTTCACCATGTCCGGCCTCGCATCTCCGCGAAAGTGGGCACTTCCTCATTACTTGCCAAACAGACCGTGACGACGTTATCACGGTAGATAGCTGCGATCTCACGGATGACTAAACTGCAACCTGCTCACGACCTGCACGCCTGCCTTCCACGGTTACGCTCGCAGTGAGCGCGGAATCGCCACAGCTCGCCCGCGGAGGAACAGTGCGGCTCACCACCTTCAGCCCGGCCGCGCCGACGGCCGTCGCCGAGGCACCCGCCGCCAGGCTGCGGATGAACGCGTGGCTCGCGCTGCTCCTGTCCGCGGTCGGCGGGGTCGCCCTGGCCGAGGCCTTCCCGCCCGCAGGCATCTGGCCCCTCGCGATCGTCGGCCCGGCGCTGCTCGCGATCGCCTTGCGAGGGCAGCGGCTGCGAGTGGCACTGGCCATCGGCGTCGTGTTCGGTCTGTTCTTCTTCTACCCGCTGCTTTCCTGGGAGATCAATCTCGCCTGGTACGTCTTGGTCGCGCTGTGTACCGGGGAAGCGCTGATCTTCGCGGCGCTGGCGATCGGCCAGTGTCTCCTGCTGCGGTTGCGGGCCTGGCCGGTGGCGGTCGCGGGTTGGTGGGTGATGGCCGAGGCGGTACGCGATCGATGGCCGTGGGGCGGCTTCCCCTGGGGCAGGCTCGTCATGAGCCAGGCGACCGCTCCGACTGTCAAATGGGTCGCGGTCGGCGGGCCGCCGTTCCTCTCCTTCCTGATCGCCCTGTGCGGGACGTGCCTGGCCTGGCTGATCATCGGCCCGTCCCGCGTGCCCTCCCCGCGCCCAGGTTCGCGCCTGCGCGACCTGATCGCCGAGAGGCCCAGGGTAGCGCCCGCCGCGGCCCTGATCGCGGCCGTGGCGGTGGCGCTGGGCGGCTGGTTCCTGCCGGTCGACGGTGCCAGCCCAGGGCAGCAGACAGCGGTGGTCGCGGCCATCCAGGGCGACGTGCCCCACGCCACGAACCTGCCCGACCTCTGGCGGGCGACCAAGGTCACGCAGAATCACGCCGCCGCGACGGACCAGCTCGCCGCCGAAGTCCGGGCTCGCAAGCTGCCCGCGCCCGACCTGGTGGTCTGGCCGGAGAACTCGAGCGACGAGGATCCGGCGTATGACCCCTATATCTACGGCGTGATCTACAGCGCGGTCGCCGCCATAGACCGGCCCGTGCTCGTCGGTGCCGTGCTGCAATACCCGGTCCGCAACGCCGGCCAGCTCTGGCTGCCGGGCAAGGGCCCTGTTGCCGACTACATCAAGCGCAGGCTCGTGCCGTTCGGCGAGGTGATACCGTTCCGCGGCCTGCTGAAGCACATCACCAACCTCCCGTCTTCGCTGCAGCCGGTGAACTTCACGCCAGGTCACAAGGCCGTGGTGTTCAAGATCGGCAAGATCAGGCTCGGCGACGTGATCTGCTATGAGGTCAGCTTCGACGGGCTGGTCGCCTCTGAGGTCAACGCGGGAGCGAACCTGCTGGCCGTGCAGACCAACGACGCCGATTTCGAGATAGACGGCCAGATGGGCGAGACGCTCCAGCAGCTAGCCATGGCGAGGATCCGGGCAGTGGAGTTCAATCGGTCGGTCGTCGTCGCCTCCACAACCGGCGTCAGCGCGATCATCAGGCCTAACGGGTCGCTGGTGGTCGCCACCGAGACGTGGCGGCGGGCCGAGATCGAGGCCAGGGTGCCGCTGCGCACTTCGATGACGATCGCCGACCGGATTGGCGGCTGGCCCGAGGCCGTGATCGCCTGGGCCACGGTCGCGACGCTCGCCTGGGTCATCGCGGTCTCGGTCCGGCGCCGCCGGCGCGATCGCCAGGAGCCCGCCGCGGCCGCACAATAGGGACGTGGGACTCCGCCGCGCGCTCGGGCAGCCGGTGCGGTACGCCGCACTGGTGGCCGGGGCACTTCCCGCGCTGGCCTTTCCCGCGGCCAACCTGGAGATCCTCGGCTGGATCGGGCTTGTTCCTGGCCTGGCCCTGATGCGGGCCGCGCCGTCGCGGCGCGAGGCCGCGGTGCGCGGCTGGTGGTTCGGCGCCGGCTATCTGCTGGCGAACATGTACTGGCTGGCCCCCAACCTCGGGCCGGGGCTGCTGCTGCTAGCCATCGTCCTCGGTTTCCTGTGGACCGCCGTAGGCGTCGCGGTCTGGGCCTTCACGCGGCCGCCGGTATCGGCGCGGCGGGCCGCCGCGGCGCTCGTCGTCGTGCCCAGTTCGTGGCTTGTCACCGAATGGGTCAGGTCCTGGCAGGGACTCGGCGGACCGTGGGCCGTGCTCGGTGCCAGCCAGTGGCAGCATCCCGCCATTCTCGCGCTCGCCGCGCTCGGCGGTGTCTGGCTCGTCACGTTCGCGCTGGTAGCCGCCAACACGGGCGTGCTGCTCGCGATCACCGCCAGATCGGTGCCGGCCAGGTCCGTCGGCGTCGCCGGGATACTGGTCGCGGTCCTCGCCGGGCCAGTGGCCTTCGCGCTGACCGCGCCCCCGCCGATCAGCCGGCACATCACTGTGGCGCTCGTGCAGCCAGGCATCGAGCCAACCGCGGCCGCCAGGCTGGCTCAAGACGAAAGGCTGACAGCAAGCGTGGCTGGCCGCGCTGACCTGATCGTCTGGGGCGAGAGCAGCGTCGGCTACGACCTCGGCGACCACCTGGCGCTGCTCGCGTCGGTAGAGCGGGACTCCCGGTCGGCCGGTGCAGCGATCGTGGTCAGCCAGGACGCCGAGAACAGGGCAGGCGCGCACTTCAAGCAGGCGCTGATCGTCACCGGCACTGGCACCGGCGGCAGCTACACAAAAACGCGACTGGTCCCGTTCGGCGAGTACATCCCGTTCCGCTCCGTACTGGGCTGGCTCAGCAAGATCAGCAAAGCGGCGGCGCAGAATGTGGCGGCCGGCACCGGCGCGCACGTGCTCCGTGCCAACATCCCGCGCAGCCGTCCGCTCACCTTCGGCGTGCTCATCTGCTTTGAGTCCGCGTTCCCTGACATGTCCAGGGTCGATACCGACCACGGCGCGCAGGTGATCTTCTACCAGACCTCGGACTCCACGTTCCAGTCAAGCTGGGCGCCGGCCCAGCACGCGGCCCTGGGCGCGCTGCGCGCGGCCGAAACCGGCAGGCCGGTCGCCCAGGCCGCCCTGACCGGCGACTCCGTGGCCTTCGACGACAGGGGCAGGTTGCTCGCGTCGGCCGGCACCGGCTACCGGGGCGTGCTGCTGGTGCGGCTCGCGCTGCCCGCAAGCTCCGCCAGGACTCTTTACGACCGACTCGGCGACTACGTCCCGTGGACAGCGACCGCGATCGCCGGACTCGCCGCGCTCTTTGGCCTGGTCCGGATCCGCCGTAACCAGTCCAGGCCCGCAGACCGGGTCCTCGCGCACGCTTCGGCTCGCACCGGCCTGGCCGGCAGCCGCAACGCCGGCGGAGGGCCAGGCCCGGCGGCCGCCGATTGAGCCTCGGCGCACGACTGCCGCCTGGCAAGATCAGCGGCTAGGCTCGATATGTGACGAACCTCCCGGCAGATTCAGGCGGGCTGCCCGGCGCCGGTGATGTCAGGGCATCGGATGTGGACAGGGAACGGGTCGCCGACGTGCTGCGCCAGGCCGCCGGCGAGGGCCGGGTGACCATGGAGGAGCTCGAGCAGCGGATCACCGCGGTCTACAGCGCGAAGACCTACGCCGAACTCGAGCCGCTCATCCGTGACCTGCCCGCGCCCGGCCTATCGCCGCAATCTCCCGCACCCTCGGCGGCCAGCGGGCCGCCCATGCTTCGTCCGTCAAGGTTCGCCATCTCGATCATGGGTGGCTTCCACCGCGGGGACACCTGGGCCGTGGCGCGAGGCCTTACCGCGATCGCGGTCATGGGCGGCGGGAAGATCGACCTTCGCGAGGCGCAGTTCACGAACGGCCGGACGTCGATCACGGCGTTCGCGCTGATGGGCGGCATCGAGATCGTCACGCCCGAGGAAGCCTACGTCGATGTCCGCGGGATCGGCATCATGGGCGGGGTTAGCCACGCCGCGCGGGGGCCGGGCCGGCCCGGCGGGCCGGTCGTGACGGTCAGGGCCGTGGCCCTCATGGGCGGGGTCAAGGTCAGGCGGGCACGGCGCGCCGGCCGGAAGGGTTCCAAGCCCAAGCCCGGCGAACCCGGCCAGCTGAGCCAGGCCGCCTCCGACGGCCAGCCGGAGCAGCAACCGGGCTGAGCGCCGGCCCCGATGTCCATGGCGTGCCCGTAACATCCTGACAGCTTGCCTCGCACAAAACGGCGTACAAACCGCCTGCAACGCTCCGCCGAACCGTCAGGATGTGTTGCCGGAAGGTGCCCTGCGGCCTGCCTGCCCAGCACCGCGTTATTCCCATTACCCGGCGGTAGTGACAAGGGTCATACCGGGATGCGCGCCTTCGCGGCCGGGCGTTATACGTGCAGATCCTCTCCGGGGCACCGGGGCCGTGCGCACGGTCCTGGCTCCCGAGCCAGTGACCGCCCGCCGGCCGGCAACCTGCCTGTCCGGGCGTGGTCCGCCCTGAACCCGTGATGCACGCTCCCCCGGCGTGCATGCGCTTGCCAGCGACGGCCTGGCAAGCCGTCCCCGACCGCCTCGTGCGGGGCGGGCGGCGAGGACGCGCCAGGAAAGGAATTCATGCTCGGCACCGATCGACTTATCGACGCCGTGCGCAGCCGCAAGAAGTCGGCCGTGTTCGTGGGAGCCGCGCTCGCGCTGGCGGGCGCCGGGACGGCCAGTGCTGCGACCATCAGCCCGACGCCGACGGGCCTCAAGGCAGCGAGGCCGATCACCGCCCAGGCCAGCACGATGGCACTCACGTACGCGAGCGGCGATTCGAACGGCCACCGTCCATCGGCCGCGGCGAAGTCTGATGCGCACCCGGCCTCACTTGCCGCCGGGCATCACCGGAGCCTGCGACACCATCGGGCCTGGCATCACCGGGCCCGGCGTCATAGGCGCGAGCTCGACAGCTGGGGCGCAGTCAGCGGGCTGCTGAACTGGGAGACCAACCCGGTGGCGGCAAGGCATGGCGAGGTTCCGATGGCCGACCAGTTGCTGCCGACGGCGCTCAGCGGGCCGCAGTCCTACATGTCGATCTCGCCCGCCCAGTACGCCAACGCCACCACGATCGTGCAGCAGGCCCTGGCCAAGCGGATGGGCCTGCGCTCCGCCGTGGTCGCGGTGGCCACGGCCATGCAGGAGTCCGAGCTGATCAACGTCAGCTACGGCACTTCAGAATCGCTCGGCCTGTTCCAGCAGCAGCCGGACGACGGATGGGGCAGCGCGGCCCAGGTCATGAACCCGCAGTACGCCGCCGACGCATTCCTGAACGCGCTGGCCAGCTACCAGGCCAGCAACCCGGCCTGGGCATCCCAGCCGCTCTACCAGGCTGCTCAGGCGGTTCAGGCATCGGCCTTCCCTTACGCCTACGCGCAGTGGGAACAGCAGGCAGCCCAGCTAGTTAAGTCGATCACGATGCAGCTGGTGGAGCAGCCAGATACCGCCTCCGCCTAAGCTCCCGGCCCGGCCTCCCCCCAAGGCCGCGACCGGAACCGCCAGGCCGCCAGGGCATCCCCCCGCCCGGCCAGCCCGGCGCCGTTGTGCCCCGCCCTCCCCGAGGGGGCGGGGCACAACTATGAAAACACCCGTTGCCGAGCCGTCGCAGTCTGCTAGACAGACCGCGACGGCTTATTCATTGCCGCTGATGATGTAGAACAAGGTGCCATGACGAGTTTCCTGACCAACGACGGCTACCTGGCCCTGGTCATCTTTTGCTTCATTCAGGCGTGCTGCATCCCGATCTCCTCGGAGATCACGTTCGGGTTTGCTGGCGTGCTGGCGTATGAGCACCACCTGACCCTCGCGCTGGTGATCATCATCGGAACGATCGCCGAGTTTGCCGGATCTACGACCGCCTACGGCATCGGCCGGCTTGGCGGCCGGCCGGCCATCGAGAAGTACCGTCGGTATCTGCTTCTGACCAGGAAAGACGTCGACCGACTCGAGCGGTTCTTCGACGGACGCGGCACGTGGTCGGTAGCCGTGGCGCGGGTCATCCCGCTGCTGCGCGCGTTTACCGGGCTGGTGTCCGGGCTCGTCGAAGTGCCTGCGGCTTCGTTCGCGATCTTCAATGCGATCGGGACCGTGGCCTGGGCGACCGCGCTGTCCCTGCTGGGCTACGCGGCCGGCAGCGACTGGAGCAAGGTCGCCAAGAGCTGGTCCTACGCGAGCGATGCGATGGCCGTGGCCGTCGTGATCTTGCTGGCCGCGCTTGTCGTGCACAAATGGCAGCAGGTCAGGAAGGAGCGGCAGGCTGAGGCCGCGGCGGCGATCCCGGTCGCGGAGGACACGCCAGCTGCCAGCGGGCGGCACCGCGCGCCGACGGACAGGCAGCGTGGCTGACCGGGGCGACGGCCTGCCCTGGCACCACAACGCAGTCGTCTACGAGGTCTACCTGCGCAGCTTCGCCGATGGTAACGGCGACGGGATCGGCGACCTGGCCGGGCTGCGGTCCCGGTTGCCGTACCTGCGGGATCTTGGCATAGACGCGCTCTGGCTCACGCCCTGGTACGTGTCCCCGATGGCCGACGGCGGCTACGACGTTGCCGATTACCGCGACATCGATCCGCTGTTCGGGACCCTCGCCGAGGCCGAGGATCTGATCAGGGAAACCCACGACGCCGGCCTCAAGATCGTCGTCGACATCGTTCCCAACCACTGCTCCGACCGGCATCCGTGGTTCATCGCGGCCGTGGCCGCCGGGGCCGGCAGCCCCGAGCGGGCCAGGTTCTGGTTCCGGCCGGGGCGGGGCGAGCACGGGGAGCTGCCGCCGGGCGACTGGGGGTCGATGTTCGGCGGCCCGGCCTGGACCAGGGTGACCGAGCCGGACGGCACGCCGGGTGAGTGGTACCTGCACCTGTACGCGCGCGAGCAGCCGGACCTGAACTGGGACAACAGCGAGGTCATGGCGGAGTTCGAGTCGATCTTGCGGTTCTGGCTTGACCGCGGCGTCGACGGGTTCCGCATCGACGTCGCCGACTTCCTGGTCAAGGACCCGCGGCTTCCTGACGCCGCCGGGCACGTGCCGGGAACGAGACAGCCGTGGGAGGACCAGGATGGCCTGCACGACATCTACCGGGCCTGGCGCAAGATCGTCGATTCCTATCCGCGCGATGCCGTGCTCATGGGAGAGATCTGGCTGAAGCCGCTTATCCGGCTGCGGCCCTTTCTCCTCGGCGACCAGCTGCACACCGCGTTCAACTTCGACTTCATGGGCTCGCCGTGGGACGCGGGCCGGTTCCGCGAGATCATCAGTACCACGCTGACCAGCATCGGCGCCGCGGCGCCGTGGGTGCTGTCGAACCACGACGTGACCAGGCACCCGACCAGGTACGGCCGGGCCAATACCGGCAGCGAATGGCAGCCCGACCCTGGCCACCCTGACCTGGCCCTCGGCACCCGCCGGGCCAGGGCGGCCCTGCTGCTGTCGCTGGCGCTCCCGGGCAGTTCCTACCTCTACCAGGGCGAGGAGCTCGGCCTCTGGGAGGTGGAGGACATCCCGGACGAGCTGATCGCCGACCCCATCTTCGAGCGCACCGACCGTTTCATCCGCGGCCGCGACGGCTGCCGCGTGCCGCTGCCATGGCAGGCCGGCGCGGCCGGCTTCGGCTTCGGCCCGCCAGGCGGGACGCCGCCCTGGCTGCCCCAGCCCTCGGCCTGGCGGGACCTGGCCGCAGACGCGCAGAGCGGTGACCCTGAGTCGATGCTCGAGCTGTACCGGACCGCACTCTGGCTGCGCCGGGCCCGCAGCGACCTCGGCTCCGACGGGCTGACCTGGCTCGATGCCCCCGACGGCGTGCTTGCCTTCAGCCGCCCAGGCCGCTTCGGATGTGCGGTGAACCTGTCGGCGCAGTCCGTGCCCCTGCCGCCGCACGAGAAGGTCCTCCTGGCCAGCGGACCGCTAGGCGATGGCCTGCTGCCGCCAGACACTGCCGCCTGGCTGCGGCTCGCCGGCTAGCGATAGCGGGCAGCATGCCATCTGCCCCCGGCGTCGGTCAGGACGTCCGGGCGCGAAGACCCGCTGCCTTTGAGCATGAGTCCAGGGTCGGCAGTGCCGGGCACGGTGACGGCCGCAAACTGGCCGGCCAGCACGTCGTAGCCCTGTGGTGACGACAGGTAGTAGTTAAGGGAAGGCGGAACGTGTTCCACGACCCCCTGACGTAGCCACGCCGAACCTGACCAGCGGTAGACCGTCGCCGTGGCTCCCGGCAAGGCGGCCGAAGTGGCGACGGGCTTCTCGGCCACGAACCACTCAGCGCCGCCCACGGTGATGACGCCGTTCACGTAGTAGTACGGCCCGGTCATGGCCGGTGTCGCGATCAGCGGCGCGGTGGCCACCGCTGGCTGGAATTCCGCGCCGAATCGAGCGGCGAGCCGGCGCAGCAGCGACAGCGGGATGTCGTAGATGCCGGGGTATGAGCCGAGCCAGGCGCCATTGTCCAGCTCGACGACACGCCACTTCGTCCCCGACTCGTCGAACAGCCCGACGCGGGCCCCGGCGGCGATGGCCCAGCCGTCGGCGCACGCGGCACGGGTGAACTCAGCGGCCGCCGCGCGGTCGAAAGCGGCAAGACTGCACGGCGCTTGCCGTCCGGGAGGATCGGCCGGCCGGAAGACGCCCTGCTGGTAGGTCTCGAACAGCGCGGTAGTCGGTCCGGCGGCAGAGCTTGTGGCGTCAACCTCGGTCGCTACGCCGTGACCGGCCGGGTATCCGTTCACGACCGTCGTCTCGGTGTAGCCGTATTCGAAGGGCACGAGATGCCAGTGCCCGCCGTCATGCGACAACACGGACAACCAGGTGGTGTCGGCGGCAAAGCCCGCGGTCACGGCGAAGTCGGGGTACTGCGAACCGGTCAGCGACACCGCGGAGATCTGGCACCCGCCGGGCGGCCCCGTCCAGCCGCGGACGATGCCGCTTACACGCCAGCCGGAGGCTGACCAGCGGTACACCCACAGCGTGCCAACCGGGTCCGTGACGCTCGCGGCATCGTCCGGTCGGTCCGCGCCGACCAGGACCAGCCACGTTCCGCCGCGGGCGTGCAGCACCTCACGGCCGCAATAAGGGCCAAGCGCCTTCAGCCTGGATTCTCGCGCCGCAGGTTCCGGTCTCGCCGATACGGCTGCGGGAACTGCCACGCTCAACCCGACGAGCGCGCAGGCAGCCGCCGCCGTGCGCCAATAACGACTCATAACTGCTACGACTGATAACAGCGCCGGCTGGTTGGACGAATCCGCAAAGCGGCGCGGCGGTGGGCGGTTAGTTGCCGTGCTCGGTAGCGCGCATGAGCTTCAGTCGACCAGCGCCTGGTACACCAGCTGGCGCAGCTGGGGGCGGATCGGGTACACGCTCGAGGGCATCAGCTGGGTGAAGAAGCTGACCGTGAGCTGCTCGGCCGGGTCGACCCAGAACGTTGTGGAGGCGGCGCCACCCCAGTTGAACTCCCCGGCCGAGCACAGCGTCTTGGATGCGGCCGGGTTCAGTTGGACGGCGAAGCCCAGCCCGAAGCCCACGCCCTGGAAGGTTGACTCCGCGTAGATCGGCCGGCCGAAGCTGTCTAGGTCGGCGTTGCCCGGCAGGTGGTTGATGGTCATGTAGGCGACCGTGCGCGGGCTGAGCAGCCGGACGCCGTCGAGCTCGCCCGCGGGGCTGTCCGGCCGGTGCAGCAGCATCTGCGCGAACCGATCGTAGTCCGCAGCGGAGGAAGTCAGCCCGCCGCCTCCGCTCAGGTATACCGGCTCGCTGAGGGCGTGCTTGCCGATCGCATCCATCCGGGTGGCCTTGCCTTCGGCCCCGCGGGAGTACAGCGCGGCCAGCCGCCCGGCCTCCTGCGGTCCGGCCCAGAACGCGGTGTCAGTCATGCCGAGCGGCCGGAAGATCCGCTCGGTGAAGAACTCGTCAAGCCGCTGGCCCGATACGACCTCGACGACCCGCCCGAGTACGTCGGTGGAGACCGAGTAGTTCCACTCAGAACCGGGCTGGAACAGGAGCGGCATGCTCGCGAAGAGCTCGCAGACCCCGGCCAGGTCGGTGTTGCGCGGGCTCCCCCACTCAAACCCGTTCGCCCGGTAGATCGCGTCAACCGGGTGGGCGCGGTGGAACCCGTACGTCAGACCTGAGGTGTGCGTGAGCAGGTGCCAGATGCGCATCGGCTCGGTGACCGGCTTGGTGACGTACCTGATGTCCGAGCCGCCGCTGAAGACGCGGCAGTCGGCGAAGGACGGGATGTAGCGGCTCACCGGGTCGGTCAGCTGAAAGCCGCCTTCCTCGTAGAGCATCATCGCGGCGACCGAGGTGATCGGCTTGGTCATGGAGTAGATCCGCCACAGCGTGTCAGGTTCCACCGGCAGCCCGGCCTCGAGGTCACGCTGACCGTAGGTCGACACGTGCGCGAGCTTTCCGTGACGGCTGACCGTGATCAGCCATCCGGCCAGCCGGCCCCGGTCCACGTACCTGGCGAAGTGCTTGTCGATCCGCTCCAGCCTGCCCTGGTCGAGCCCCACTTCGGCCGGCTCGACCTCGGTCTGCACTCCGCCCATGTACGACAGCTCCCTCGCGCCAGCCCGTTCCGCCCTTATCCCGATCCTGCCAACTCGAACGGCATTCGGTCCAGTGCAGGCCGCGGCGCTCCCGCCACAGCGTCCCCACAACGGGCGGGAGCGCCGCGACCGTTCCCTTACTCGGCTCGCAGGGCCGTCGCCGTCCTGGCCCTGGCGGCCCAGCTCGCCGGCAGCAGCGCGCCGAGCGCCGCGATCGCCAGTCCGGAAGCGGCCAGCACGAGGACCTCGACCGGGTGGTAGACGTCCTGCAGGCTGGCCGGCAGCGCCGTGTACGCGGCGTTGCCCATGGCCGTGATCGTGGCCGAGTGCAGCCTCAGGGCAATCGGCACCGCTATTACCGCGGCGGCGATCGCCGGGCCGACGACCCAGCACATGACCATCGCGATCGTCTGCCTGGGGGTCATCCCGACGGCCTTGAACACGCCGAGGTCCCTTACCCGGTCCCTCGTGCCGAGCAGCACGGTGTTCAGCACGCCGAGTCCGGCCACGACGGCCATCATCAGCGTCAGCATCGCGATCAGCGAGTCGGCTATCAGGTAGAACTGCCCGCCGGCCTGGGGCCCGTTGGCCGAGTACTGAGCGCCCAGCGACTGCTGGACCGCCGCGACGTAGGAGTCCACGTTGACACCGGTCTTGAGGCCGACGACATACTGCTGGATAGACAGCTGCGGCACAGCTGTCGCGCTCAGGGTCTGCCAGCTTGCCATCAGCTGGGGCGTGTTCCCCGGCACGAAGATCTGACCCGAGATCCGCACGGTCTCGCTCTTGCCGCCGGCCGAGATCGTAGTGGCATCGCCCACCGACAGGCCGGTCTGGGTGAGGTAGGCGGTGTTGACGACCACCTGGCCAGGACCGCTGAACCAGTGACCGCTGATGAGGTCATAGCCGACCCAGGCCGAGCTGCCGAGGAACGCCTCGGCCTGCGCCTGCGTGGTCAGGCCGGCGATGCTGACCTGCGTGTTGTCGATCGCGGCCGAGTGCAGCGTCCCCGGCTGCCTGGCCAGCGCGGCGGCAACGGCCTTGTCCTGGCTGCTGCCAGGAAGGATCCCGTTGCCGTTGGCCAGT
>JASHOL010000276.1 GCA_030041135.1 Streptosporangiaceae bacterium | reverse complement strand
CCGCGGCCCACGCCGCCGCCGGAGCGGCCGATGGCTCCCCGAGGCGGCCGAGTGCCTTCCCCGGGACGGCGGCCAGCGCGAGCGCGGGCGGCTGGCGCCACAGGATCTGCGGGGTCGGGATCGGCGCCAGAGCCATCGCCTCGGCCTCGACGTCGGCCCGGGCCTGATCAGCGTCGACTTTCAGGAACACGCCGCCGACGCGCAGGGTCGCGCGGTCGCTGTGGGCGACGACGACCTCGACCTCCTCCACGCTGGCCATCATCGCGGGGATGACTGCCGACGTCACCGGGTTTACCGCGTGGGACTGCGGCTGACCGCGTCCCGCTGCCCGGCGGCCTCGTGCCGCCGTCCGCTGACGGGCACTGCACCGTCCGCTGGGTCTCGGCACGTGTCCGGATGTTCCAGTCAAGCACGCCGATGCCGGGTGACACGACGGCCGGCGAGTCCAGGCACGCTCGCGCAGGACTGATCAGCGCGGTCCCGCTGCCGAGGCTCTGATCGCCAGCACGTCGGGGTTGAGAGCATGAGGTGCACGGCCCTTCGAGGCCCGAGCAGCTGGAGAAGGGCATGCAGCGAGTCTGGCCTCGGTGCCGCACGCTCGGCGTTGGCCGGCATCGCGTGTCGGCTCGCGGAGACCGTGTCAGGCGGTCACGGAAAGTAACCAGGTTTGGTCCCGAGAGGACCAGAGCATGGAACGTGACGCCACCTCGGCCTCGACCACGGAAGGCGACGCCATGTCGAACATCAGTGCGCTGCTGGAGCATAACAAGGCTTTCGCCAGCAGCGGTACCTGGCGCAAAACTCCGCGCCTGCCGTTCCTGCCGTTCAAGGGCCTGTACATCATCACTTGCGTGGACCCGCGGGTGGACCCTGCAGACTTCCTCGGACTCGAGTTCGGCGACGCGATCGTGGCACGGACGGTCGGCGGCCGGGCGACCGACGCCGTAATCTTCGACCTGTCTTATATCTCTTACCTAGTCGAGGCAAAGGCTCCGGAAGGCCCGTACTTCGAGGCCGCCGTCATCCACCACACTGACTGCGGCAGCCGGCTGCTCGAAGATCCTGACTTGCGGCACGGGTTCGCGCGGCGCTCCGGGTATGACGAGCAGCAGCTAGCCGCCCTGCCCGCGACCGTGCCCGCCGAGACCGCCCGGGCCGACGTCGCCAAGATCCTCGCCGCGCCCCAGGTCTCGACGAAGATCACCGTCTCCGGCCACGTCTACGACACCGCGAGCGGCCTGCTGGAAACCGTCGCAGAACCGGTTCGCGTCCCGTGAAACCTTCACGGTCGCTTGCAGTCACCCGAGGGTGCGGTCGTTGGCATCTCGTTCGCGCCCTGGATGCACGACGGCACGTGAAGCCAGGTTCGGGCCCAGCGGGTACTGCCGGGCGCGAAGGGCCTTGAATCGCCGCGCGCCGAGCCACCGATAGGCGTAGCGTCCAGGTTCCTTCTCAGCCCGTTAATGCGGCACGCGAACGGGTGACCTGAGCGCCGCCGTCGGTCGCGGCCAGCAGAACCTTGGCGTCTACGCGGCCGCCGGAGCGGTGCGTCATGACAAACAGTCCGCGTCGTCCGGCTTTCCCGGCCCCGTTCTCGGCGGTGACAAGGTGGCAGTCAAGGGGTACGTCGGCGGGTCCGGCCCACCCGCTGGCTTCTCCCCCGGCAGCCTCGGACGGCTACGGCAGGGCAGCCACGTTCACGGCCTCCAGCTGCGCCGAGCCGAAGTCGGTCACCAGCAAGGTCCGGCCGTCCGGCTCCAGGGCCATTTCCCGCGGGAAGGTACCCGCGGGAAGGTACCCGACCAGCGCCGGCCGGCCGGCCAGGGCATCGGGCACGTCGACTACGGCCAGGCTGGAAGACTTCCCGGAAACGTCGAACCGGTTCGAGTCGGCCACGACGATCATGCTCCCGTCCCGGATGAGGGCCAGGCCCACGGGCAGTTCGCCGACACGGACGTCGGCCAGCAGAGCGTGCGCGGGATCTGCTCGAAGCTTGCTCGCCGAGAACGCCAGCAGCGCGTCACTGGCGCGAGCTGTGACCCAGACGACCCTGCCGTTGTCAGACGTGATCACGCGGACGGGGTTGCAGCCCGCCGCGGTCCTGGCCACGACCGACCGCGCCGGATCGATTTCCGCCTTGGCCACGTCGATCACGGTCAGCGAGCCGATGTTGGTGTCTGCTCGTTCTGCCTCGCTCGTCGAGTACAGCCACCGGCCGTCCGGCGAGAACGCGAGCCCGACCGGTGCCTCCTGCGTCGGGATCGTCCCGACGAAGTATCCACGGCGGAAGCCGCGGGCCAGCGCCCGGCTGAGGTTGAACACCGAGATCACGTCGGAGACCTCGTCGCTGACGAAGGCGTACCTGCCATCGGGTGACACTGCGACCTCGATCGCGCCGAGCGTTCTGCTCGTGCCGGCCAGGACGCCGACCATGGCATGCTTGCCGCCGGTCTCAGCCGCCCGCACGCTGATCACGTCGGCACCCCGCCTCGCCCCGTCAGCTGCCAGCAGGTAGCGCCCATCCGGCGTCAGGGCCTCGCCGAAAGGGCTGGCCCGGATCTGCCGAACCAGGGTCGGAAGCCCCGATCTGCCTATCCTGAACACTCCGATGGCAGAGCCGCCGAACGCGACGAACGCCCACCGGCCATCGGGTGTGACGACAACGCCGAATGGTCGTGGCGGCACCCTCCGCAGCGCCACGTCCTTGGCCGGCAGCTGCGGCCCCTTCTGGGTCGCTGTCGTGCAGCCGGGAAGTGAGCGACTCACCACGCCGATCGTCTTCGGCTGAACGCTGGCGGCCGACGTTGACGCACTACCTGCGCCAGGCCGCGGCGCGCTCGCCGTCTGCACGGCGCAAGCGCCCGCAGCCAGTAATCCGACGGCAGCCAGCGCCGCAAAGCGGTACGTGCCATCTGGGGGACGACGAAGCTGCCCAGGGCTCCGAAGCTCACCGGGTACGTGGTCGACTGGGCGGTGAGCGTGAGCACGCCGGTGGCCGCAGCTACACCTTTGCCGGAGCCGTTCTGCCAGCCGGGGTTGATCGGTACCAACAGCCATTGCGACCCTCCATCCGCTTGTAATTGCCCGCCGTCCGCTCCGGGCTGCGCCATGCTCGGCATGCCGTGCGGCTTGGCGCCGGGGG
>JASHOL010000275.1 GCA_030041135.1 Streptosporangiaceae bacterium | reverse complement strand
AGTTCGTCGCGGCGCAGCGCTGGCGCGTCGCCGAGCAGGGCCCGGTGTAGCGCGCCCAAGTTGCGGACGAGCACCGGATCGGTGTGGACCGGGTCGGTGAACAGCGGCAACCGGGCCGGGCGGCCGGTCATGTCGGCCAGCACGGCCGCGACCAGGCCGGTACCGATGTGGATGATCCGGTAGGTGAAGCCGAATTCATCCGCCGGGTGCCCGTCGTGCGGGTCGTCGGGATTAAAGGCCATCACCATGCCGGTCGCGCTCGTGTGGCCCCCGCCTCGGCACCGAAACGACTGGGCGCCCTCCTCGGTGACCCCGAAGGAATAGCCCTCATGGCTGTGCCGGTGGTAGACGTGACGCTCGAAGTGCGCGTACATCGCCTCAAGCGGCATCTCCGCCGACCGCCAGTATCGGCTCCAGTCGCCGCCGCCCATGTGGCCATTCTCGCGCGGGCCCAGGGCAGGCGGCGCACCGCACTAGCGTTCAATACCACCGGTCGCCGGCCCGGCAGACTGAGAGCATGCGATTCGACACCAAGGTCGCGATCGTGGTGCGAGACGATCTGGCCGTCTGGCAGAAGCTCAATGTGACCGCGTTCCTGGCCAGCGCGGTGGCCGGCGGCAGGCCCGAGGTCATCGGCGAGCGCTACGCGGACGCGGCCGGCAATGACTACCTGCCGATGTTCCGCCAGCCGGTTCTCGTCTACGGTGCTACCGCGACAGAACTGGGCGCGATTCATGCGCGGGCGATGGCTCGCCGCCTCGACGTAGCCGTCTACATCGAGGAGATGTTCAAGACCGGGAACGACGACGACAACCGGGCGGCGGTGCTAACCGCCGATGCTGCCTCCCTCCCGCTCGTCGGGCTGGCGATCTACGGTCCGCGAAACCTGCTGGACAAGGTGCTCAAGGGCCTGAAACTGCACCCCTAGTGAGTTCTGACACCGCCTAGCGGTAATTGCTACGTCTGTAGCAGATGCGCTACGGTTGTGTTTATGCCTGCGATCCCTGCCCGAGATCTCCGCAACCACACCGCAGAGATATTGCGCCGCGTCGAGTCTGGCGAGGAGATCGAGGTTCTGAAGGACAATCGTCCGGTCGCGAAGATCATTCCGCTTCCGTGGCGACGCCGCTGGCTGCCCGCAACCGAGGTGACTTCCGAGCTTGCGCGGTTGGGTCCAGATACCACAGGCGTGGCCGACGACCTGGCTGAGGCGCTCGCCGAGACGACCGACGACCTGCGGTGGTAACAGTGCGGCGTGCGATCGCGGACACCTCTGTCTTTACCGGCATCGAGGCGCGGCGCCTCAGTGGCGGCCAATTCGCGGACTTCGAGTGGGGCATTTCCGCAGTCACCCTCGGAGAGTTGCGGCTCGGCGTGCTGCAGGCCAGGGATCCGGAGACGGCGTCGAGGCGACTATCCACTTATCAGCTTGCGCAGCGCTTCGAAGCCATCGTCATCGATGAAGCGGTCTCTGAGGCATGGGCTCTGCTGGTCTCGCGTTTGCGCGCTCTCGGCCGGAAGGTGCCGCTGAACGATAGCTGGATTGCGGCCACGGCGATCGCGCACGGCATTCCGATCGTCACGCAGGATGCGGACTACGACCAGATGCCGGATGTCGAGGTCATCAAGATCCTCACCAACTCATAGCGGAGTAGCAAGCTCTGACGTGGCGCCGCGGGCGGCAGCTGCGCTGGAGGCGCCCGCAGCGCTCGGCGTGCCCGGCGGTGGTCAGAGCCCGATCCGCGTGGCCAGTCGCTCGCGGTGCAAGGTGGCGTCACCGAGGAACAGCTCGCTGGCCTTGGCCCGCTTAAAGTACAGATGCGCGTCATGCTCCCAGGTGAAGCCGATGCCACCGTGTATCTGGATGTTCTCGGCCGCGACGTGGAAGAACACGTCGGAGCCGTACGCCTTCACGAGCGCGGCGACGACCGGGACCTCGGCCGAATCCTCGGCGACCGCCGCGGCGGCATAGACGACGGCTGAGCGCAACGACTCGACTTCCAGCAGCAGATCCGCACAGCGGTGCTTGATCGCCTGGAAGCTGCCGATCGGCCGGCCAAACTGATACCGCACCTTCGCGTACTCAACCGCCATGTCCAGTGCCCGCTGCGCGCCGCCGAGTTGCTCGGCCGCCTGGGCGATCGCGGCGATGTCCAGGGTCCGGCTGAGCACCGCCTGGCCCGCGCCGTCGGTGCCGATCAGCGTCGCGGGGACGCCGGCGAAATCCAGCCGGGCAAGCTTGCGGGTCTGATCAAGCGTGGGGAGCGCGGTCCTGGTCAGCCCGTCGGCGTCACCGGGCACCGAGAACAGGCTCAGCCCGGCCTCTGTCCTGCCGACGACCAGGATGAGCCCGGCGGTGTGACCGTCGAGAACGAAGCTCTTGCGCCCGTCAAGCCGCCAGCCGCCGACGACGGACGCCGCGGCCGCCGAGGCCGACGCCGCCGGGGTCGCGGTGGCGGTCAGCCTGGTCGCGTCCGGCTCCCACGACCCGTCCTCCTCGGTGAAGGCCAGCGTGGCGATCAGCTCGCCGGAGGCGATGCCGGGCAGGTAGGTCTTCTTCGCGGCTTCGTCCCCGCTGGCCAGCAGCGCGTTGGTGGCCAGCACGGCACTGGCCAGATATGGCCCGCCGTAGAGCGCCGCACCAAGTTCCTCGAGGACGATCGCCTGCTCGGCGAACGTGAACCCGGATCCGCCGTACTCTTCGGGGATGGCGATGCCCTGCAGGCCGAGTTGCTGGCCCGCCATCTCCCAGACCGCAGGATCGCCGCCGTCGGCGGCATCCATGAGCGCTCGCACCGCTGTGATCGGCACCCGGTCAGCCAGGAACCGCCGGACCGACGCGCGCAGCTCTTCCTGCTCAGCGCTGACACCAAGGATCATCTGCCCGGCTCCGTTCCGTTAGCGGGATACTCATCGTCGGCGTCCAGCCCCGTCACCACCAAGACGTCGAGTGCCTCAATCTGATCGCCCCGCACCCACAACGGGTTGACCTCACACGCGCGCAGCCCTGGCACGGTGGCTGCCACCTCGCCGATATCGCTGATCACCTTCGCCAGAGCCTCCATATCGGCGGGAACCGAGCCACGCCCGCCGGTGAGCAGGGGCAGGCCGCGCAGCTCGCCGAGCATGCGGCCGACCTCGTTCGCGTCGACCGGTAGCACGCGGACGCTCACGTCACGCAGCACCTCGACGAAGACTCCGCCCATGCCGACGGCCAGGACCGGGCCGAAGCCGGGGTCGACGCTCACCCCGGCCAGCACCTCCACGCCGCCGGTGCGCATCGCCGTCACTAGCACGGAGCCTGAGTCGTCCCCGGCGCCCGCGGCGGCCGCGGTAACCCGCGCGTAGGCGGCCCGGATCTCCTCGTCCGAGCTCAGCCCGAGCGCCACGCCGCCGATGTCGGACTTGTGGGTGATGCGGTCCGAACTGATCTTGACGGCCACGGGCCTTCCGACGGAAAAGGCTGCCTCCACAGCCGCGTCGGCCGACCGCGCCGGCCGCCCGGGAACCACCGGGATACCGGCTCCGGCAAGCAGTTCCCTGGCCCGCAGCTCGGACCAGGCCGAGGCGGCCGGCCCGCCGGACCGGGACACGCGAGCCGGCCCGCCGGACCGGGACACGCGAGCCGGCCGGCGCCAGGACGGGAGCAGCCTGACGTGGCCCCGGCCGTCCTGCCAGCGCAGCGCATTCCCGATGGCGCGCACGCCGAGTTCCATCCCGCTGATCAGGTGGACGTCATGCGCACCAAGCAACTGCCGGGAGTAGGCGCCGATGTCCACGCAGGTCAGGCTCATCGGAATGGCCGGGATCGGGGCGGTGCTGACCCGCCGGGCCAGCCAGTCGATCCGGGACTCCAGGAGCGCCGCCAGCCTCTCGTCCAGCGGTCGCGCCTCCGGGATCGTGAAGCCGGTGAAGAGTACGAAATCCAGGCCGGGGTCGGCGAGGGCGGCATCGAGCGCGTGGTCGATCGCGGTCAGCGGCGAGGTCCTGGCGTTGGCCAGCACGTAACCGGTCACGTCGAGCGGGTTCCTGGCAGCCGCGAACGACGGCAGGTGCGCCGCGATCGCCTCGGTGGTTGCCGGGGCGAACGGCGGGATCTCGATTCCCTGCTCGCTGGCCCGGTCGGCAATGATGTCGCACGCACCTCCCGACGCGGTCAGCACGCCCATCCGCCGGCCGCGCGGTACCTGGTGGTACCCGAGGAGCGCGGCGGTCGTCAGCAGCTCCTCGATGCTGTCGACCCGGATGATGTTGAGCTGCCGCAAGACCGCGTCGACGACCGCTTCGTTCCCGGCAACCGCGCCGGTGTGCGCGAGCGCCGCTTCCCGGCCGACCGGGCTGGCGCCCACCTTGAGTGCCACGATCGGCTTGCCCGCCTGGTCGGCGCGCCGGGCAGCAGCGCTGAACGCGGCCGGATCACCGATCTCCTCAAGGAAAAGGCAGACGACCTTGGTCTGCTCATCGGCGACGAGGTAGTCGAGCACGTCGGCGGTGGTGATCATCGCTTCGTTGCCGAGCGAGGCGACCGTGCTTACCCCGATCGCCTGTGACCGGGCGAACGCCAGCAGCGCGCTGGACAGCGCGCCGCTCTGCAGGCCGATTCCCACCGGCCCGGCCGTGAGCGGCAGCGGCACCGTCAGCGCGAACGGCGCCGCCGCAGCGCCGGTGTTGAGGAAACCCAGGCAGTTCGGCCCCAGCAGGACGATCCCGTGGCCCGCGGCCCTCGCCACGAGCTCGTCCTCTAGCTCCCGGCCACGACTTCCAGCCTCGCGGTAACCCGAGGCGAGGACGACCACGTTCCCGATGTCGGCGACCGCAGCATCGTCGACGACATCCATGACGGCGTCGGTCGGGGCGAGGATGAAGGCCAGATCGACCGGCTCGGGTAGATCACGCAGGCTGGGTATCGCGGGCCGGCCGAACACCTTCTCGTGCACCGGGTGCACCGGGTGCAGCGGTCCCGCGAAGCCGACGGCGCTGCTGGCCGCGACGATGAACCGGGCCCAGCCTGAGGTGTCGGACGCTCCGACCAGCGCGATGCTGCGCGGCGCGAAGAACTGCGCCAGCCGCTCGGGCGTGATCAGCGAGCGCGCGTCCGGCCCCGTGCCCGTGCCAGCCGACACCGTGTTAGCCGACACCGTGTTAGCCGAGTCACGGCTAGCCGAGTCAGGGCTAGCCGTGTCGGGACCAGCGGACGCCGTGTTAGCCGAGTCAGGGCTAGCCGACACGGGACTGGTCACACCACCACCCGCGGCTCCTTGGGCAGCCCGATGGCGCGCTCGGCGATGATGTTGCGCTGAATCTCGCTCGTGCCCGAGTAGATCGTCCCGGCCCGGCTGGACAGGAACACGTTCTGCCATGCCGTCGTCGGGTAGCCATCGCCATCGGGCCGTAGCAGGGCGTCAGCACCCTCGATCCCGATCGCGATCTCACCGAGCCGCTTGTGGTACTCGCTCCAGAACAGCTTGTTGACCGACGCTTCCGGGCCCGGCTGGCGCCCCTCGGCCAGCCCGGCGAGAGTGCGCAGCCCACTGAAGCGCATGATCTGCACCATGCTGTAGGCCCAGGCCAGCTGCTGCCGGACGATCGGGTCGGTGTTGCTCCCGCGCTTGCGCGCGGTGTCGGCCAGTTCCCAGAACTCGCGCTCGTAGGCGAGGTGCAGGACCGTCGCGCTGCCGCCGCGCTCGTAACCGAGTGTCGTCATCGCGACTCGCCAGCCGTTGTTCAGCCCGCCGATGACGTTGAACAGCGGCGCCCGCACCCCGTCGAAGAAGTCCTGCGCAAACTCGGCCGCTCCCGACATCTGCCTGACCGGCTGGTAGCTGACCGCTGGATCGGTGAAGTTGATCAGGACGTAGGAGATGCCCGCGTGCTTCTCGGCTGCGGGATCGGTCCGGCACAGGACGAACATCATGTTCGCCCGCGCCGCCCCTGAGGTCCACAGTTTCTGGCCGGAGATGATGATCTCATCGCCGTCGACCTCGCCCCTGGTCTGCAGCCCGGCCAGGTCCGAACCGGTCCCCGGCTCGGAGAAGCCCTGGCAGTAGACGTCCTCGCCGGAGATGATCCTGGGCAGGAAGTGCGCCCGCTGCTCCGCCGTACCGTGCACGATGACCGACGGGCCGACCAGGCTCTCGCCCATGCCGCGGATGACCCGCGGCACGCCGGCCCGGTGCAGTTCCTCGTTGAACACCGCCATCCGGACCGCGTCCAGGCTCCGGCCGCCGAACTCCTCCGGCCATTGCGGGCAGATCAGCCTGGCCTCGGCTAGCTCTTGCTCCCAGCGCTGGTAGGGCGGGCTCGCCATGGCCCGCGCCCGCTGCCCGTAGCCGTAACCGCCAGTGACGACGGAGCGATTCCAGTCGGCAAGCTCGGCGAGGCCGTCCGGCGCGTGCCCGGCGATCCAGTCCCGCATCTCGCCGCGGAACTGCGCGATCTCGGGGCCAAGGTCAAGTTCCATCAAGCCTCCGCGGGAACCGATTGTCGTGCGCGTCGGCCGACCGGGCACGACCGGCGGCCTGCTGGCACTTTGGACCAATCTTAGAATCCGGTTCTAGAGGAGCACAAGACCGGCCGGATGCGCCGGCCTCAGGGCCTGGCCGGGCCCGCCGCCATCAGGCGCGACACGTACTCGATGACCGCGTCTATGATCTCAGCCGCCTGCGCCCTGGTCCTGGCCGCCGCAACTTCCCGCGCGCCCTCGCCGATGAGCGAGGTCAGCACTGCCGCGTAAAGCCGGTCGAGCGAGGTGTCGGTCAGCCGCAGGAGCGCGTCGTTCTGGCGGATCCACTCGTGCCCGCGGTGCCGCCTCATCACCTCGAAACCGGGCGGCCCGTCGCCGTTCGAAAACAGCAGGGCCAGGTCCCGGCGCTGCCAGCTGCCCTCAAGGAACGCGCGGGCTCCGGCCGCGAACAGATCCGCGGGGTCGGTCACGCCGCTCTTCTTTGCGGCCGCGACGGCGGTGCTTGCGGCGTCCTCGTAGGCCTGCTGGTGCTCCTGCCATAGCGCGAGGAACAGCTCGCTCTTGCCGCCGAAGTGGTGATACAGGCTGCCGACGCTTGACCCGGCCCGCTCGACCACGTCGGCGATGCTCGCCTCGGCAAAGCCCTGCCGCGTAAACACATCCCGAGCCGCGTCCAGCAGGGCCCGCTGGGTCTGGGCCGTGCGCCCCCACTGCCAGGAGCTCGTTCCCGGCTTTCGCGCCTGCGGCTCGGCCATCCTCATGCTCACCGCCCCTTCGGTGCCACCCGCTGCCTGGCAGCATCGTGCCACGAGTGGGGCCCTGAGCCGAATGCTGGCGCGAAGGGAATCAGGGCGTGACGACGGCAAAGTCCTGGTCGAACTTTTCCACCAGCCCGGCATACGTCTCCAGCACCGCTTGGTCGCCAAAAAACGAGATCGTCCTCGCGCCGGCGAGGCTCTTCGCGCTCCGCGGCTGCAGCAGCACGCCCGCGAGACCCGCCTTCGGCCCGCTCACCGTCAGCTGGGCGTCGGCGTCCGCGCCTGGCCGGGCGTTCAGCACTCCGTGGCGGATCCACATTGCCCAGGTCTTGCGCATGTCAGTAAAGGCAAAGTTGATCCGCAGATCGACCTTGGCGGCCTTGTCCCCGATCAGGTGCACGGCCGCGTAGTCGAAGAGCATGTCGACCGGCATGGCCTCGATGGTGTCCGGGCTCGCGGTCGCAAACCTGGCCGGCAGTACACCTTCGCGCAGCTCGCGAGCCGCGGTCAGGTAAATACCGCGCCACTGCGGTCCTTCGGCCTGGTAACCAAGCTGCTCATACGCATCAGCCTGCAAATCACGGGCGGGCTGATTCCCTGGATGGGCGAATACCAGGTGGTGCAGGACTTGCGCAGCCCACCGGTAGTCGCCCTCGCTGATCGCCCTGCGCCCTTCGGCCATGATCTGCTCGGCGCCGATCAGCTCCACATAGCGATGCGCGGAGTCGACCGGGGTGTGCGGGTGCAGCGACACGGGGTCGCCGTCCCACATGCCCAGCTCCTTGGTGAAAACCGCCCGCACATTGTGGTGGAGCGTGCCGTGGTAGTCCCGGTTGAACCACTTACGGCCGAGTTCGTTGGGCAGCTCGATCACCTCGGCCGCCTCCAGCGGCGTGTAACCCTTGTTGGCCAGCCGCAGCGCCTGGTCGTGGATGTACTTGTAGGTGTCGCGCTGGGACTCGATGAACGACGTGACGTGGTCGTTGCCCCACACCGGCCACGTATGCGAGCCGAAGTGCACCTGGGCCTCACTGCCCCACCGCTGCAGCGTCTCATCGAGGAAGCGGGCGAGGTTGCGGGCGTCATGCGTGCGGGCACCGCGGAGGGTCTGGATGTTATGCAGGCTGTGGTTGGCGTTCTCCGCGCACGTCAGCGCCCGCAGCTGAGGGATCCAGATGTGCATCTCCTCTGGCGCCTCCGTATCGGGGGCGTAGAGGAACTCGAACGTCAGCCCGGCAAGGTCCCGCCTGGCGCCCGTCTCGGTTATCCCGTCTATGGGCGCGATGTAGGAAACTGTCCGCCCAGCTGCGGGCGCGATGCCGATGCCGCACGTGATCATCGCCCTCGGGCCATGGTCGAGCAGGCTGCCGAGCGCGTATGAGGCCCGCCGGGACATCGCATTCCCCGCGAAGACGTTCTCCCCGATCGCGTGCTTGCCGAACGACTCTGGGGTTCCTGGCGCGATCACCGCAACCTTCCCCGAGTCGACATCCGCCTGGTCCACGACGCCCTTGACGCCGCCGTAGTGGTCGACGTGCGTGTGCGTGTAGATCACTGCCACCACCGGTTTGTCGCTGACGTGCTCGCGGATCATCGTCATTGCCGCCGCCGCGCTCTCGACCGCGCCCGCGCAGTCGATCACCACCAGGCCGCGCTCGCCCTCGACCACGGTTAGGTTGGCGATGTTGTTGTTGCGCACCTGGTACAGCCGGTCGGTCACCTTGTACAGGCCGCCGCCACTGCAGAGGATCTGCGACTGCCGCCACAGGCTCGGATTCACGCTGTCGGGCACGCGCTCGCCGTCGCACAGGAAGTCATAATCCGCCGGGTCGAACATGACGGTGCCGGCCGCGTTGAGCAGCGGGCCGGAGAATCCGGCGATGAAGCCGCGCTCAGCATCCGCGAAATCCTGGCGGTCCTCCAGGTCGTAGCGTGCGACCGCCTCGCGGTTCGCGGCGATAGTTGCGGGCTCGGGGCCCTTGGGTACGTACGGCATGGCAGCCCCCGATCGGCACAGGCGCCGCTCTGCAACCGGCGCCACGGACGTGGTGGCGCAACCTGAGCGGTCGTGCAACGTCTCCTGAGTGGACCTTCCCCTCGCGGCACGTACCTGACACACCTGCCGAGCAGGATGTGACCCATGTCTGACTGGATCTTTCAGGGCAGCGGCAGGCAGCTTGACCTGGATGCTCCGATCGCCGCGCCGCGGCTTTGCGGTCGCCAGCGTCGGCGATCGCCCCAACCGTTGTGCCGTGCTACCAACGTGCAGGGAGAGGCTTGATCCCCCTGGGCCGAAGACCGGCCGGGCCAGCGCTCGGGACAATGGAGCGGGGCCAGGCTGGCGGTGGCAGTGTGTCATGTGATCTGGACGCGCTCGCTACACATCTGGACGGAGGCGCGGACCTATGCCGGAAACCACCACTGGATCGCTCCCGGCCCTTGGCATCTGCCTCGAGGAATACGAGTACCCCTATCCGGTGCAGTTCCTTTCCGTCAGCAGCGACCTGCAGTCGCTGAGGATGGCATATATGGATATTCACGGGGATCACGAGCCGAACGGAAACACGGTCCTCCTGTTCCACGGCAAGGCATTCGGCTGCTACTACTTCCGCAACGTCATCGAGGCTCTGACCGGAGCCGGATACCGGGTGGTCGCCCCGGACCAGATCGGGTGGGGCAAGTCGCCGAAGCCGGATATTCACTACAGCTTCCAGCTGCTGGCCGCTAACACCGCGGCCCTGCTTGACCACCTCGGCGTCGGCAGCGTCGCCGTGCTTGGTCACTCGACCGGCGGCATGACCGCGACGCGCTTCGCGCTGACGTATCCCGACCGGGTCACGCATCTGACCCTGGAGGATCCGCTCGGCCTCGCCGACTACCGGATCGGGATCCCCGCCCAGTCGGAGGAGACGCTGTACCAGCACGAGGTGAACTGGACCGACCCAGAGGTCATCCGGGCCTACGTCAAGGGCTACTTCGTGCATCCCGACCCGGCGGTGTACGAGCCGCTGGCTGACGTCCTGGTCCGCGTTACCCTCAGCCCGAATTACCCGCAGTGGGCCCGGTCGGCGGCCCTGACCTTCCAGATGATCTACCAGCAGCCGGTGCGCTATGAGTACCACCTGATCGTGCCACCGACGCTCGTCATCGTCGGAGCCGAGGATCACGTCGTGCCACTCGGGCAGTACGCCGCGCCGGAGGATGCGGCCAGGCTCGGTGATTTCGTGGAGCTTTCCGCCGAGGCCGCTCGCGATATCCCACGGGCGACGCGCGTCGTGCTACCTGAGTGCGGACACATCCCGCACCTCGAGACTCCCGACGAGTTCCTGGCCCACTTCCTGCCGTTCCTAGCGAGCCGGTGACGGCTGCGTATGCGAGAGCCATCCCGCTACGGTCAGCTGCCGAGTCGCGAACAGCGGTGAGTCAGGAGGGATTGTTGTGACAACTGCGGCTGATGCAGCATGGAGGATGCGGGCCGACGCGGTCGCCGCTCGGGCGCCGGACCCGCGTGGACATGGCAGTCGTCGCCGACGAGGCTTGAGGGCTCATGTTCGGAAGTGATCGAACTTAGAATCGATTTTTGAGTCTGAACGCCTGCGCGCCCGGAACCGGCCTGCGTATCGTGGCAGTCGTAGTCCAGACTCGGAGCCAGCGTTGACCTATCTCGTCCTGGCGCTCGCGTTCGTGGTGCCCCTGCTCGTCCTCGGACTAGTAGCGCTGTTGCGCGCCCGGCCTGAGGACATCCCCGCGGTAATCCGGGCGTTAGCCCGCTGGGGCCGTCGGTAGTGGTCCCGGCCGCCGGCGTGGCCTCCCCCGGCGCCGGGCTGAGCACGGGTGCCTGCCTTCGTGGCCGGGCGGGCAGGTCGCCCGAGTACTCCCGAGGCCACTGCACCGCTACCGCGACAACCATCAGGGCGATCAGCAGCACGACTCCGGTGAGCACGTAGGCATTGCCGACGACGAGCTGCAAGCCGTGCCAGGTTCGCTCAAGGTCGCCGCCGTTGGGCGGAGCCCAGATCAGTCCCCAGCCCCATCCCTGCGGGTCGTACCTCTCGCCCCACAGCCACGTCGGCCAGGCCGCGAACAGGGCCAAGATGACCAGGGCCGACCAGAGCAACGCCTCCCGCGCGAGGCCGCGGGCCTGTGTCGCGTAGTACACGAGCACCGGCAGGGCCAGGCTCATCCAGACCCAGTGGTGGTCCCAGCTGACCGGCGAGACAAGCAGGCCGGTCAGCGCGCAGGTCAGCATGCCGACCACCGCGAAGCCCGCGCGGTCAATGAGGGCGGCCGTTACCAGCCCCAGGGTCGCGACGACAACGGCGACGGCCTGCCACTCGGCATGATAGGCAGAGCTGCCGGTCCTGACCAGGATCGCCAGCAGCGACTGGTTCCCCGCGAACACGTTGTCGGTGCCGTAGCTGCCTCGCATGAACAGTCCGTGCAGCCACCACCGCGAGGAGTCGGCCGGCAGCGCGACGAACCCGATGACGACGGTCAGCGCGAATATTGCGCTGGCCACGGCGGCCTGGCGGTACCGGCGCGTCAGGAGCAGGTAGGGAATGAAGATCAGGGGCACGAGCTTGATCCCGGCGGCGAGCCCGACTCCGGCGCCCTTCCACCAGCGCCGGTCCGGCTGGCACAGGTCCCAGACCACAAGGACCATCAGGAGCAGCTCGACCTGGCCAAGCGAGATGGTCCGCAGGACCGGCTCGGTCGCGAGCGCGGCCGCCGTGCTGACCAGCGTCAGGCCCACTCGGCGCTCGTCGGCCGGGATCCCGAGCTCCCGGCAGGTAATCCAGATGGCCGTCGGCACGGCCAGCATGTCCGCCGCGGTGAACCACTGCCCGAGCGCGTGCAGGCTCAGGTGCGACAGCAGCGCGAACGGCAGGGCCGCAAACGGCGGATAGGTGAACCGGAGACCGCCGTAGTGCGGGGGGCCTGGCCAGCCGTAGAGCGGGGCCTCCCGGCTTGGCTGGTAGAACGGCCGGACATGGCGCACGATCAGCCCGGCATCGCGATACACGTTCAGGTCGACCGGGAAGGCCCGCATGCCCTCGCCGTCCAGGCCCAGGTGCCAGTACCAGCCCGCCACGAAGCACATTGCGATCATGCCGGCGCCGGACAGCCATGCGCCAAGGCGACTTGCCCCCCGAAGCGGACCGTTTTCGGCAAGATCCGGCCGGCTCACGGTCACCGCCGCATGCTATGTCGCCGCACTTTTGGAACCAGCGGGGCGGCGTCTGGCTTGACGCAGGCGTGACTTCCGCAGGACGGTCTGCCGAAGTCACGGCAGACATGTGACCCGGTTCTCGGTGATAATTCCAGAAGAGCGTTCTAATATCGGGCTTCTGGATGACATGAAGGGTCGGTGAGCTGCATGGGCAGCCTGGACGGGCGGGTCGCGATCGTCACTGGGGCAGGCCGGGGCATCGGCAGGTCCACAGCCCTGCTGCTGGCCGCCGAGGGCGCCAGCGTGGTGGTGAACGACCTCGGCGGGGCGGTCGACGGCTCGGGAGTCGACGCCGGCCCGGCCAGCCAGGTCGTGGAGGAGATCACTGCCGCAGGCGGCAAGGCCATCGCCAGCGGCGCCGACGTTTCCGACCACGCCGCCGCCGAAGAGCTGATCAAGTCGGCCATTGGCGAGTTCGGCCGGCTGGACGTACTGGTCAACGTGGCCGGCATCCTCCGCGACCGGATGATCTTCAACATGACCGAGCAGGAGTGGGACGACGTCATCCGGGTGCACTTGAAGGGCAGCTTCAACACGTCCAAGTTCGCCTCGGCCCACTGGCGGTCGCTGCGGGAGGAGCAGGCGCAGAACCGCATCATCAACTTCACCTCGGTCTCGGGCCTGCACGGCGCGCCCGGCCAGCCCAACTACGCCGCGGCCAAGATGGGCATCGTGGGCCTGACCTGGTCCTGCGCGAATGCCCTGGCCAAGTACGGTGTCACGGTCAACGCGGTCTCCCCCGCGGCGGCGACCAGGATGACCGACTCCATCCCGACCGAGCGCAGGCGCACGGACCGGCCCTCAGACGAGGACGAACGGCGCTCGCCCGACAACGTCGCGAAGGTCGTCGCCTACCTGGCCAGCGAGCGCTCGGGCTGGCTCACGGGCCGCATCGTGCATTCCGCGGGCTACGAGGTCTCCCTCTACAACAACATGAGCCCGGTCGTACGGCTGCTCAGCCAGGAGCCGTGGCAGCTCGACGACCTGGCCGAGCAGGTCGAGCGCTCGTTCCGGCCCGCCACCGCGGGGGGATACGGGGGGTCGTCCCCCCGGGCTAGCACCGCGGGGGGATACGGGGGGTCGTCCCCCCGGGCTAGCACCGCGGGGGGTATCGGGGGGTCGTCGCCCCGGGCCAGCGCCGGCAGGCTCGTTTGAGCACGCCCGCCGGGCCGGCAAACGCGGGCAAGCCCGTCCCCGAGCCGACCCCGGAGACCCAGCCATTCTGGGACGGCTGCGCCCGCGGCGAACTGCTGCTCCAGCGCTGCCGTGCGTGCGGCAAGCCCTATTTCTACCCGCGGCCGATCTGCCCGGAATGCGGCTCTGCCGACGTCGAGTGGTTCGCGGCCAGCGGCCGGGCCACGCTGTACTCCTACGTGATCAATCACCGGCCCGCGCGCGGCTTCGAAGACGACGGCCCGTATGCGATCGCGGTCGTTCAGCTCGCCGAGGGCCCCAGGATGATGACCAACATCACCGGGATCCCGAACACCCAGGAAGATCTCGTCCTCGACATGGAGCTCCAGGTGACCTTTGAGCGGCGCGGGGATATCAGCCTGCCGGTCTTCTCGCCTCCCGGAGAAAAGCGATGACAGCGGAACGAGGCGTGGTCATCGCCGGTGCGGCCGAGACCGACGCGGTCGGCAAGCTTCCCGGTCATTCGACTCTTCAGCTGCATATCGAGGCCGCAGTGAACGCGGTCGCCGACGCCGGCCTTTCGATGCGCGACATTGACGGGATCGCCACCGTCAGCTCACCCGGTCCGGTCCAGGTCGCGCACGCGCTTGGCATCACCCCTGACTGGATGGACGGCACCGCCGTCGGCGGCACGTCGTTCCTCCTGCACGTCCGGCACGCGGCCGCCGCGATCCGCGCGGGCTATGCCCGCACAGTGCTGATAACACATGGCGAATCGGGCCGGTCTCGGGTGGGCGCGACTTCGTTCCCGCGCGGAACCTCATCCATCCCTGGCCAGTTCGAGGCGCCGTACGGGACCACGGGACCCACGTCGACGTTCACAATCCCCGTGCTCCGCTACATGAAGGAGTACGGGCTTACCCACGAGCAACTCGCCTACGTCGCCGTGGCCCAGCGCAAATGGGCGGCGCGCAACCCGCGGGCAATGTTCCGCGACTTGATCACGGTCGAGGACGTGCTCGCCTCCAGGCTGGTGGCCTGGCCCTTCCACCTGCTTGAGTGCTGCCTGGTTACCGACGGGGGCGGCGCGCTCATCGTCACCTCGGCCGACCGGGCCGCCGAGTTTCCCAAGCCGGCCGTGCATGTACTCGGCACCGGCGAGTCCGCCGAGACCCCGATGATCTCGCAGATGGCGGACTTCACCGAATCACAGGCGTTCCGGCTGGCCGGGCGGGCGGCCTTCGCCGAGGCCGGGATCACCACCGCCGACGTGCGGCACATGATGATCTACGATGCGTTCGCGCACGTGCCCATCTACGGGCTGGAGGCGCTCGGCTTCGTGGCCAAGGGCGATGCCGGGGCGTTCGTCGCCGACGGTAACACCGAGCCCGGTGGCCGGCTGCCGCTCAACACCAACGGCGGAGGTCTGTCGTACACCCACACCGGCATGTACGGCATGTTCGCCATCCAGGAGGGCGTCAGGCAGGTCCGGGGCGAGGCCGCGGCCCAGGTCCCTGACGCGGAGATAAGCGTGATACTCGGGAACGGCGGCATGTTCGCCACGTCGGGAGTCCTGGTACTGGGCCGCCAGCCACGCTGACCCTCGGACGCCAGCGCCAGTCGGTTGGCTATGCCCTACTCGTGGCCGCGTCCCCTGGCCGGCTGAGCGCGAGCTCGATCGCTTGCGCGGGCGAGAGCTCGGTGCCTGAGCGATAGGCGTCCTGGTAGCAGTCCTCGCCCATCAGGCTGCGGAGTTTTGCCTGGTCCTGTTCAACCAGCCGCAGCTCGGCGTCGCTCCACTCGGCTGTGCCCTGGTCGATCGCGGCGATCGTGGCGGTATCGGCGGCTCCGTGCAGGCGGGCCGCCCGATCGAGTTCGCCATGCCAGCTCGCGCTGCATGCGGCCCCAAGCAGGAGATCACAGCCCCCAAGTATGTTGTGGCCGATCCGCGAGCTCAGCAGGAGCGCGCGGCGCACCGACGCGGCGGCCGTATCTGGCTCGCCCTGAACGAACAGCACAATCCCGAAGGCAGCAAGGCTGGCTTGCAACAGCGTGATCGCGCCCAGCTCCTCCGCGGCGGCGATCGCTTGCTCCAGGCCAGCACGGGCGTCGTCTAGGCGCCCGGACTGCATGTCGAGGGCGATGAGAGTCTGCTGCAGGTTGGCGGCAAGCAGCGCATCACCAGTTCGCCGGCACTGGGCCAGTCCTTCGAGGCAAAGGCGCCTGCGCTCATCGTCGAAGGGCGTCACGACCGCTAGCAGGCTGGGAACGAGGCTGAGCACGACGATGTCGTCGGCCTGACGGGCTATCGTCATGGCCTGGTCGGCCAGCTGATGCACTCGTTCGTAGTCGTGGTCTCGGTAGAAGGCCGCCTGCGCCTGGCTGATCAGCGCGCATCCCTCGGCGTGCTTGTCGCCGATGTCTCGGGCCATCGTCAGCCCGCGCTCCCCGTACCGCGCGGCGAGGGCGGTTTTGTCGGCATCTTTGTTACGGAAGATCCAGATCAGCCACGCAGCCGTGATCAGGGCGCTGGCCAGAGCCGGGCGCGCCGTCTGGCCGGCGCGCTCGACCGCATCGACGAGAGCATCCAGGACTAGCACGTGACCGCGGGTGATCACGAACCACTGGAGCGCCGCGCCGAACCTCAGCACGTCATCAGAGCGCTGCTCGGTTGTCAGGTGCGCCAGCGCGAGGCGCAGGTTGTCCCATTCGGAGTCCAGCCGGCGCAGCCACCTCACCTGGTCCCGGCCGTTCAGGGCGGCGCCGGCCATCTCCGCCAAGCCGAGATAGAACCCGGCATGCCGGTCCCTGACCGCGATTGCCTCCGCGTCTCCAGCCGTCCTGACCAGTTCCTGCGCGCAGTACTGCCTGATCGTCTCGAGCAGCCGGTACCTGACCGACTCGGCTGCGTGCTCGGCCACCACCAGGCTCTTGTCGACCAGGGAGCGGACAAGGTCGGCGACGTCGAGCACGTCAATGTCGCCAGTCGCGCAGACCGCCTCGGCAGCTTCCAGATCGAATCCGCCGGAAAACACCGACAGCCTGGTCATGGTCTCCCGCTCGGCCGTGGTGAGCAGGCCGAACGACCAGTCAACTGCGGCCTGGAGGGTCTGCTGCCGCGGCATCGCATTGCGGCTGCCGCCGGTCAGCAGCCGGAAACGCTGATCAAGCCGCTGGCTGACCTGCTGCACCGACATCGACGAGAGCCGGCCGGCCGCCAGCTCCAGCGCCAGCGGTATGCCGTCAAGCCGGCGGCACACCGACGCCACCACCGGCGCATCCGCGTCATCGAGGACGAAACCGGGATGATGGATCCTGGCCCGCTCGGCGAACAGCCGCACCGAGTCATAGGCCTCAAGCCCATCAGCGGTGACCTCATCCTCGGGCGGGAGGGAGAGCGACGGCACCCGGTACACCCGTTCGCCGTCGATTCCGAGCGGCTCGCGCGAGGTGGCCATGATCCGGACCCTCGGGCAGTGCCGGATCAGCTGGTCGCAGAACTTCGCGGCGGCATCGATCAGGTGCTCGCAGTTATCAAGCAGGATCAGCGCGTCCTGGTTTGCAAGCACGTCGATCAGCATCTGGGCAGCCGGCCCGCCGGTGGCCGGCATCCCCAGCACCTCGCGGGCCAGGTCGGCGATCTGTTCGCCGGCGGTGAGCGGAGCCAGCTCAACCAGCCACACGCCGCCAGCCCCGGCGTCGATCAGCTCGGCCGCTGCCTGCAGTGCCAGCCTCGTTTTCCCGCTACCGCCCGCACCGGTAAGAGTTACCAGACGCGCGCTCCTGACCAGCTCCACCACCTGCCTGAGCTCGGATTCGCGGCCGACGAAGGCACTAAGCACGCTCGGCAGGTTGTTCGGCAGTTCCGGGTTATCCAATGACGCCAGCGGCGGGAAGCTGGCATCGAGGAACGGAGCCTCAAGCTGCCATACCTGCTCGGGCCGGCCAAGGTCCTTCAGCCTGTGGCAGCCCAGGTCCCGGAGGCTGACGCCGGCAGGCAGGCTCTCCACGAGCAGCTCGGCGGTGACCCCGGAGATCAGCACCTGTCCGCCGTGCGCGATCGCCTCCAGGCGCGCCGCCCGGTTGACTGCCGGGCCGAAATAGTCGTTGTCGCGCTCCTCGCACACACCGGTGTGTAGTGCCATCCGCACCCGCACCGGCCCGCTCGTGGGCCATGCCTGCGAGACCAGCGCCTGCTGCGACCGCAGCACCGCCGCGAGCGCAGCGTCCGCTGTTCCGAAGGTGGCGCAGAACGCGTCGCCGACGGTCTTGAACACATAGCCGCCTGCCGCGTCGATGGCGCTGCGGAGTATCTCGTCGTGGCGACGCAAGGCGCGCGCCATCTGCTCAGGCTCGGATTCCCACAACCGGGTCGAGCCCTCAATGTCGGTGAACAGAAGCGTGACCGTCCCGGTGGGGATCTGACCCGCTTCGTTCACATCGGCAGAATACGTTGGGGCAGTCCGGCCAGGACAGGTGCCATCTGACACGGGCCCTGCTCTTGCCGGGCCTTGGCGCGTTCGAATGGGTCCCGAACGTGCCTTTACAGGGAGCGGAGGTATTCGCTGACGCTTCCCGGCTCGGCTGGGTCGGCGACCAGCCCGATGTATCCGTCAGGGCGGATGAGGATCAGGGCATCGGTGCCGTACGCGTCTGCCACGTGTCCGCCGACGTCCAGGAGGCCGCCCGGCCCGACCAGGTAGGGCTTGACGATATCGGTTTCGAGGTCGCTGAGAGCCGGGGCGCAGCGTTCGCCCAGGCCGAGCACCGTGAAGTGCGGTCCGCGGAAGAGGTCGAATAGGCGAGTTGACGTGCCGGTGGCGGCGTCGCGCAGCTGCGCGTCGACGCGGCGATCTCGCTGTTCCTGGCCCACGGTTTCGACAACGTCTGCGTCAACGACGTCGCCGCGGCGGCCGAAGTCTCCAAGCCGACCCTTTTCCGGTACTTCCCGACCAAGGAGGACCTGGTGCTGCACCGGTTCGCGGACCACAAGGGTGAGGCCGCGCGCGTGGTGCGCGACCGCCGGCCCGGTGTCGCCCCGGCGACGGCGCTGCACCGGCACTTCCGGGCCGGTCTTGATCGCTACGAACCGGTCACCGGCCTGAATGATCACCCCGAGGTGGTGGCGTTTCACCGGCTGGTGTTCACCACGCCGAGCCTGGCGTGGCAGCTAACGCGGTACATGCTTGAGGACGAGGAGGCACTGGCGGACACCTTGGGCTCAGGCATCGAGGCGCGACTGCGGGCCGCTCAGGTACTTGCGATCCAACGAGTACTCGCCCGGACCAACTGGCAGAAAATCGCCAGTGGGCGAACCGCCCGCGACGTCCACCCTGAGGCTGTCGCCGACGCTGACCGGGCATTCGCTCAACTGCGGTAACCCTCGCATCCGCGGCGCGATCGGCTGAAGCTCGGCTCACACAGCCGCCACTACGCCGACTTCCCTGGCCAGCAACTCGTCCATCGTCTCGCGTCGGACGCCGAGCCTGGCCGTGCCGTCGGAGCAGTAGACCACCGGCGGCCTGAGAGCCGCGTTGTAGTTGTTGCTCATCGTGAAGCAGTAAGCGCCGGTCACCGGGACCACGATGAGGTCGCCGACCTGCGGGCCGCGCAGCGTCACATCCGGGGTCAGAATGTCACCGGACTCGCAATGCCTCCCGACCAGGTCAGCCAGCACCTCCGGCTCGTCCCACCGGCCGACCACCAGGGGGGTGAAGCGCTGCCCGTACAGCGAGTGCTCGAGGTTGTCGCCCATCCCGCCGTCGATCGCGACGTGCAGCCGGCCCGCTCGCTTGATCGTGACCACCCGGTACAAGGTGACGCCGACCGGGGCCACGACCGACCGGCCAGGCTCGATCAGAAGCTCGACGTCCCGGCCCAGGTGGCGATGAACGGCGGGGACCAGCCGATCCAGGTAGTCCTCGATCGTCGGGGCCACGTCACCGGGCTCATACCTGACCCCGAGGCCCCCGCCGAGGTCGTAGACCTCGAATTTGCCCAGCGTGGCCAGTGCCGCGACCTCGGCCTCGAACTGCTGGAGGTCCGTGATCTGCGATCCGATGTGGGCGTGCAGACCGCGCATGTCGATCATCGGCGCGCTCTGCATGCGGTCCACGGCCTCCGCCACCCTCTCGACCGGCACGCCGAACTTGGACTCCTTGCCCCCGGTCGCCAGGGCCGCGTGCGTGTGCGACTCGATACCGGGGCTGACCCGCAGCAATACCGCGGTCCGGCGCCGGGCCAGCCGCGCGATCCTGTCGATGTCGTCGAAGCCGTCCACGATGATGTAGCCGATCTCGGCGTCCAGGGCGGCCTGGATGTCGTCGTCGGACTTGGCGTTACCGTGCATGACGATCCCGGCCGGATCGGCCCCGGCGGCGAGCGCAATGCGCAGTTCGCCGCCGCCGACCACGTCGAGCCCGAGCCCCTCGCTGGCCAGCACCCTGATCATCGAGGCCGAGGGGAACGACTTCACCGCGAAGCAGACTCGGCCGCCGGGATGCCTGGCCGACAAGCCGTGCACGTAGGCGCGAGCCCGGTCGCGCAGCGCCTGCTCATCGATGATGAAGGCCGGGGTGCCGAACTCGGCCGCCAGCTCGGTCAGGGAGCAGCCGCCGATGAGCAGGTCGGGCCCGTCGATGGCAGCGTTGGACGGCAGCAACGAAAGATCGCCCATATCTGATGCTTACCGGACCGGCGGCCCAGAATTCAAATCCGCCACTCCCATACGCTGACGTACCGCCTCGTAGATAATGATCGCTGCCGATGTGGAGACATTCAGTGAGTCCGTCCGGCCGAACATCGGGATCCGAACCCGCAGGTCAGCCCGATCCAGCCAGTCGCTGGTCAGCCCGGTCCGCTCGGCACCGACCGCGATGGCGGTGGGGCCGGCGAGGTCGGCCTCGGTGATGAGCTGCCGCGCATCGGGCGTCGCGGCGACGACCCGGAGCCGGTGCGCGGCGATCCAGTCAAGCACCTGAGCCGAGGTGCCCGAGGCGACCGGCACGGAAAACACGGTCCCCTTGCTCGCGCGCACCACGTTCGGATTCCCCCAGTCGGTGACCGGGTCGGCGGCGATCACGGCCGCAACTCCGGCCGCGTCGGCAGTTCGCAGGATCGCGCCCAGATTGCCGGGTTTTTCCAGTCCGGCGCAGACCAGCACCAGCGGATCCTCCGGCACGTCGAGATGGCTGAGGCTCGCCTCGACCGCCGGCACGACCGCGAGCCACCCGTCAGGACCCTCGCGATAAGAGATCTTCTCGAACACCGGCCGGGTAACCCGGATCACCTCGGCGCCGAGGTCCGCTGCCTCGCCGGCCAGGCCCTGGGAATCCGGGCTGCACAGCTCCGGACAGTAGTACAGGGCTCGCGGCCGCACCCCCGCGGCCAGCGCGAGCCGCACCTCGGCGAGTCCTTCCACAAGCGTGACCGCCGCCCGCTCCCGCTCGCGCCGGCGTCGCAGGGCGACAAGCTGCTTGATCCGAGGATTCGCCGGGCTGGCGATCTCCAGCTCAGCTTCCCGGCGCCGGTCGGCGATCATGGCGTCATCGTAGCGGTGTGTTGTCCTCGGCCGGTTGGGCCAGAAGGCGGCCAGACGCGTGGGTGAGTTTCATGCGCTCGGCCGACGCTCAGGCTGACGGTGCCCTTGGCGGGCCGATCTCGGCAACCGCTGTGAGCGCGTGCTCCCAGGGGAAGTCGCTCACCTCGGCCTCTCCGGCGGCGCGCTCGGCCAGGACGCGCACGCCCCATGACGCCAGCCTGGCCAGGCTCTGCGCGAACACCGGATGCGCGGCGTGGGCGGGATTGGTCCACGGCACGGCTACGACCGGGAGCTTCAGGCCGAAGGACTCCACCAGGATGCCGAGCGCCAGCGTGTCGCAGATGCCCGCGGCCCACTTGTTGATCGTGTTCACGGTCGCGGGGGCGACGATGATCGCGTCCGGCGGCGGCAGCACGTCGGGCTCGTCCGGGTTCTTGTACTCGCTGCGCACCGGGTAGCCGGTGAGCCGTGCCAGCTTGGCCACATCCATGAACCTGACCGCGGACGGGGTCACAAGCAGGCAGGCGGTCCAGCCCTCGGCTTGCGCGGCCGCGACGAGACGTCCGACGTCGCGGGCGGGAGGAGCCGCGCACGCGATCACGTACAGGACTGGCCTGGCCATCCCAGCACGTTAGTCCACGCGGGCGGTCGCCTCGGCTCACCCGGCAATCTCTGGTAGTGGCGGGCCACTCCGTGCGGCATTGCCCGGTCGCTCCTGCTCTCCTGGCGTGGCGGCTGATCTCTGCCGTCGCGGCTGATCACCTGGCGTCGCGGCTGACCTCCGCCGTCGCGACTGACCAGCTGGCGTCGCGGCGATAGGAAAATGACTCGAGAACTGTCAGTGGCGCCTGCTAAAATCGAACACATGAACGAAGGTTTAGCTGGCACGGCGCGGCGTGAGGCTGCGGCGGATCCGGGCTGGGACGTCCCCGGTATCTCCCGCCACGCCGCGGCGCCCGGCAGCCTGTTCGCCGCCGAGGACCCCGGGCCCGCGGGGACCCGCGGGCCTGGGGTCCGCGGGTCCGGGCGCGGTCTGGTGCCCGCTCGCCCCCGCGCTGGCCTGGCTGAGAGCCTGGCTGGGGCCGGCCGGGTGGTCACCGGCCCGGTGCAGGCATTGTCCGCGCTGACCAGCGCACTGGATTACCTGGCGCACGCCGACCCCGCATCGTGGACCGAGGACGTGCAGGCTGACTGCCTGCGCGTGCTCGCCGCCGCCGAGTCCCGGCAGGTCGCGGCCCACGCGCGGGTGCTGGCGGCCTTCAGCGCTCCCGGCGGCGGCCTGGCCCGCGACGGTCACCACTCGCCGCGGGTGTGGCTGAGCTGGCAGACCCAGGTCACCCGGCGCGCCGCCGCCAGCCACGTCGCCTGGATGCGCCGGCTCGGCGCGCATCCGGTGCTCGCCGCCGCGCTGGCCGAGGCGAGCCTGGCACCGTCATGGGCCCGCCAGTTCGCCGAGTGGTCGGACCAGTTGCCCGAGCACGCCAGGGAAACCGCCGATCTGGAACTGCTGGCCGCCGCCGCCCGCGGCGCCGGACCGGCCGACCTGGCCCAGATCGCCGCGGAGCAGCGCCGCGAGCACGCCACGCCCGACACCGGACCAGACGACGAGTTCGACGACCGGGCCGTCCGGATGGCCGCGACCTTCGGCGGCGCCGGGCGGCTCGAAGGGGACCTGACCGCCCGCTGCGCCGCGGCGGTGGACGCCGTGCTTGAGTCGCTGTCAGCGGCGCGCGGGCCTGAGGATGACCGCACCATGGCACAGCGCCGCCACGACGCGCTGGAGGAAGCGTGCACTCGGCTGATCGCTGCCGGGATGCTGCCCCAGCGCGCGGGCCAGCCGGTCCGCCTGGACCTGGAAATCACGCTGGACCAGCTCGCTGCCAACGACCGCGGCCTGGCGTGCGACGCGCTCATCCAGCCCGTGGTCACCGGGCGGGTCGATCACGACTTGCTGGCCAAGCTGGCCGACCCCGACTATCAGGCCGGCCTGGTCGCG
>JASHOL010000274.1 GCA_030041135.1 Streptosporangiaceae bacterium | reverse complement strand
TACGGCCAGCAGGAACAGCGCCATTCTCCGACTACGCCGGGCCGGACGGCACGCCGAGGAAGCAGGAGAAGCCGCGGCAGCCGCGGCCGAGGTCCAGCATCCGCCGCCGGTTCCCGATCCCACCGCGGCCGCATTCTTCGACGTCGACAACACCCTCATGCGAGGCGCGTCTATTTACCACTTTGCCCGCGGCCTCGCCGCCCGTGGCATGTTCGGGCCCAAAGACCTCGCCCGCCTCGCCTGGGGTCAGCTCGCGTTCAGGTTGGCCGGCACGGAGAACTTCGATCACATCGAGGCGGCCAGGGAGGCGGCGCTCGCGTTCGTGGCCGGTCACGAGGTCGCCGACATCGTCAGCCTCGGCGAGCAGATCTACGACGACACCATGGCCGACCGCATCTGGGAAGGCGCAAGGAAGCTGACGCAGCGGCACCTAGCCGCGGGCCAGCGGGTGTGGCTGGTGACCGCGACTCCGGTAGAACTGGCCAGCATCCTGGCCCAGCGCCTGGGCCTGACCGGCGCGCTCGGCACCGTGGCCGAGTCGGCCGACGGGGTCTATACCGGCAGGCTCGTCGGCGGGCTGCTGCACGGCGAGGCGAAGGCGGCGGCGGTGCAGGCGCTGGCCAGGCGCGAGGGCCTGGACCTGTCGCGATCGAGTGCGTACAGCGATTCGGTGAACGACCTGCCGATGCTGGAACTGGTCGGCCATCCGAACGTCGTCAATCCCGACGGACAGCTGCTCGCCGAGGCGCGGCTGCGGAACTGGCCGGTCCACGACTTCAGGTCGGGCCGGCGCGTCGCCATGATTGCGCTGCCGGTCGCGGCGGGCGCCGGGGCACTGGCCGGCGGCGCGGCCGCGGCCGTCGCCCTGCGCCGTCGCCGGGCGGCCGACTAGCCGAAGGCGGGTCCCCGCTGGGCGACCAGCACGTCGAGCCTGTCCTGGATGATGTCCCGCACCCGGTCGGCCAGTTGCGCTACAGCGAGCTCGTCTGGCCCGGCGCCGGCCTCCCCGGCGGTCACCGGATCGCAGAACTCGATGATCCACCTCGACGGCAGCGGTACCGCACCGGCCAGGCCCAGCCAAGGGAACAGCGGGGTCAGCGGAAAGTAAGGCAACCGCAAAGCCCTGGCCAGCGCCTCCGAGTTCCCGATCATCGGATAGATCTCCTCCGCGCCAACGATCGCGCACGGGATGATGGGAACGTCGGCCTGCATGGCCGTGCGGGCGAATCCGCCGCGGCCGAATCGCTGCAGCCGGTACCGCTGGCTGAATGGCTTGCCGATCCCTTTGAAACCCTCGGGGAACACCCCAACCAGCTCGCCCGCGCCAAGAAGCTGGCGCGCCTGCGCCGGGTCCGCCCTGATATGGCCGCTCCGGCGGGCGAGGGAGGCGAGAACCGGCACGGAGTAGATCATGTCGGCACCGAGCAGCCTGAGATGTCTGCGCTCCGGGTGCTCGGCGTAGATCCCAGCCTGGAGCATGATTGCGTCGACCGGCAGCACGCCCGAGTGGTTGGCCACGACGAGGGCGGCGCCGTTCGCCGGGATGTGCTGGAGTCCGCGCATCTGGATCCTGAACCAGTTTCGGTAGAGCGCAAGCGCGGCCGGCATCAGCACGGCCGAGTTCAGCTCCGGATCAAATCCGAACTCGTCAACCTCGTAATCGCCCTGCAGGCGCCGGAGCACGAAGCCAGCGAGCCCGGCCAGCCGGCCCCGCCAGCCGCATGAAGGCTCGGGCGGCCGGCCTGTCATCGGCCCGGCCGGCCAGCGGACACGCGGGCTGCCTGGTCAGCCCCGGTGCCAGGGAGCGCGGCTGCCCTCATCGCTCGATCTGCTTGGCGCCGGCTGCCCGGCGGCATTGGCTCGGGGGGTGCGACCCCCGGATCCCCGGCCCGCATGGGCAGCCCCGACGGCAGTCCGTTACTTCTTGTTCCTGCGCTGGACGCGCGTCTTGCGGAGCAGCTTGCGGTGCTTCTTCTTCGCCATCCGCTTACGCCGCTTCTTGATGACTGAACCCACGAGACCACCCTCGCTTGCTTTCATGGCTGACGGGCATGCCCATGCACATGCTCGCCACTCGGGCGGCCGGGCAACATGCCAACGCCACAGCGTACCCCCGCGGCCAGCGCCGCACCGCATTGCCCGGCATCGCCCAGCATTTACTCATCCGCCGGCGGCGCCGTGCCGGCGGGCGACACGTCGGCAAGACGCTCAGGCTCCCGCATCCAGCGGCTAGTCCCCTCCCAATCTCCGTTGAGCGGCCGGTCGCAGGGCAGGGGTAGAGCTAGCCGGAGCCGACGAATGCTTCCTTCAGGTAGTCACTTACTGCCCGCTCCGGCACTCGGAACGACCGGCCGACCCTGATCGCCTCGAGTTCGCCGGAGTGCACAAGCCGGTACACGGTCATCTTGGAAACGCGCATGATCGCAGCCACTTCGGCCACTGTCAGGAACCTGACGTCGCTGAGCGGAGTAGTTTCTGCTGCCATTGGTTGCCCTCTTCCGACCGAGCTGGTACGCCGCGCGGGAGTGGCGCATCAGTCACGCCCGTCTCCAGCGTAAGTCCTGTATGGAAAAGGGCAACCCGTGCGAGCCCCGCCAATTCACTGAACGCATCCGCAACGGCACCGAACGCCGTTCCTCTGGCATTCCCGCGCGGAGGCAGCGCCGGCCGGTGCCGCGCTGGTCAGCCCGCTCCGAGCTCCCTGCCCCGGTCCCTGGCGGCCTCGATCGCGGCCAGTATCGCTGCCCTGACGCTGTGCCGCTCAAGTTCCCTTATCGCATTGATCGTCGTACCGCCGGGCGAGGTCACCGCCTCGCGTAGCAGCACCGGGTGCTCGCCAGAGTCGCGCAGCATCGTCGCGGCTCCGAATACGGCCTGCTTGACCATTTCCAGGGCGCTCGAGCGCGGCATGCCAAGCAGGATCCCTGCGTCCACCATGGCCTCGACCAGGAAATACACATACGCGGGGCCGCTGCCGGACAGCGCCGTGGCCGCGTCCTGCTGGGACTCGGGAATCCTCAGCACCTTGCCGACCGGACGCAGCAACTGCTCGGCCCGGCGCAGGTGCTCCTCCGTCGCGTGCGGACCCGGCGAGATGACGCTCATGGCCTCGTCGACCAGCACCGGGGTGTTGGACATCACCCGGACAACCGGGACATCGCCCGCCAGCGCGGCGCCTATGAATGCCGTGGTGATCCCGGCCGCCACCGAGATCACTAGCTTGTCGGCCGTCACGGCCGGCCGGATCTCGGCCAGCAGCGCGCCCATATCCTGCGGCTTCACCGCGATGATCAGCGTCTGCCCGCGCTCGGCGGCAGGCCCGGCCGACAACACCTCAATGCCGTAGGAATCCCGCAGCTGCTGGGCCCGGCCGTCACGGCGTACGGCGGCGATGATCTCGCCGGGCGCCACGACTCCGGCTCGCAGCAGGCCGGAGATCAGCGCCTCGCCCATCTGTCCGGCGCCTAGGACCGCAATCACCCTGGCATGCTACCGGGGCTGCGCCTGCCCCGACCGGGGCCGTGCTAGTGGCGGGTGGCGAGCGCCCTGAGGAAGAAGGCGAGGTTCGCCGGGCGCTCGGCCAGCCGGCGAACGAGGTAGCCGTACCAGTCGCTGCCATAGGGCAGGTAGACCCGAACGCGCGCGCCGTCGGCGGCCAGCCTGGACTGCTCGGCAGGCCGGATCCCGTACAGCATCTGGAATTCAAAGCTGTCCTGGCCGCGCCCGCTCTGACGGGCCCTGGCTGCGGCAATCGCGATCAGCCGCGGGTCGTGCGTGGCGAGCATCGGGTAACCGGGTCCGTCGAGCAGGATCCGCATGCATCTGGCGTAGGACAGGTCGACGTCCTTCTTCGCGGCCAGGCCGACCCCTTCCGGCGCCTTGTACGCGCCCTTGCAGAGCCGGACCCTCGAGCTTGCCTCGGCAAGCTGCCGGCAGTCGTCGGTGCTGCGGCGCAGATACGACTGGATGACGCAACCCAGGTCGGGGAAGTCGGCCCGTAGCTCGGCGACTAGGCGCAAAGTCGCCTCCACCCGCGGGTGGTCCTCCATGTCGACGGTAACGGTCGTGCCGGCGTTCCTGGCCGCGGCCGCGATCCTGGCGATGTTCTCCGCCGCAGTCTTCTCGCCGTGTTCGGCCAGCCCGAGACCGACCGCGGTCGGCTTGACCGAGACCTCGGCCCGGCCTCCGCCCGCCAGGCCGGCCGCGGATAGCTGGCCGAGTAGCCGGACGTACTCCTCTGCCACGCCCGCGGCCTGCTCGCGATCGACGGTGTCCTCGCCGAGGAAGTCGATGCTGACATCGAGGCCGTCGGCTATCAGCCGCCGGGAGACGGTGAGTGCGTCCGCAGCCGTCTCGCCGGCGACGAACCTGGCCACGACGTCACGCGTGAGCGGGTTAGCCATGATCAGCTCACGAGCCTGAGTACTGGCGGACAAGGTCAGGAGCACTTGGCGCAGCACCGCGGGTGACCTCCAGGGAACGGCGTTGTTCGCTGTCGGCTCAGGCTACTCGCGAGGGCGGCCGATTAGGTCGCTACGCGGGCGTTTGAGTGTGATCTGGACATTGGCCCCCGCATCCGGCGACACAATGACCTCCTGAGCTGCGGCTATGCCATCGGCCTGCAGCGTTGCCTCCGTCGGCACGGTGCGCTTGACCAGCGCCAGCGCGATCGGACCCAATTCGTAGTGACGCGCGGAGGATCCGGCAAAGCCCACATCAGCGTCGCCGAGCCGTACGGGGACGCCGTGTACGGGCAGCCGGTCTTCGCTGCCGTCCAGGTGCAGCAGCACCAGCCGCCGGGGCGGGTGGCCCAGGTTGTGCACGCGGGCCACCGTCTCCTGGCCGCGGTAGCAGCCCTTGTTCAGGTGGACCGCCGTCTCGATCCAGCCGACCTCGTGCGGGATCGTGCGGTGATCGGTATCCAATCCCAGCCGGGGCCGCCCGGCCGCGATCCTCAGCGCCTCGTGCGCCCACATGCCCGCCAGGGCGGCCCCCGAAGACCGCAGCCCGGCGACCGCGTCGGCCAGGCCCGGCCTGGCGACGATCAGGTCTGTGGTGGCACCGGTCCGGATCTCCACCTGGGTCGCGATGTCGAATCGGTCCGGGGTAGCCGGGCCCAGGGCGGTCAGCACGGCGTAATCGGCTGACACATCCTCAGCCTCCACCCGCAGCATGAACCTCATTGAGTTCAGGAAGTCCAGGAGCTCGGCGGCGGTGCCCGGCTCGACGTGGGCCCAGATAGCGGTGCCGTCGTCGGTGAGCGTCAGATGGTGCTCGATGCGGCCCTGCGGGCTCAGCACCAGCGTCTGCGCGCCCTCGCCTGGGGCAAGACGCTCCAGGTGCTGCGTCGACAGGCTGTGCAGCCAGCCGAGCCGGTCAGGACCGGAGATCTTCAGGACGGGCCGGTGCGAGACGTCCACGACGCCCCATCCCGCCACGACGGCGCGCTGCTCCGCGTACGGGTCACCGTAGTGGGCCGCGACACCGGTGTCGGGCGGATCGGCCGGGACGGCGCCGGGCTCGGCCAGCAACGGGCTGTTCACGATCTAAGGCTATGCGGCCGGCAGGAGGCACACAGTCCGAACACCGTCAGGTGGCCGACATCGGTGAGGAAGCCCTCGGTCTGCTCAAGCGAGGCGACCAGGGGCCGTACGGCAGCCTTGTCGATCTCGGTTATCCGCTCGCACTGCTGGCAGACCAGGTGCACGTGCTCGGCCTCCGCCGCCAGGTGATAGCGCGGGGCGCCGTGGCTGAGATGGGTGTGCGTGACCAGGCCGACCTGCTCGAGCAGTTCGAGCGTCCGGTAGACAGTGGAGACGTTGACCCCGCTGGCGATCTGCCGAACGTCGGCGAAAATCTCCTCGGGGGTGGCGTGCTTAAGCCTGGACACCGCTTCCAGCACGAGCTGGCGCTGTGGAGTGACGCGATATCCGCTAGCCCGCAGCGTGTCATCCCACTTCTGCGACATGCACCGAGTCTAGTGACGGCCGGGCTGTAACGCGCTTGCCTGCGGCGGCCGTCGTGACGTAGCGTTCGGGCTAACGCAGGAAAGGAGGTGGTCCAACAGAATGCATAGATGTCGGACTTGCGAGGTGGCTGTCAGCTAGCCGCCGCCTGCGTGAAGCCTGAGCGCTGCTGAGGTGATGGCGGCGGTTGGCTAATTCACGGCAGACACCGGACCCCCGGGCCGACCGGCCTGTCCAGCCGGTCCCCGTTGGCCAGTCTTACCTTCGGGTGAGTTTGTGCTGCGGGAGAAGCCCGGGGGCTTCTGCTTTACGGCTATCCCCGCCTTGGCCAGGGATAATGGCGAGTGCCAGGCCCGCGCGTTGCCAGGTGCCGGCAGCGCGGCAGGTCGGCCCCAGTGTCCCCTGGATGAGGAATTTCCCATGTCATTAGCGCGCCGCGCCTGTCTTGCTGCCGTCGTGACCGCCGCGCTGGCGGTGGCGGCTGCAGTCGGGGGACACCTCGTTCCCGCCCGTCACCGCGTTGAATCGGTACCCGCGCCGGCGACGGCATGGCCCGGCGGTCCTATCGTGCGCGTGAGCCTGCCGCACGCGCTCGTGCGCCAGGCGGCGGGTCGGCCGGCGGTCAGCAGCATCAGCTCGCTTGGGTCGCTGAACTGGGCCGGCTACGCGGTCAGCAGGCGCGGAATCCGCTTCAACGTCGTCCAGGCGACGTTCTTCGTGCCGTACCTGACGTGCTCGAAGGCGCTTGGCCAGACCCTGTCATCGGACTGGGTCGGGCTTGACGGCTTCGTCGGCGAGCCTGACTCGGTCGAGCAGGGCGGGATCGGCGCAGACTGCAGCGCCGCCAGGAAGGCCACGTACTACGCGTGGTGGGAAACGTACCCAGATCCGGAGACGAGGGCCGCGCTCAGCGTCCGGCCCGGCGACTCGGTCACCGCCATCGTCTCCTACAACTCAAGCCACAAGAACTTCCGCATCACGCTCGTCGACAACACGGGGGGCGGGCGGTTCTCGGTGACCCGCGGCTGCCCGGCCGTCAAGATCGACAAGCGGGCCGTGACCTGCCCGAGGAATTCGGCTGAAGTGATCTCTGAAGCCCCGGCCACCGGGACGAGCGCCGAGAAGGTGGTCATCGCCCACCTGTCCGACTATGACGCGGTCAGCTTCGGCGGAGTCGCAATTTCCGACGCCTCCGGCCAGCGCGGGACGCTCGTGTCCGGTCACTGGGGTACTACCAAGATCATCCAGCTGCGCTCGTCCGGCGCGATCGTCGCGCTGCCGACGGCGACCGAGGCGGCGACGTTCGACAACTACTGGCTGCGAGAGAACTAACCCCTACTGCCTGCGAGAGAACTAACCGCTCGGGCGCCTGCGGGCTCCAGCGCTGGGCTGCTCAGGTGACGCGTTTGAGTTGCGCGGATACGTGGGACTGCAGCGGCTGGCCGACCGCTGCCATGTCGTAAGCCCAGCCCAGGTCGGCGCCGATCAGGCCGTAAAGCCGCCGGCCCGCGGTGACTTCCTTCGCGGTGGCCGTTCGGACCACGGCGTCGGTCGCCATCTCGATCTTGGTGCCGGTCTGCTGGCCGATGTAAATCTCGGTGATCCCGGTCGGGTGCGCGAGCACCACCTCGAGCTCGCCGTCGGCCTGAGGCCGCCAGAACCCGGTCTCCATCGCCAGCGGCCGGCCGAGCGTGCCGTCTTCCGCCAGCAGCCAGGTCCGGCTCGCGTAGATGAGGAATGGCTTTCCGTTATGGCTGAAGCTGATCTCCTGGCCGAAGTTCACGCTTTCGATCGTGGGGTAGCCGACCACGCCTGCGCCTTCCCAGCGGCCGAGCAGAAACCGCAGCGGCACCAGGCTGGGGTGCAGTTCAACATCCTCGGACGGCTCGCCATGGCCGGGTTGTGGTATGTCCATCGCAGCATCCCGTCAGTGGTCAGCCTGCCCGTCGGCTCCGTCGCCGCGGTCGCGGACCAGGGCCAGCGTCAGCAGCAGGCACGCGACAGCGACGGCCCAGAATGTGCTGACCAGCACGATGCTGCAGATCAGAACGGTCATGTCTGTGAATGTAAGGCAGCCAGTCGGGCCGGTGCGGTACGCCACGCCGCCCGGCCAGGAGGTAAGGGGCCGGCCGCCTTCCCCGGCCCGCCGGGCTGAGCCGACACGCGCTAGGGTGCCTGCCATGAGCTCCCGATCGCTCGTGGTGAAAGTTACCGTCGGCAAGGAAGCTCCGGAACGCTGCAACCAGGCCTTCACGGTGGCCGCCGCGGCCGCCTCAAGCGGCGTGCCGGTATCCCTGTGGCTGACCGGAGAGTCGTCCTGGTTCGCCCTGCCGGGCCGTTGCGAAGACCTTGACCTGCCGCACGCCGCGCCGCTGCCCGAGCTGTTTGCCAGGATCCTGGCCGAAGGAACCGTTACTGTGTGCGCGCAGTGCGCAGCCCGCCGTGAGATCGGCGAGGCCGACGTGGCCGACGGAGTCAGGATCGCCGGCGCCGCGACGTTCGTGGCCGAGGCGCTTGCCGAGGGCGCGCAGGCGCTCGTCTACTGAGGCCAGTGCCTCAGCTGATCGGTGTCGCCGAGGCCAGTCGCTCGGCCCGAAGCTGTCTGGCCCACTCCTCGGACACCCCAGGCAGTGGCTGCAGCGGACCGGCAGCCCAGCCGAGGAGTAGGTCGGCCAGCCCAGGATTGCGAGCGAGCGCGGGCCCGTGGAGGTAAGTGCCCAGTACTTTCCCGGCATATGCGCCTTCGGTGCCGTCGCCGTTGCCCACGCCAAGCGTGACCCTGGCGAGCGGCCGTGCACCCTGACCGATCTTCGTGACGCCCTGGTGGTTCTCGAACCCGGTCAGCCTCGGTACGCCAAGCACAGGGTCCACGTCCGCTACGATCTCGCCGACCCCGCGCCGATCGCCCCGTCCGCTGGTCACGTCCAGGATGGACAGGCCGGGAAGCCGCTCGCCGTCCACGCCTCCGAACTCGCGTCCGAGTAGCTGATATCCAGCGCAAACGGCGAACACCACCGCTCCGCGCTCGGCAGCGCGCGCGAGCCCGCCGTCGGCCCGCAGCCTCGTGGCCGCCAGGATCTGGGGCAGGTCCTCGCCCCCGCCCAGCAGGTAGATGTCGCCGTCATCAGGAACTGCCTCGTCGGCGTTGACCTCGACCGCCTCAACTTCGATGTCGCGCAGCGACGCCCGGCGAGTCAGGACCAGCAGGTTGCCCCGGTCGCCGTAGGTGCTGAGCAGGTCGGGATAGACCCAGACCAGCCGTACCCGCCGCCCGCCGCGAGCTCCGACGGCCTCCGTCATGCGCACACCTCCGCTGTCACTCGGTCCGCCGCTGTCACTCGGTCCGCCCGAGAACGGCGCGGATCTGCTGGAAGGCCGTGTAGTTCGCAATCACGTCAAGCTCACCCTCTGGCACGCGGTCGGCTGCGTCATCGATCCCGTCTGCGAGTTCGAAGTCGACATTGTCGGCTTCCAGCCGGACCGCGAGGTCCAGCCGCCGCTCGCCTGCGACCAGGACCGGGCGGCCGCGTAGCACCCGGTAGTCGACGTCCCAGAGCCAGGAGGTGTCTTTGCCGTCAGGTACCTGAGCGTTGACCGCCAGCAGCACAGGCGCCGGAGCCGGCGCCAGCACGTCGAAGGCTTCGAGCCAGCCGGCCGGGTTCTTAGCCAGCAAGAGCCTGACCTTGCGGCCGCGGCGCACGACCTGGGTGTAACGGCCGGCCACCGAGGTTACGTTGCGCAGATGAGGCAGGGCCTGCTCGACGGTCACGCCGAAGAACGCCCCCACCGCGAGCGCGACGACGGCATTGGACCGGTTCGCGCGGCCGGGCAGCGCCAGGTCCAGCTCACTAACCTGGCCCACCTCATCGATGACCGACGGGCCGCTTAGCACCCAGCGAGTCGGCGGGCGGGCGAAGCGGCACTCGCCGCACCGCCAGCCGAGTTCATCCCGGCGCAAGTGCGAGCCGCAGTCCGGGCAGCACCACGAGTCCTCGTGCCAGCGCTGGCCCGCCGCTACCCACGTCACCCGCGGCGCCAGCGAGGCCGCCCAGGCGACCAGCGGGTCGTCGGCGTTAGCCACGACCTGGCTGCCCTCCGCGTCGGCCAGCGCCTTCCGCCAGCGCCGTGCGGTCAGCCAGATCTCGGCCGCCCGGTCCATCTGGTCGCGGCTCAGGTTCAGCAGCACCACAACCCTGGGTTTGGTCGCCTCGATGACCGCTGGCAGGTAGCGCTCATCGACCTCCAGCGCTGCGTACGGGGCGTCCTGGGCCCGGCCGAGCGCGGAGGCCAGCCCGGCCTCCATGTTCGCGCCGAACGCGTTGCTCGCGACCTCCTGGCCAAGCGCGCCGAGCGCTGCGGACACCAGCCTGGTGGTGGTCGTCTTGCCGTTCGTGCCGGTGACGAGCACGACTTGCCGGTCCTCGGCGAGCAGCCGCAGCAGGTCCGGCTCTACCCGCAATCCGAGCACGCCGCCGATCACCGACCCGTCGCCGCGGCCGGTCAGCCGGGACACCCGGCCCGCCGCGCCGCTAATCGACGTGGCGAGGCGTGCGCGCAGCGGGAGCTTGCTCATAACGGCCGATGCTATCCGGCGGCGGACTCCGGCGGGCGAGCCCCGAGCACGCTGGCCTGATCGTCGGCGCCCACGATGAACCGGCGCGGCCAGGAGAGCACCGCTTCCAGCCAGCCGGTAACGCCCATCTCGCCCGCGGCCTTACGCAACTGGCCGCGGTGGCTGACGCCGATGGCCACGACCGCAAGATCCTCGATGAACTCGCTCTGGTCGTCCTCGCCGAGCAGCGCCGTCCAGGCGAGCAGCCGGTTGCGGGTCACCTCCATCGACAGGGCGTGCCGGCGCAGGCCACTGATCCGCTGGCCGACCTTCACCTCCGGTCGGTCGGCCAGGCCGGCCAGCGCGTAGTCAAGCTCTGGCGCGAGCGCGAACGGGTCAGGTACTGGCCCGCCGAACGGGCAGACCCGCTCAAGCTCGTGCAGCCACTGCAGTTGCGGCATCACCCACATCGGCCCGGCCATGGTGCCGGCCCCTTTCCCGCCGCCGAGCATTCCAGCGGCATGAGCCGCGCAGGCCGAGGCGATTGTCCGCGGGTCGATGGCAACCCGCAGCGCCTGCTCCCGGCGACGCAAAGACCGGTCGAGCGCGGCAGCCAGCAGGCATTCGCGCAGGCGGGGCTCTAGGCTCGCCCACCGCTCCCGCAGCGGTATCGGCACTCGCGGTCGCGGGCGGTTCGTGAGGAAGGCCACCATGTAGACCTCCGCCCAGACTCGCAGCCACGCGTCGTGCGGCTCGGCGGCGAGCAACTCGGCGGCGCGGATCTCGGCCAGCGTGCACGGTCGCTCCCCGGTGCACAACCCGCCACAGGCGGCCGACCGGCGGCCGGCCAGCAGGGCGATCCCTGGCCCGAGGTCACCGGCTGGGCTGCGCGCGGCAGGCTGGCCGTCGGCCGCGTCGTGGCCGTCGGCCCCGTCATCGGCGGTGTTCGCGTCATCGCCGTCGGCCGCGTCACT
>JASHOL010000273.1 GCA_030041135.1 Streptosporangiaceae bacterium | reverse complement strand
GCGGTCTTTCTGATTGACCAGCCGCCGATGCCACCGGTACATACCTCTGGAAGCCTTCCTGAAGGGTTACCGATGCGCTCATATGCCAGTGCGGCAGGCCTGCTAGCCGCGGCCGCGATCCTGGTCACCGGCTGCTCCTCTGGTCGCCCGGCGGCCGCACCCTCCCCACGCACGCCAGCGGCCGCGCCCAGCTCGTCCGCGCCGTCCGCGACGCCGGCGGTCGGCTTGAGTTCGCCCTCCGCCACGACGTCCGCGCCCGAGACGACACCCTCGGCCTCAGGCGGCCCTGGCTCCTGCCAGGGGAAGGCCCTCAAGGTCACGCTGGGCAAGGGCGGAGCCGCGGCCGGAACTGCGTACTACCCGATCCTGTTCACCAACGTGTCCACGGCAACCTGCACCCTTTACGGGTTCCCCGGCGTTTCGTTCACCGGCGAGACCTACCAGGTGCAGGTCGGGCCGGCCGCGACACGCAACCACTCAAGCCCCGAGGCCGTCGTGACGCTGGCGCCCGGTGCCGTCGGCAGCGCCCTCATCGCCGTTGCCGACGCGCAGAATTACCCGCCCGGCTCGTGCGGTCTCACGACAGCCAGCGGCATCCTGGTCTATCCGCCCAACCTGACGACTTCCGTGGGCCTGCCATTTAACGGATATACGTGCGTGAACGCCAAGGATCACGTGCTGACGGTCAACGCCGTCGTGGCCGGCTCATCGGGAACCTGATCGGATCAGACGGTGGCTTGCCGCGGAGCGGCACGCGTGACGCCTTGATCGCCTGAGTTTCGCGGAGATAAGTTCCGCGTGACTGAAGGAGGATCGGTTGCCCACCCTTGCCGACATCGACTTCACGGATCTGGACAACTTCACCGCCGGGTTCCCGCACGAGCTGTTTGAGATTCACCGCAGGGAAGCGCCGGTGTGGTGGCACGAGCCAACCGAGCACACGCCCGACGGCGAGGGCTTCTGGTCGGTCGCGACATATGCGGAGGCGCTGGAGGTGCTCAGGAATCCTGAGACCTACTCGTCCGAGCGCGGCGGAGACCGGCCCTACGGCGGGACCCTGCTCGAGGACCTGCGGATTGCCGGGCTCGTGCTGAACATGATGGATGACCCGCGGCACGGGCGGATCAGGCGGCTGGTGAGCTCCGGACTGACGCCGCGGATGATCCGCAGAGTCGAGGATGACTTCAGGGCGCGGGTGCGCGGCCTCCTCGGCGGCATCGTCGACCACACCCCGCTCGACTTCATGGGAGATGTCGCGGTCGAGCCTCCGATGCAGATGATCTGCCTGCTGCTCGGAGTTCCCGAGTCGGAGCGGCACTGGCTCTTGCAGGCGGTCGACCCTGGGTTCGACTACCGCGGTGACAGAAAGACCTTCCAGGACAGTGCCAATGCGGACTTGACCGCTCGCATGCGTGCCTACGGCGGCGAACTCATCGCGCACAAGCGCAGGCACCCGGCAGACGACATGCTCTCGGTCGTCGTCGGCGCGACCCTGAGCACCGGCGCGACGCCAGACACCGCCGCGAGGCTCGATGGCGACGAGTCTGGCCTCAGCGACGCCGAGCTTTACCTCTTCTTCTCCCTGCTGTTCACCGCGGGCGCGGAGACCACGAGGAACGCGATCGGGGGCGGGCTGCTGGCCCTGGCCCAGCACCCCGAGCAGTACCAGAGGCTGCGGGCCGAGCCGGGAATGCTGCCGACCGCCGTCGAGGAAATCGTCCGCTGGACCACTCCGTCGCCAGCCAAGCGGCGCACCGCCACCCGCGACACGGTGCTGAGCGGGGCGCAGATCGCGGCGGGCGACAAGGTAGTGATCTGGGAAGGATCGGCTAACCGCGACGAAGCGGTGTTCGACCACCCCGAGCAGTTCAATGTGGCCCGCGACCCGAACCCGCACCTCGGATTCGGCCACGGCGTGCACTTCTGCCTGGGTGCTAGCCTGGCCCGCCTCGAGGTGCGGGTCATGTTCGAGGAACTGCTCTCGCAGTTCGCCGTGGTCCGCGTGGTCGAGCCGGCCGAGTGGACTCGCAGCAACCGTCACACGGGAATCCGGCGGCTAGTGGTCGAGTTCAGCCGATCCCCATAGCCCCCGCCAGCAGCACCGCCGCGAAACCGCCCGCGAGCAGGAACGGGCCGAAGGCGATGCTGCTGCGAATGCTTGCCCGCCCGGAGGCGAGAAGCCAGAGGCCATACACGGCGGCGAACACGAACCCGGCGATAACTGCGAGCGCGAGCGTGCCCCAGCCGAACCAGGCCGCGAGCGCCCCGACGCTCAAGCCGAGCTTGACGTCGCCCAGCCCGGCCGAGCCCGGCCGCGCCAGCGCCAGCAGCGCAAACAGCCCTGCGACTGCTGCCGCCCCGGCCGCCGACCGCGCCAGGTCGATCCAGCGATCGTCGAACCCCGCCGCGGCCAGCAGGAACACGGTCGTCCCGGCGAACGCCGCACCGGTCAGCGCGTCCGGCAGGCGGTGGGCGGCGCCGTCGATGGCGGCCAGCGGCACCGCGCACACGGCGAGCCAGCACGCGGCGCAGGCAACGAGGTACGGGCGAACCACGGCGGCTCCGGCGCCGGCCAGCACTGCCATCGCCGCGGCGGTCATCAGCACTGAGGGACCAAGGGCGGCCCGGCACGCACGGCAGCGAGCACGAAGCGGCAGCCAGCCAGCAAGCGCGGCGGGGGAGTCGCACCGCGGGCATGGCCGCGGCGGCGCGCCCGCCGGGACGCTGAACGCGAAAATCGCGGCGCTAGCCGGCCAGCCGAAAGCCGCGGCTAACGCGGCGGCGGCAAGCGGGAAGGCCGGGCTCACCCGGCCAAGGTAGCGCAATCCGGCCGGCCGGCCAGAAGCGGTCGCGGCCCGTCAGGGAACCGGGTGCGAGACCATGGAACGACCGAGGGGAGTAGCGCATGACCTGGGACGAGTTGCTCGAGTACAGCCTGGCCAAGCCGGGCGCCTGGCAGGACGAGCCGTGGGACGGTGACATCGTGGCCAAGGTCGGCCCTAAGATCTTCGCGTTCTTCGGCATGGCTCCCGGCACCACGGTCGGCCTGAAGTGCGGGCCGACCAGGGAAATCGCGGACGAATGGCTGAAGCGCTACCCCGGCGACGCCGGCGTCATGGCCTACATCGGCCGCTCGGGCTGGAACACGCTGCGCGTCGACGGCGCGATCCCCGCCGACGAACTCCTGGAGGCAATCGACGCGTCCTACGAAACCGTCGTTAGCAAGCTGCCGAAAAAAGATCGCCCGGCTCCGGCCTAGCGCTTTGCGGGGAACGAGGCGTTCCCCATCCCACTGGCCCTCCGTCAGCGCAGGTCGTTCAGCCTCGAGACCGTCTCTTCTAGCTCGCTCACCAGAGCCTGCATCACGTCCGCGACGGGCCTTACCTCGTTCATGCGGCCGACGATCTGGCCGACCGGCATCGGCAGCACGTCGGGGTTGCCCGACCGCATCAGGCGCTGGTGCGCCTCTGCCACCAGCAGGTTCTGGAGCGGCATGGGCAGTGCCTCGGGAGCACCCGGCTCCTCCCAGGCACTGGTCCAGCTGTTCTTCAGCAGCCGGGCCGGCTTGCCGCTGTAGATGCGTGACCGGACCGTGTCCGATGATGTGGCCGCAAGCAGAGCTTCCCGCAGGCCGGGCAGCGGAGCCAGGCTCGTGTACTCCTCGGTAATCAGCCACGCCGAGCCCATCCACGCACCGGAAGCGCCCAGCGCCAGCGCGGCCGCGATCTGGCGGCCAGTGCCGATACCGCCGGCCGCGAGCACCGGGACCTCGGCGCCGACGGCGTCCACGATCTCGGGGACGAGCACCATGCTGGCGATTTCGCCGGTGTGGCCGCCGGCCTCATATCCCTGCGCCACGACGATGTCGACCCCGGCCGCGACGTGTGACCGGGCGTGCGCCGCCTTCCCGGCCAGGGCCGCGACGAGCACGCCCCGCTCATGCGCGCTCTCGATGACGTC
>JASHOL010000272.1 GCA_030041135.1 Streptosporangiaceae bacterium | reverse complement strand
CGCGGCGGCTGCGTTCCCGGCCAGCTGCTGGTACACGATCGCCCGTACGAGCGTGGCGAAGTGCGACTCGGTCGGCCGCCGGAACCGCGGCAGTCCGGTCTCGGCGACCATCCGGGCGATCACCGGATCTCGGCCGGCCAAAATGCGAGCCGCCTCCGCGTGCGTGACCTTCCGGTCTGGCTGACCCTCTGGCTGGCTCACTGGCTTGCTCTCTGGCTGGCCCTCTGGCTGGCTCACTGGCTTGCCCTCTGGCTGGCCCTCTGGCTGGCCCTCTGGCTGATCACCCGGCGCCGTCGTCATGGCACCAAGTCTGGCCGGTCCGGCCTCGCTCCGCCGCGATCCCTTCCGAGCCTCGTATCGTCCGCCATCTCGTCTCCTCCGCGGAGCTCACGATCTCGCCCAGGACTGGCATCGTGTAAGTTCCCGACAGTTTTGCGCCCGATTTCGCCGCATATGGACATGTGAACTTACACGATCCCGCGGTCGGTGCGACCCAGCCTGGGGCCAAGACGGCGGTGCCTGGTAATGGCCGCCAATTTGATGAGTCATTTGCCGGTTCTGCGGCGTGGCGCGCGTTCCCGGCTCTGGCCGCTAACTGTCTGCCGCGGTCCGCGGGCGGTAGGCTGCGAATTGGCGCGCGGGGCGCCGCCGGGTCCGCGGACAGGGCTGAGCCCACCCGAACTGAGTGTCAGGAACGGTACTGGCTAGTGAGCCTCCTTTCGGCCTGACGATGCGGACCGCAGGCGGTGAAAAGGAGGTCGCTATGCCGACCGTGGTCGTGCCGCTGAAAGGGAAGGCCCACAAGCGCGAGGCCGTTCCGCTGCCCGACGACCCGAGCCTGCAGCAACTGCGCAAGCAGGCGAAGGACGTACGCGACCTGGCGCGGGCTGGCGTGCCAGGAACGCTGGAGCTCGTCGCCGCGCACCACCAGAAGGGCGCGCACCCGGTCACGCTGGCGGGTGCACAGCTTGTCGTTGCCCGTCATTACGGATTCGCCTCCTGGGCGCGTCTCAAGCAGCACCTGGAGATGATCGAGCGCCACCGGCGGGCGCCTGACGAAGTCGAGCAGGCCGTCGGCCCGGCCGATGAGTTCCTGGCGTTCGCCTGTCTACGGTTCGGAGGAGATGACTCGCCGCAGCGATGGGAACGAGGAGCCTCCCTCCTGACCGAGCACCCGGCCCTCACCCGCACCAGCATCCATGTCGCGGCTGCCGCCGCGGACGAAGCCTCGGTGCGCGTGCACCTCGCGGCCGATCCAGCCCTGGCCAGCCGCGAGGGCGGGCCCTATGGCTGGGAGCCGCTGCTGTACCTCGCCTACGCCCGGCACGACCAGCGGATCAGCGAAGCAGCGACGCTCGGCACGGTGCGGGCGCTGCTCGAGCACGGGGCGGATCCGAACGCCGGCTACCTGTGGCACGGGCTCTACCCGCCCTTCACCGCGGTGACCGGCGCGCTTGGCAGCAGCGCGGATGATCAGCACCCGCACGGGTTTGCGCTGACAGAACTGCTGCTCGCCGCGGGCGCGGACGCCAACGACGGCCAGGCCCTCTACAACCGGCAGTTCGGCGAGGATGACCAGCATCTCGTGCTGCTGTTCGGCCACGGCCTCGGGGGCGGGGACGGCGGTCCGTGGGCGGCTCGCTTCGGGCACACCGCGGATTCGCCGCAGGAGATGCTGCGCGGCCAGCTGTGGTGGGCGATCGTGCACGACATGCGCGAGCGAGTCAGGCTGCTGGTCGGGCATGGCGTCGACTTCCTGACGCCGTATGCAGCGCCCGGCGGGCGCCCGACCGCGCTGCGGACTTCCCACGCCCGCACACCCGCCGAAGTAGCGGCGCTGAGCGGGCATCAGGAGATGGCCGGCTGGCTGGTCGCCCAGGGCGCCGCCCGGCCCGCGCTCAAGAAGGCGGATTCGCTGATCGCCGCCGTCCTGGCCGGCGACCGCGACGCCGCGATGAAGCTGCGCGCCAACGCCGCCGTCGCCCGCGAGGAGCGGCCTGGCCTCATCGTGTGGGCAGCAGCCTGCCGGAAGCTCGAGGCAGTCGCCCTGCTGGCCGACCTCGGCTTCGACGTCAATGCGCTCGGCCGCGGCGACATCCCGGCGGAAGCGCCGTGGCGAACGGCCCTGCACGAGGCGGCCAAGGCGGGTGACGTCGCGATGGCCAGGCTCCTGCTGGACCTGGGCGCCGATCCCAACATCAGGAGCGCCGGGGGCGCGACGCCGCTGGCCGCGGCCCAGCGCTGCGGCCAGCGGGCTACCGCCGAGCTGCTGGCACCGCTCACCCACGCCTGATCGCGGCCTTTCGTCCCGCCGCCCTTCACGGGCGGGTCTTTTGACCGGCGGCGGCGCTAGCGTAACCTCTCAGAATGCCCATGCCGCCGATGCCGTTCGGCACGCTGGCCTGCGCGGCCGTGATGGCAGTGAGCAGTCGGGCGGGCGTCGCCTTCCCTGTGCTCAGGAGGCTGCCGGGAGCAACGGCGTGAGGCGTGCGCCCAACCGGTCTGTGACCGAGGGCCCGGCCCGGGCTGGCGCGCTCGCGATGGTCTTGATCTGCGGCGCGCAGTTCGTGCTGCAGCTGGACTTCAGCATCGTGAACGTGGCGCTGCCTACCGTTCAGCGCGACCTGCATATGGCCGCAGCCGAGCTGCAATGGATCGTCACCGGGTATGCGCTGACCTTCGGGTCGCTGTTGCTACTTGGCGGACGGCTGGCTGACCTGCTCGGGCGGCGCCGCATGCTGATCGGCGGGCTGGTCCTGTTCGCGCTGGCCTCGTTGGCATGTGGCCTGGCCCAATGGCCGATCATGCTGATCATCAGCCGTATCGTCCAGGGCGCCGCCGGAGCGCTGGTCTCGCCGGGTGCGCTGTCTTTGCTGACGACGACCAACCCGGAGGGGCCAGCCAGGAACCGAGCGCTGGCGATCTGGCAGGCTACAACCGCCGGGGGCGCCACCGCCGGAATCATCGCCGGCGGGCTGCTCACGCAGTACCTGGGCTGGCGCGCGGTGTTCCTGGTTAATCCGCCGCTGATTGCGATCATGCTCGCGCTGGTCGGGCGGCTGCCGGCCGGCGAGCCCGTCGGCGGGCAGCGCCTGGATGTGCGCGGCGCGCTCCTGATCACCACCGCGCTGGCGGCGCTGATCTTCGGGCTCAGCTACGGGCAGCAGCACGGCTTCGGATCATTGGCCACGATCACCGCGGTGGCCGCGGCGGTGCTACTTGCCGCGGGCTTCGTCTGGGTCGAGCGGACGGTCAGCTCGCCGATGTTGCCGCTGCCGATCCTGGCCGCGCGGACCCGGCGGGCGGCGGTGGGCGCAATGCTGATGATGGGAGCGATTCTGGCGGGCTACGTGTACTTCGTTTCCTTGTACCTGCAGAAGGTGCGGGGCTTTACGCCCGTGGAGACGGGGCTAGCCCTGGTTCCGTCGACGGCGCTGGTCGTGCTCACCTCCACGTTGCTGACCCGCAGGCTGCTGACTCGGTTCAGCATCAAAATCGTGCTGCTAGCCGGGCTAGTCGCCATGGCCTTGGGCCAGCTATGGCTGGCGCAGATCTCCGCTAGTTCCAGCTATGCCGTCGCCGTGCTGCCCGGCCTGCTGCTGACCTCGCTGGGCATCGGCCTGGCACTGCCCACCGCCTCCATCGCGATCACCGCTGGCGTTCAGGGCCGTGACCAGGGCCTCGCCGGAGCGCTGTTCACCACCGGCCAGCAGGTCGGCGCCGCCGTCGGCCTCGCCGTCCTGGCCACGGTCGCGGCCGCGCGCACGGCCCACGCCTCTGGCTCGCTGGTCGCCGGGTACCGGCTCTCGTTCCTGATCGCGACCGCGATCGCGCTGCTGGCGGTAGTCCTGGTCGCCTGGCAGCTCAGCTCACGCGACTGCCAGCAGGAACTCAGCCGGCAGCAGCCAGAGGCGGGAGCCCCGCCGCCCACGCCCGCCGAAGCGCAACTGCGCAAGTGCTGACCAACCAGGAGGCGTCGGTGACCCAGCACGTTCGGAGTGTTGCTCGCTCCTAGTGCCTGCGCCTGGCATGGCCGTCAACGAGCCGATGCCGTGCTGCCGTCCCGCCGGGCCAGAGCGCCGTCGAGCAGGACGGCCGCGGCGGCACGGGCCGCTGCGGCGGCCGCCGGGTCGTGGTCCATCCGCGCGGCATGCCCGCTGCCGTCGTAAAGCAGGTGCAACTGCCGGGCCAGGCCTTCGGGCTCGGGCACCCCCGCCTGCGCGGCCAGTTCGGTCAGTAGCGTCCGTATCCAGCGGCGGTAGGCCTCGGTCGCCTGCTCGGTCACGTCTCCGGGATGGGACTCCGCGCTGGCCCGGATGAACGCGCAGCCCCGATAGTCCGGCTGGGCGAATAGGTCACCCTGGCCTTCGAACACGGCCAGCAACCGCTCGCGCGGGGCGTCGTAGCGTTCCACTGCTGCCAGGATGCGCCGGGCGACGCTGGCCTGGCGGTTCTCCAGGTAGGCGCGGACAAGCTCGTCCTTGCTGCCGAAGGTGTTATAGAGCGATGCCTTGGCCACACCGGCTTGCTCGATGATGCGATCGATGCCGACCGTGTGCACGCCCTCCTTGTAGAACAGCTCGTTAGCCGCCGCCAGCAGCCGGTCGCGTGCCGACGGCCGGACCGTGCTCGCTTCCTCAGCAGCCATGGCGATCGCGACCCTTCCAGACAGATTTGTCTATTGTATTTCCCGGTTCAGGACGGCGGCAGGCTGGACGGCCCCGGCTGGTCGGCTCTTCAGCAGGCCGAGCAGGGCCACAGCGGCCAGCCCGATGATGGCGGCGCCGTAGTAGCGGGCGGTGTCCATAAGGCCTCCGCCGTGCACGACGCCGAAGCCGGCCAGCACCGCGGGCACGCCCAGCCCGAGGTAGGACACCACGTACAGCAGTGACACCAGGCCGGCCCTCTCGTGCGCGGCGGCAAGCGGGACGGCCATGCGGATGCCGCCCTGGAAGCCACTGCCGAACCCGGCGCCAGCGATCGCAGAGCCCGCGAAGAACTCGGCCGCCGACCCCTGGCTCACGGCGACGATGGTCACGGCCACGCCCGCGATCAGGAAGAGGATGCCGGACAGCATGACCGTCCGGGCCGGGGCCCGGCGCAGCACGATGATCGCGACGACAGCGGAGGCGGCGAGCACGAACAAGCTCAGTCCGCCAAGCACGACATCACCGGACCCGGTTAGCGAGTACACCAGTGCCGGGCCGAGTGACGCGTACAGCCCGGCCAGCGCCCATACCGCGAACAGCACCGGCACAGCGGTAAGGACCGGGGCCCGGAGCGCCCGCGGCAAGGTGATATCTGGCCGCAGGCTTGCCAGCGCGCCCGGCGCCATGCTGGCCGTCTCGCGCATCGCGGCTATTGCGATGGCCTGCACAGCCAGCACGCCGATCAGCGCTAGATAGATGAGGTGCGTCGGGTCAGGCAGGAAACGGACCGCCAGAGCCGACAAGATCGCGCCGCTGGCGGTGCCCATGCCGGGCGCCACCGCGTTCGCGAATGTACCCAGTTCGGGGTTCATGTCCAGCATGGCGGCGCCGATCGCGCCCAGAGCCGCGCCGGTGGACAGGCCCTGGACCACTCGAGCTGACAGCAGCGCAGGTACCCCGGTAGCGGTGGCGAAGATCACCAAGGAGATAGCCTGCACGGCGATCGCGGTCAAGAGCACTCGCCGGCGTCCTATGTGGTTCGAGATCTTGCCCAGGGTCAGCAGGCCGGTCAGCACGGCTATCGCGTACACCCCGAATACCACCGTGGTGGTGATCGGCGTGAAGTGCCACTGGGCCTGGTAGATCGCGTACAGCGGGGTGGGCGCGGCGGACGATGCCAGCAGCGCCACGATCACCGAGGCGAGCACGAAGACTGCTGGCCGCCCGCTCAGCCGGCGATTGCCCTGCCTGCGGTACCAGCGCCGGCGTGCGAGCGGGTCAGCCGGGAGGGGCGTAGCGCTTTCGCTGCCCGGACGCCAGCCTGCCGGAACCCGGCCGGTCGCGACCTGCGTGGCCGGCTGCGGCTCCGGTGCTACCGGCGTGGCGCCTGATCTCGTTCCTGGGCTGCAACTCATCGTCATTGTCAGTTACCCGCTTCACTGAGTAGACCGGTCTGTCCAAGCAATATAGACAGACAGGTCTAATCAGTCAAGACGTTATTTCGGCAGCCCGGAGCGGCCGAGTCGGCGCCCGGCTCAGCAGCGTGGCGACGACGGCGCGGCGGGTTCTGCCAGCGCAGCGAGCACCTGGGGGAAGATCTCGTCCGCCCGGGCGGCCAGCTCGGCGCTGGTCAGCAACTGGACCGGGTGGGGAATGTAGACCATACGGGCGCCGGGCATGCCAAGCCGCCGCGCCTGCTCGATGGCTTCGTCGGCGAACGGCTCCGTCGCGATGCCGACGGCGGGGATCCCACGGCGCTCCAGATGGACAAGGTCATGCAAACTGCACGACGTACATGAGCCTCAATCGGCGAGGGCCTCGACGACCAGGTCGGCTCGGCCAGCGATCTCGCCAATCAGCGCCAGGGCGGCGGGCTTAGAGAAGATTTCCTTCGCGCTGCGCGACGTCGCCGCGCCCGCCGCCTGCATCAGCGTCTCGATCTGGTCAAGGAACTCGGCGCCCCGGTTCTTCCGGATGTCGAGCAGCACCACTCGACGCCCTCTGATGCCGGCCGGGCGCGCCGCGAGCGGCTCGGCGGGCCGGACGCGCTCGTCGAACGGGCTCACGTAGTCAGCGGCCAAGGTGACCCAACCTCCCTGGAGACGATCTGGGATCCCATGCCGGTGCACGGGCCGAGGACTGCAGAGTAACGCCCGGCTTCACCACCCGCCACGATCAGCACGATCGCCTCGGGCGAGGCCCACTTGGGGACCTGCAGGCCGGGGTCGGCGGCGTGGACGAACGGGGTCGCCTCGCCACGGCGCAGCTCACCGGCTGGCTTGTGCACCGCCTCGAACATGAACTGGCGCAGCTGCTGCTTGGTCCATCCGGCGGCGCGGAACATCTCGGCATGCTCGGGGCAGATCACGAACACCGACGGCTCGTCCAGCGGCCACCAGTTGGTGCTCCACGCGCTCGCCGCGGCCCATGCGAGAACCCAGGCCAGATCGTCGGGGGTGCGGCTGCGGTGGTCGGATATCGACAGCGGCGCGTCGCAGCCGATGACCGTGACGACCGACTGACCGGGCTGGAAGCCGCGTTCGACATGGAGCGGCTTCCAGGGACTCACTTCTTCGTCCTCGGCGATGCAGAACCCGATCTTCCCCATATGCCCCTGGGTCGCCCGGTCCAGCTTGCCGGGCACCGCTCCGCCGGTGAGGGTGACGAGCAGGCGCAGCGCCCGGCCGATGGTGAGGTTGGCCCGGAACCCTGGTCCGAGCGCGCCCATGCCACTGTTCAGCCCGATAGCCTGCCTGACCGGTCCGTTCACCACCACGAGCTGCCCGGCGGGCTGGGTCGTCACCGCCTGGCCATGGAGATTGAACGCGGGATCGAGCGCAGCCTGGGCGGCGGCGACCACAACAGGGAAGTAGGCCGGGCGGCAGCCAGCCAGCACCGCACAGGATGCGACCCGCGCCAGGGTCGCCTCGCCCATATCGGGCGGGACGGGACCGAGGGAGACCCGGCCGTCGCAGCCGCCGAGCATCGCCTCGACCCGCTCTTGGGTCGGCGGAACGACGGGCAGGCCGTCGGTCCAGCCACGCTCGAACATCTCCTCGACCTCGTCAGTATCAGCGGCCGTCGAGACCGCGGCCGCCAGTTCCGGGTCGATCGCGGCCTTAGAGGAGCAGCCGGGCTTGAGCAGCGGCTCGGTCGCTTCGGGGATCGCGAGTTCTGCACCGAGGAACACTCCCGCTCGCCCGATTAGCGCCACCAAGGCGGCGTGATCCCAGCCGGTCACGGTAGCTGCGATCGTCCCGGCGGGGTCGACGAGAGCCGCCGTCGGTACCGACACGAGCCGGTAAGCGCGCGATGTCTCGTATGGCGGGTCCTCCGAGGCTACGAGGCCCAGCCAGCCGAGCCTGCGGGCCATCCGGACAGCGACCTCAAGCGGGTCCTCGAACACGGCGAGGGATGCGAGCCCGGCCGATTGCCAGGACCGGCACAGCGGGCCGAGCCTGCGCAGAGTCATCGCGGAGGTGGGGCACTCCTCGGAGACGAACAGCAGCAGCACGCAGCCGCCCGCGGTGAGGCCACTGATCGTGACCTCGCCAGGGCCGATCCCGGAGACCGACAGGGCCGGCGCGCGGTGCATAACCACGCACTAGTAGTCGGTCGCGCGGAAGCAACCATGGACATGGTCATTGACGACACCGACGTTCTGCATGAACGCGTACACACTCGTGGGCCCCACGAAGCGGTACCCCTGCGACTTCAACTGTTTAGCGAACGTCTCCGCCTGCGCGGTGAATCTAGGCAGCTCGGCCGCTGACCCTGGGGCCCGCTTGCGGTTGACCTCGTAGGTGCGGGTTCCCCAGACCTCGTCGTGGTAGCGGGCAGACGCCTTATCGCTGGCGTCTACCCAGGCGCAGCGTGGCTTTCCGTCGTACCCGACGATCACGTCAACGCCCATGGTGCGAATAGTCTCACTGATCAAGCGGGCGGACGTAAGGCAACTCGGTGTGTTCTCCTGATGCTGTGTTCCCGATGCTGGGCCGGGCACTCGAGCGCCGGGCTCAGACCCAGGCGCCCGGGTTCTCGGTGAGGGCCGCCACGGCTGGTGGAAGCTCGCCGGACACGATGTCCGCGAGCGTCACGGACTCAAGCACGGCCCGCTCATTCGCTCGCAGCGCAATCCAGACCAGCCGCAGCGGCGCGGCCGTCCCTGGATAGCTCACGTTCTCGGGACGCTCGCCGCGAACGCCGAGCAGCTGCCCGTCAACGGCGCGGATGATGTCGGCGAGCGAGATCTCCGAGGGGGCTCTGGCCAGCCAGAAGCCGCCATCCGGCCCCCGTTGGCTGCGTACGATGTTGCTTCGCCGCAGGCTCGTCAGGATCGTCTCGAGGAACTTGCCAGGGGCTTTCTGCGCCTGGGCGAGCTGCTCCGCCGTGACATGGGAATCCTGCGCCGCCGCCAACTCAATGGCGGCGCGCAGCGCGTAGTCGGCGCGTGCGGACAGTCGCATGACCATGCCCGCCATTATGCAGCCTGTCGATCGGAAAACTAAACTTCACGCGATCGTGCGGTACCGCATTGCGAGTCATGGCCGCACCGGCGCCGAACGCGGCCGCGTCTACGCCGAGCAGGCGTGCCGGTATCCGGGCTTTGCCGAGTACGCACGCCAAACGGCCGGAGTCCGCATGAGTCCGGTGCTCGAACTCAATCGGGCGCGGGCGTAGCCCCGTCCATCACGACTTGGTGATGCGGTATCCAGCGCCGGGGATGGTCTCGATGACGTCCGGCTCGCCGAGTTTCCGTCGCAGCCGTCCGATCGTGACCTGCACCGTCTTGGTGAACGGGTCGGTGTTCTCATCCCAGACCTGCTCGAGCAGGTCTTCCGTGCTGAGCGCGCCCGGCGCCGCCTTCATGAGCGTCTCGAGCAGGGCGAACTCCTTGGCGGAGAGCTCTCGTGGCTGGCCGTCACGGGTGACGATGCGACGAAGCGGGTCCAGTTCGATTCCGGCCTGACGCAAGACCCTGGGATGCGCGGTGGGCTTGCGCCGGGCGAGGCCACGGACCCGGAGCACGAGTTCGGGGAAGTGGAACGGCTTGGACAGGTAGTCGTCGGCTCCGATGCCAAGGCCGGCCACCCGGTCGCCGGGCCTGTCGGCGGCGGTCAGCATTAGCACCATGGCCGGATCTGCACCCTCGGTAATCATCCGGCAGATCGTGTCGCCGTGCAGGCCGGGAAGATCACGGTCGAGGACGACGACGTCGTAGCGGTTCAGTTCCAGCTTGGCGGCGGCGTCCAGGCCGTCGTAGGCGACGTCGACGGCCATGGCCTGGTCGCGCAGGCCCTCGGCGATGTCATCGGCGAGGCGCCTGACGTCCTCGACCACGAGCACCCTCACCCGTGGGCTCCACTCCGGCTAGCAGGGCGTGCCCGGGGCAGTTCGATCCATGCGCGCAGGCCCCCTCCGGATGCTGGCTGCAGGTCAAGCATGCCGCTATGGGCGGTGACGATGGCAGCCACGATGGAAAGCCCAAGTCCCACTCCGTCGGCAGAGCCGGTTCGCTCCGCGCCGAGCCGCCTGAATGGCTGCGCCAGGTGCGCGACCTCGTCGGGGTCAAGCACAGGACCGCCGTTTTCGACGATGAGGCGGGCAGCGGAAGTATCGGCTTGGGTGGTGAGGTCGATGAAGCCGCCTGGCTGGTTGTGACGGATAGCGTTGCCGACGAGATTTGCCACCATCCGGGCCAGGAGCGTCTCGCTCCCGATGACCTCGGCGTCGTCCAGTTGCAGCCGTACGGCGAGGCCCATGTCCGCGGTTTCCGCTCTCCGGGCGCGTAGTGCCGCCGATACCACCTGAGGCAGGGAGACCGTCGTGAGGTCGGTCATCACGCCCCGCTGGGCGCGGGCGAGCACGAGGAAGCTCTCGACGAGGCGGTCTGCCTGGTCGAGTCCCTCGCGGACCTTGCCGGCCAGCACTGATGCGTCGTGCGAAACCGGCGGGGACTTTGCCTCGGCTACATCAAGCGAGGTGCGGATCATGGTCAGCGGGGTGCGCAGTTCGTGGGATGCACCGGCGACAAAGTTTCGCTGGGCGTCAAAAGCGCCTTCCAGTCGTTCCAGTAGCCCATCGATAGTGTCGCCAAGCTCGGTCAGCTCGTCCAGCGGTCCTGGCAGCGTCAGGCGCTGGTGCAGGTTGTCCTCGGAGATCTGCCGGGTCGTCGAGATGATGACCTGCAGCGGGCGCAGCACGCGTCCGGCCATGAGCCACCCCAGCCAGGTCGACAGCAGGGCCACGACAACCAGGGCGAGGCCGGAGCGGATCAGCAGGTCATGCAGAAAAGCGTTCCGATCCGCGACGGCCTCGGCGTATACGGCGTTCACGCTGCAGCATGGGGCGAGCGAGCTTCCCGCCAGACCGTGAGACGGCGGGCCCAACGGGGGGAGCGGCTTCGTGAGGGGAAGGCCGGCCACCAGCAGGTAGGTGATCGCGAGCAGCGCCGCGCCACAGGCCAGGAACAGCCCTCCGTACAGGCCAGTCAGGCGCAGCCGCACGGTGCGGCGGGGTACGCCACCGCGAGACAAGGGCTCGCCCAGCCGGGCCAGCAGGCGGACGGGCATTTTCAGGACCGGCCCTGGGCATGATCCAGCGTTCGAGCCGGGAGCCCCGTGCGCCGGCGGGTCGCTACCGTCGGCACCCGGCGCCGGAAGCCTTTTCGTGACCACGCTGCTGTCCATTTCGTCTTTCTGCTCAGAGGGCGCTGCCTGGATCCCACGATGCCTAACGCCAGGTAACAGGGCGGTAACAGGCTCTGTTGACGCCCGGTTACCACCCCGGCCGTACAACTGCCTCTGGAACCGATCTCAAGGAGGAGGCAGGACGACATGTCCTCAACGCTCACTAGACCCGACACCGGCAAGACGAGGCGCCGGCATCGGGTGCGGCGAGGTGGCGTGCTGACTGCGGTGGTCATCGCCGCGTCTTTGTGTGCCGCCGCCTGCAGCGGCGGATCGAGCGCGGATCCGTCGGCGTCGCAAGCGGCTAGCAATGGCAGCGCGGACAAGGCTGTGGCGTACACCGACTGCATGCGCGCCAACGGCGTCCCCAACTTCCCCGAACCCGGCAGCAGCAGCAGCAGCGGCGGCACCGGCATCGACATGGCTTCCCCGACCTTCAGGTCAGCCCAGGCGAAGTGCGGCAAGCTGTCGCCGCTCGGCGCCGTCAAGACGACCGCCACCGAGCAGCAGATCAGGCAGGCAGTCCAATCCTCTGACTGCTTGCGCGATCACGGCTATCCGAACTTCCCTGACCCCGTCGTCACCTCCACACCGCCGGCGCCTCCGAGCGACCCGCCGGCGCAGGCGCCGAGCGGCACGGGCGGGTCAAGTTACTACGGCAACGGGATTCTGTTCAAAGTCCCCGGCTTGATCGACACGGCCTCGGCTGCCTTCCAGGCAGCGGCGAAGGCCTGCAACTCCCCGCTCTACATTCCGGGCGGGTGACTCAGGTTGAGTAGCAACGATGCACGTGAGCAGGCGAGCGGGGCTGCGGTGCCCGAGCTGGGGGTGCCCGCGGGAGCCGACCAGGACGGGGTGCCAGCTTCGGAGCTGAGCGGCGCGCACGTGCCATGCGGGCCCGCGGCCGGTCACCTGGCGGTGGCCGCGTACCGGCGGCGGCGCCCGCGCTGGGCAGCGGGCGTTGTGGTGGCGGTGCTGGTGGCGGGCGGGCTGGCGGGCGCCGATGC
>JASHOL010000271.1 GCA_030041135.1 Streptosporangiaceae bacterium | reverse complement strand
CGGTGGCCGCGGCCAGGAACCCGGCCAGCTGCGGGCCAGGGTCCATCACGTCCAGCTCCCCGCCCGACGCGAACCCCGTCGCATACTGGCCGTCCCGGTCACGGTGCAAGAACCCGGCCGCGAACGCCTCCCCCGCCCCCGTCCACGGCTCCTCGTCCGCCGCGTCGCCGGGCTCGCCGGCCAGCCAGCCGGCCGGGCCGTCACCGGGGTCGCCGGGATCGCAGTCGTCCAGGACCGCGGGGTCGGCCAGCCAGCCGCCCGGCTCGGGACCGGGCCAGGCCGCGCCCCGGCCGGGGTCAGGGTCAGGGTCAGGGTCAGGGTCGTCCCGATTCCACGGCCACGCCGCTGCCGGCTCGCTCACCCGTCCACCTCCCCGCGTCGGTCGCCCAGTACTCGATAATATTATCGAATGCTGCCGACAAAACTGGGACGACACGCGCACGGCAGCGCGGCACTACAGTTTTTAGTCGAGGATCACCACTAGGGCGTGCACCCAGGTTTCCGGAAGGCCGGGAGCCTGCAGCCGACAATCAATCGGGCAGGCCCCGCGGACTGTCTCGTCACCGGGCGCCGGAGGCGCCCGCCTCATTAGCCGTGACCTGAGTCGTGGCTGCGAACCGGAGGCACCGCCTAGCCCTGGGCTGCGTTCTGCCCCGGTGCCGGAGGCTCCCAGTCGGGACGCAGCGGCATCCCCGACGCTCCGGCCTCGCCGAGCCTGACGCCTAGCATCTGGTGCAGCTGGATCTGGTTGCGCTCGAAGCCAAGCCGCGACCCGGCCATGTACAGCCGCCACACCCGCGCGGTGCCCTGGCCTACTTCCGCGACCGCCTCGTCCCAGTGCGCGTCGAGGTTGGCGCACCAGCCCGCCAGCGTCCTGGCGTAGTGCTCGCGGAGGTTCTCGGCGTGTCTGACCTCAAAGCCGGCGTCGTGCATGAGCGACATCAGGTAGCCGGGTCCCTCCAGCTCGCCGTCGGGGAAGACGTAGCGGTAGATGAACCCGTCGGTGACCCTGGCTGGGCCGACGTTGTCCGGGCGGGTAATGCAGTGGTTAAGTAGCCGGCCTTCGGGCCGCAGTTTCCCGTAGAGGAAGGCGAAGTAGCCCGGCAGCTGGGCCTTGCCGATGTGCTCGGTCAGGCCGATGGAGCTGACCGCGTCGAAGCCGGTCTCGGTCACGTCGCGATAGTCCAGGTGCCGGACCTCGGCCAACTCAGAGAGCCCGGCCTCCTTGATCGCTCGCTGCGCCCACGAGGCCTGCTCGGCCGACAGCGTGACACCGAGTGCCCGCACGCCGTACTCGCGGGCCGCGTGCATTACCATGCCGCCCCACCCGCAGCCGACATCCAGCAGCCGCATGCCCGGCTGCAGGGCCAGCTTGCGGGCCACCAGGTCGAACTTGTGGTACTGCGCCTGCTCCAGCGTCGCGTCCGCGAACGGGTAACAAGCGCAGGTATAGGCCATCGACGGTCCGAGCACCCACTCGTAGAAGGTGTTAGACACGTCGTAGTGGTGCGAGATGGCGGTCGCGTCCCGCTCCTTGCTATGCCGCCGCCCGGTAAGCCACCTGCGGTTGACCCGCACCTCCTGCGGCGGCGGGGCCACGCGCGGCACGAGCACCTTCGGGCCGCCCAGCGCCTGCAGCAGCTGCAGCTTCTCGCGGAACGAAATCTCGACCCGCTGTGCGCTGATCATCCGCGCCAGCGCGGCGTACATGTCACCGTCGACGTCCAGATGGCCAGCTATGTACGCGCGGGCCAGGCCGAGCGCGCCTGGCGCCTGCGCGAGGTAGGAGACTGCGACTGGCGACTTTACCGTCATCTTGATCGGGGAATCGGCCGTCCCCGCCCGGCTCCCGTCGTACGCGTCGAACGCGACTGGGGCATCCGGGCCCGCGACCCGCTCGAATACCTCGGCCAGCGCCATGTTCGTCACCACTTCCTAAACTCCGCCAACACATTTCTCGTACAGGTCGGCGAGCCGGCCGTGCGGGTCGTACGCCCGCTTTAGCTCGGCATACTCCGGCCCGTTGTAGAGCTTCCAGAATTCGTCTTCGGTGTAGAAGGCCGTCGAGTAGAGGCCCTTGTGCCCGCCCAGCTCGGTGACCTCGTCCTCGACCTGCCGGTTGAAGTAACCGTCGGACTGTCCAGGGGGCAGCCTGACCATGCCCCAGAATCCGAAGTTCACGTAGACCTGGCCTGGCCGCATGGGATACAGCGGCCACGCCTGCTCGCCGCGCAGCCGCAGCGGGCACAGCCACACCGGCGTCATGCCGATCGTGGAGAGGAAGAACTCGAGGAACTCGGCCCCCCGCTCCACCGGGATCTCGACGTCCTGAGTCACTGCCTCGGTCGGCGGATGGCCGCGCCGCGCGTCCAGCGCTGCGGTCAGCTTGTACCGCTGGTCGAGGGCGACGAGCTTGTGGTAGACGTCGGAGCGGCGGTACCGGCGCGGCCACAGGTGGCGGATCAGCGGCCGTTGCACGCCGAAGGCGCGCGAGCACCAGAACCAGTCGGTATCCCATCGCCACAGGTAGTCGGCGATCGTAAGGAAGTCTTCCCGCGGCCCGCGGATCGACTGGTAGTAGATCCGCTCCCTCGTGTAGTCGCTGAGCCAGGGCGCGACGTCACAGAACGACCCGATCGTGAGGTACAGCTCGCCAAGCGAGAACGCGGTCCCGTCAACGAAGTCCGCGCGGTGCCCGTCGTAGCTTCCGTCCACCGCGATCCTCGCGACTGCCTGCATGCAATCTTGTGCGTCGGTGAAGCGGAAGTGCCGCAGGTGCACGAACGGCTTGACCGGCTCCAGCTCGATCGTCAGTGACAGTGCGTAGCCGAGTGTGCCGTAGGAGTTGGGAAGTCCGCGGTAGAGGGCGGCATGCTCATTGCCCGGCTCGGCCGAAACGACCCGCCCGTCGCCGGTGAGAATCTCCATTGCCAGCACGGACTCGTGGGGCAAGCCATTGCGAAGCGACGTCGACTCGATGCCCAGCCCGGAGACCGCGCCACCGAGCGTGATCGTCTTGAGCTGAGGCACCACAAGCGGCATCATGCCGTGCCGCAGCGTCGCCGCGACCAGGTCCTCGTAGGTCGTCATCCCGCCGACGACTGCGATCCGCTCCCCCGGACTGACGTGCAGGACGTGCCGGAACGCCGAGACGTCCAGCCCTGGTGCCGCGGTGTCTGTGCGGAACCTGAACAGGTTGGACGTCCGCTTCGCCAGCCGGACAGGGCTGCCGGCCGGCAGCGCCGAGTATGCGCCTTCGACCGCGGCCACTGCGGCTCGGTGCGCGGCCATGGCCGGCCGTCGCTGGTCACGCGCGGCGAGGTCGGTCACTCGGGCGCCTCCTTCGCAGAACCTCGGACTGCCCATCGTCCCGGGATAATCGGTATTGCGCACGTCCGGGGGAACACCGTCCGGACTCCCCCAAGTCGGCTAGGTGTCCCCAGGAGGTCACTTATGGGCAAGGTTTACCCGGAGATTGACCAGCGGCTCAGGAAGTTTATCGCCGCCCAGCCGGTCTTCTTCGTGGCCACGGCACCATGCCTGCAGCCGGACGGCACGGGCGGGCACGTCAATGTCTCGCCGAAGGGCTACATGGACACCTTTGCAATCCTCGGCCCGCACCGGGTCGCATACGTTGACCTGACCGGCAGCGGTGCCGAAACCATCGCACACTTGCGCCAGAACGGCCAGATCACCATCATGTTCTGCTCGTTCGGCCACGAGACGAAGATCCTGCGGCTGTACGGCACGGGCGCCGTGGTGGTGCGCGGCTCCGCGGGCTGGGATCAGCTGGCCGTGCACTTCCCCGCCGAGGCCGGCCTCGGCACAGCCCGCCGCAACGCGCGGGCGATTATCGACGTCGAGGTACACCGCATCGCTGACTCGTGCGGGTACGCGGTGCCCGTTATGGAACTGAGCCACGAGCGGGACGTCCTGGCCCGGTCGGCTGAGAAGAAGACGCCCGAGGAACTCGCCGAGTACCGGGCCGAGAAGAACTCGGTCAGCATCGACGGGCTGCCGGCGCTCGGCCCGGATCTCGTCCGCCTCCCCTGATAGCCGGGTCGTTGACTATCTGGATTCAACCGGGGAAGCTCGCTCCCATGCGGTTCCGCACATCCATCGCGGTAGCGGCGGTACTGGTCGTGGCCGGCGCAGCCGGCGCAGCCGCAATCGCCAGCGCGGTGGGAGCGACATCCGGCGCCCCGTCAGGGCCGTACATAGCGGCGGTGCCCTACAGCGGGCAGCACCGTGCGTCGCTCGCGGTGCTCACCGGCGCGGCCAGCGTGACGGTAAGTGCCGCGGTCTTGCCAGGACAGCTGCTCCGCGCCTGGACCCCGTCGGGGTCGGCCGTGCACCCGCAGCTCGCCGTATCCGGCGGAACCGTCCAGGTGTTCCTTGATGGCACCGGAGGCAGCGGTCCTGATTCGTTGTCGATCGAGCTAAGCCGCTCCGTGCGATGGTGGCTGCGATTCAGCGGCGGGTCCAGTCAGACCGTCGTCCATATGGGGAACGGGGATGTCGGCGGCGTTGACTTCACCGCAGGCTCGAGTCTCATCGCGATGATGCTGTCGCGGCCCGCCGGAACCGTCGTCGTCACCCTGGCAGGCGGAGCCAGCCAGGTCAGCATCGGTGTCCCGGGCGGCGTGCCCGCCAGGCTCCAACTGTGGGGCGGCGCAGCCACGGCGACTCTTGGTGGCCAGACTCACATCGGGCTGGGGGGCGGCACCGTGCTCGCCATGCCCGGCTGGGCGCGAGCCGCGAACCGGTACGACGTTGCCGCGCCCGCCGGCGTGAGCGACATCTCGGTAGCCGGCTAGGCGCTCAGCGACGCGCGGTTCCGGTACAAGTCGCGGAGCAGGCTGATCTCGGCCCCGTGATGGACCTGCTCCTTCACGAGCGTCGCGAATATCCGGTGCAGCGGCCACCGGTCTCCCCAGTTGGTCGGGACGAGCCGGTCGAGGTCGGTGTCGATGAGGCCGTCTAGGGCGTCGACGAGCGGCTGGTGACTAGCGAACAGCCAGTCGGTTGCCTCGTCCGCAGACCCCGGCAACTCCAGGTCGAAGGATAGGGAGGCCGTGTCGAACGCGTAGTCCCAGTACAGGTAGTTCACGGCAGCCACGTGCACGGTCCGCCAGGCGATCGTCGTGAACGGGGCGGGCCTGGGCTGGCTCGGGTCGTAATCGATGACCCAGTCGCCGCTGCCGTCGGTGCTGACACCCCGCGACTCGGATCGCGGGTGCACGGTCCAGCACCCGGAAACCGGCTCCCAGAAGAACTCTCCGTCGCCGATGCCGGCAAGCACCCGGTGCAGCGTCGCGCACGAGTCGGCGAATTCGGCGCGGAGGACGTCGGCACCGTTGGTCATCGTCACAAGCTCCCCTCTTGGCCAGCCGGTCCGGGCCGGCCAGGGCGGTCATGCCACCCAGGCCGGCACCAGCTTGTCACCTGCCGGGGTCGCGCAGTGCGCCTCGGCGACGGTTCCGTCGAGCGCGTAGGCGAGCATCCCCGCCGGGCCTGCGCTGATCGTGACGACGCCAACGCGGGGGTCGGCAGTGATCTTGCGTGGCACGTCAGCAGGCATCACGAGCGTGTCGCCCGGCCCGACCTCGATGGTGTCGTGGCCAAGCAGCACGCTCGCGCCGCCCTCCAGCACCGTAAGGACCTGCTCGGCGTTGATCGCGTGCAGCGGGCCGGCCTGGCCGGGCAGCATGTCGACACGCCACATGGCCATGCCGGCGCCGCCCTGGGTCGGCGAGGCGAGCGTCGTCATGACCGCGTTCGGGGTCTCCGTCCGGCGCCGCTCCGCGTTGCGAATGACAGGCATTCCTGTGCCTCCGTAAACTAGACAACGTGATTGTCTATATCGTCAACCAGGTTGTCGTTCATGTCAAACGACTTTACTGGTGACCGCCGCCCTTACGCCGACCCGCCGGGTTTCGAGCTGCCGGTCCGGCTGTTGCTCGGCTTTCGCTCGCTCATCGATGACCTGCATGCGGAACTCGCCCGGCAGGGACATCCCGACGCCAGGCCGATGCACGGCTTCGTGTTCCAGGCGATCGGGCGTGATGGCACGACCGCAGCCGAGCTTGGCCGACGGCTGGGCGTCTCCAAGCAGGCGGCGGGCAAGACGATCGACGCGCTCGAGCAGCTTGGCTACGTGCGGCGCGAGCCTGACCCCCGCGACCAGCGCCAGAAGATCGTCGTGCTGACCGAGCATGGCTTCGACGCTCTGGCCAGGTCGGCGGCCATCTTCGACGAACTGCGTGCCCGCTGGGCCGAGATCCTCGGCCCCGAGCGGCTGCGGGCGCTCGAGGCCGACCTGCGCACGGTCACCGGGGATCTCGTGCTCCCGCTCGACCTGCCCGGCTGGTTCGGCGGCGGTTGATGCCGACTGGCCGCTCCAGCAAGGGCCGGGCCGACCCGGCGT
>JASHOL010000270.1 GCA_030041135.1 Streptosporangiaceae bacterium | reverse complement strand
CGGCGAGGCAGGACCAGCTGACCTCGACTTTTCATCGGTTCGGTCCCGGCTTTGCACCGATACGTCCGGCTCTTCGGGGACCGAGTCGATGAAACGACAGAGCGTGACCGGAGCACACCCCAATTAATGCCGCATTCCGGTTCCGGGGTGCCGTCTTCGCTGGGTGCGCTAGGCGCGGGTGAGGACCGGCGGGTCGGATGACGTGACCGGTGATGTTTGCGAGTGACAGCTGCGCAGGCTGGGGCCGATCGGGCCCGAGGCAGCCGGTTCCGTCTGGCTGACTCGGGCTCTGGTCGGTCCCGGCCTCAGGCCTTGTCCGAAGCTGACACTTTCTCCGCGAGATGAGACGGCAGCGGCTCGTAACGGAGATAGCTCCGGGTGAACGACCCGGTTCCGTGCGACATCGAGCGCAGGTCGATCGCGTACCTGATGACCTCGAGTTCCGGTATCTCGGCCTTGACCAGGGTCCGGCCGCCGGCCACCGGCTCGGTGCCGAGCACGCGGCCCCGGCGCGACGACAAGTCCGACATGACCGCTCCGACGTAATCGTCGGCGACCAGCACTGAGACCTCGTCGACCGGCTCGAGCAGGAGCACCTGCGCCTTCGCGGCAGCGTCCTTGAGGCCTGCCCGGCCGGCCTTCTGGAAGGCCATGTCCGAGGAGTCCACCGAGTGCGCCTTGCCGTCGAACAGCGTGACCCGGACGTCGACCATCGGGTAGCCGGCCAGCACGCCCTGTTCCAGCTGGGCGCGAACGCCCTTCTCGACCGACGGGATGAACTGGCGCGGTACTACGCCACCCACGATCTTGTCGACGAACTCGAAGCCGCCGCCCGAGCCGAGCGGCTCGACCTCGACGTGCACGATGCCGTACTCGCCGTGGCCGCCGGACTGCTTGACGTTCCGGCCGAGGCCCTGGGCCTTGCCGGCCACGGTCTCGCGCAGCGGCACCCGCAGCGGGACCGTCTCGACCGCGACGCCGTAGCGGCTCGACAGACGGTCGAGCAGCAGGTCGGAGTGAGCCTCGCCCATGGTCCAGAGGACGAGCTGGCGGGTCTCGGCGTTGTTCTCCAGCCGCAACGTCGGGTCCTCGGCGACCAGGCGCGCGATCGCCTGCGACATCTTGTCCTCGTCGGCCTTGGACTTGGCCTGGATCGCCACCGGCAGCAGCGGCTCCGGCATCGACCACGGCTCCATGAGCAGCGGTTTATCCTTGTCCGACAGTGTGTCGCCGGTCTCGGCGGTGATGAGCTTGGCGACCGCGCAGATGTCACCGGCCGCGCACTGGCTGACCGTCCGCTGCGTCTTGCCCAGCGGCGAGGTCAGCGCGCCGATCCGCTCGTCTTCGTCGTGGTCAGCGTGCCCGCTGGCCTCGCGGCCGTGACCTGATACGTGCACGGTCGCGTCCGGGCGTAGTGTCCCCGAGAACACCCGGACCAGGCTCACCCGGCCCACGTAGGGATCAGAGGTCGTCTTCACAACCTCGGCCAGGAGCGGACCGTTCTGGTCCGCCTTCAGGTTGTTGACCGGCTTGCCGTCGATCGTCGTGACGGCGGGCATCGGGTGCTCTTCCGGGGACGGGAACGCCTGCGTGACGACCTCGAGCAGTTCCGCCATGCCGATGCGGTGCGGCGCGGAAGTGGCCAGCACCGGATAGAAGCTGCCGCGGGCGACCGCCGTTTCTAGGTCCTCGATCAGGCCCTTGATGTCGAGCTCTTCCCCGGACAGGTAGGCGTCCATCAGGGACTCGTCTTCGCTCTCCTGGATGATCGCCTCGATCAACGAGCCGCGCGCCTCGGCCACCCGGTCGGCGTCGGCGGCGGGGATGTCAGCTTCGGTCCTGGTGCCGCTCGAGTAGTCGAAGAGCCGCTGGGAGAGCAGCCCGATCAGGCCCTGCACGCCGCCCTGGCCATCGGCAACGGGCAGGTACAGCGGCGCGACCGAGTCGCCGAACGCGTCCCGGCAGGCGGCCAGCGCCTCGTCAAAGTCCCCGCGCTGATGGTCGATCTTGGTGATGACGACCGCGCGCGGCGTCCCGGCGGCCGCGCATTCTTCCCAGAGCATCTTGGTGAGCCCGTCCACGCCGTCCGCGGCCGACACGGTGAACAGAGCCGCGTCGGCGGCGCGCAGCCCCGCCCGCAAGTCGCCGCTGAAGTCGGCGTAGCCGGGCGTGTCGAGCAGGTTCACCTTCACGTTGCCGTGCGTGAACGGCACAAGCGTCAGGTTGACCGAGCGCTGCTGCCTGATCTCCACCTCATCGAAATCGCTGACGGTCGAGCCGTCTTCAACCCGCCCCTCGCGCTGTATCGTCCCCGTATCTACCAGGACCGCCTCGGCGAGCGTCGTCTTTCCCGATCCGGAATGGCCGACCAGCACCACGTTGCGCACGCTCTCGGGCTGGCCGGCCGCTGATGTCCGGCCGGCGGCCCCTGCTGCGTGAGACTTATCGGGCATACGCATCGCCTCCTGAAGCGCTCGTTACTCGTGAGGTTAGGCTGCTGTCTTGCCTTATGTGTTTCCCTGCTGCACGCCCAGCCTTTACCTGACAGTCGGCGACCACAAGCCCCTGGCCAGAATCACACCGCCTGATCTGGTGTGTCCCGACGGGACGGTTCCGGCCGACCGCCGGCCCGCCAGTAGGATCAAGCCGCCATGCTCAAAGTCCTGCGCCCAGCGCTGGGCCGGCTCCTGACGCCCCTCGGCCAGGCTCTGGCCCGCACCCCGATCACCCCGAACGCGGTGACGGTCATCGGGACCGTCGGCATGTCCGCGAGCGCCCTGTATTTCTTCCCCACCGGGCACCTGTTCTGGGGCGTGATCGTCTGCACGATCTTCGTGTTCTCGGACATGCTTGACGGGACGCTGGCCAGAATCAAGGGAACGAGCGGGCCGTTCGGCGCGTTCCTCGACTCAACCCTAGACCGCGTGGCGGACGCCGCCGTCTTCGGCGGGCTTGCGATCTACTTCGTCCGCGGCGGCCATAGCCACCTAATGGCGGCCGTGGCACTGTTCTGCCTGGTAGCAGGCTCGCTAGTGTCGTATACGAAGGCGCGAGCGGAGAGCCTCGGGCTCAGCTGCGACGTGGGTTTCGCAGAACGGACCGAAAGGCTACTTATCGGGCTTGTGGCGGCGGGACTCGCCGGCCTTGGCGTACCGTATGTCCTCCCCGTTGGACTCTGGCTGCTGGCAGCGGCCAGCGCGTTCACCTTCGGGCAGCGAGTGCTGGCAGCACGCCGGTCGGCCGCGAAACTCGCGGCTGGCGCGACGTCCGCATCGGCCGGACCACAGGCCGACGGCGCCTCGGGCGAGGCGCGCCCGGCGCACGCTGACCCGGAGTCCCCGGCCGTCCGCGCGGCCGACGACCGGGGATCCGCGCCTGGAGGGTAGGAAATGGCGGGACTGAAGGACAAGATCACCGACGCCGGGTACGGGCTCGGCTGGGGCCTGGTGCGCAAGCTGCCCGAGGCCCTGACGTCCCGCGTGTTTCAGTTCTTCGCCGACCTCGCCTGGCGCCGCGAGGGAGCGAGGGTCCAGGTGCTCGAGGCCAACCTGGTGCGGGTTCTCGGACCCGACGTCGACGGCAAGGTGCTGCGCGCCGCCTCGAGGGAGGTCATGCGCAACTACGCCAGGTACTGGCTCGAGATCTTCCGGCTGCCCGTGTTGCCGATTGATCACCTGGTCGAGGGCATGTACGACCCCGACGGGGGCGCCAAGCACATACTGGATCTGATGGCGACCGGCCGCGGCGTGGTGATCGCCATCCCGCACATGGGGAACTGGGATCAGGCCGGGGCATGGATCATTGCGAAGGGGGCAGGCTCTTTCACCACGGTGATGGAGCGGCTCAAGCCGGAGTCGTTGTACGAGCGGTTCGTCACGTTCCGTGAGGGCCTGGGCTTTGAGGTGCTACCTGCTAGCGGCGGGGTCCGGCCGTTCGGGATACTGGCAGAGCGACTGAGGTCCGGCAAGATCGTCATACTGCCGGCCGAACGCGATGTCACCGGTAGTGGCATCGAGGTGGAGTTCTTCGGCGAGAAGGCCAAGATGATGGGCGGTTCTGCTGCGCTTGCCGTGCTGACCGGCGCCGCGCTGCTGCCTGCCGTGCTGTGGTTCACCGAGGACGGCTGGGGCGTGAAGGTCGGCGCTGAGATCCCGCAGCCCGCCGAGGGCACTAGGTCAGAGAAGGTCGCGGCGATGATGCAAGACGTTGCCTCGTTCTTCGAAAAGGGGATCAGGGAGCACCCCTACGACTGGCTGATGCTGCAGAAGGTGTTCGTAGCCGACCTGGATCCCGAGCGGCAGGCAAGGGCGGCCGCCAGGGCGGCCAGCAACGGCCAGCACAGTAACGGCCAGATCAATCCCGACCCGCTCGGGCAGGAAGCGCCATGAGGATCGGTCTTGTCTGCCCCTACGACTGGGAGGTGCCGGGCGGAGTCCGCGAGCACATCAGCGGGCTGGCCGAGGCGCTCATGGAGCTCGGGCACGACGTCTCGGTCATTGCGCCGGCCGATGACTACGCCGACCTGCCGGCCTACGTCGTGCCGGCGGGCCGCGCCGTTCCCGTCCCTTACAACGGCTCGGTGGCCAGGCTCGCCTTCGGCTTCATCTCGGCCGGCCGGGTTCGGCGCTGGCTCAAGGACGGCGACTTCGACGTCCTGCACGTGCACGAGCCCGCCGCCCCGAGCCTGTCGCTGCTGGCTTGCTGGGTAGCGGACGGGCCGATCGTAGCCACCATGCACGCGGCCATCCCGCGCTCGCGGGCGCTGCACGCGGCCCAGCCGATCCTGGCCTCGGCGCTGGAGAAGATCAGCGGCCGGATCGCGGTCGCCGAGGCGGCCAGGGACACGCTGGTCGAGCACCTTGGCGGGGACGCGGTCCTGATACCCAACGGCCTGCACGTCGGCCGGTACGAGAAGGCCGAGCCGCTGCCCGGCTTTGCCGGCGAAGCCGGCAAAGCCGGGCAGTTCGATATAGCTAACAGGCCTGGCTTCCCCGGAACGGGCGGCACCCTGGGCTTCCTCGGCCGGATGGACGAGGCGCGCAAGGGGCTGGACATCCTGCTGGCCGCGTTCAACCAGATGGCGCTTGAGCGGCCAGGGCTGCGCCTGCTGATCGCCGGGCGTGGTGACCCGGACGAGGTGCTGG
>JASHOL010000269.1 GCA_030041135.1 Streptosporangiaceae bacterium | reverse complement strand
TCCGCGGTCCGGCTGCCCGCCGATCTCGCGACCGGCACCGCGCGCGGGCAGTACTCGGCCGGCTGGCAGGGCGGAGTGCCGGTCCCTGGTTACCTGGAGGAGGAGGGCATCGCGCCCGACTCGACGACCGAGACCTATGCAGCGGTCCGGCTCACCATCGACACCAGGCGCTGGGCCGGCGTGCCCTTCTACCTGCGCACGGGCAAGCGGCTGCCGACCCGGATGACCGAGATCGCGGTGCTGTTCCAGCGCGCGCCGCACCTTCCGTTCGCCGCCACGGACACCGAGGAGCTCGGCCAGAACGCCCTCGTCATCAGGGTCCAGCCGGATGAGGGCGTGACGGTCCGGTTCGGTGCCAAGGTGCCCGGGTCCGCGATGGAGGTCCGCGACGTGAACATGGACTTCGCCTACGGCGAGTCGTTCACCGAGTCCAGTCCCGAGGCCTACGAGCGCCTGCTGCTCGACGTCCTTATCGGCGACCCGCCGCTGTTCCCGCGGCAGGAGGAGGTCGAGCTGTCGTGGAAGATCCTGGATCCGATCGAGGACTTCTGGGCCAGCCGTGGCCGGCCGGAGCAGTATGCGGCGGGCACGAGCGGGCCCGCCAGCGCCCACCGGATGCTCGAGATCGATGGCCGGGCATGGCGACGGCTGTAGCCCGAAGGGAACACGCAACGTGCTGACTGACCTAACCGATACGACGACCTCGGATATCCGGGCCGCGCTGACCCGGCTGCGAGATCAGAGCGGCGGGCCCGCCATCGGCGTAGTTCTGAACCTGATCATCGTGACCGATGAGTCCGGCCAGCATGACGCGGTCCGCGCGGCCACTCAGGCGGGCCGCGAGCATCCCTGCCGCGTGCTCGCGGTCATCGCCCGCGAGTCTCGGGCGGCATCACGGCTGGATGCTGAGATCAGGACCGGCGACGGGATACCCGGCCAGACCGTCCTGCTGCGCCTGTACGGGCCGATGAGCCAGCACGCCGACTCGGTGATCATGCCGCTGCTGGTGCCGGACACGCCGGTGGTCACCTGGTGGCACGGCCTGCTGCCTGACGTGCCGTCGAGCCAGCCCCTCGGCATCCTGGCGCAGCGCCGGGTTACCGATGCCGCCAGGGAGCGGGCGCCGTCGCAGGCACTCATCAAGCTGGCCGCGGGCTACAAGCCGGGCGACACCGACCTCAGCTGGACCAGGGCGACGCCGTGGCGGTCACTGCTGGCCGCGACCCTCGATCAGCTGAACCGCGAGATCCTGGGGGGCGTCGTGATCGCGGAAGAGCAGAACCCCACCGCCGACCTGCTCGCCGCGTGGCTGGGCAACCGGCTGGCGGTGCCGTTCCTGCGTGAGACTTCCGGTGGCCCCGGCATCACCGAGGTCCTGCTGGCCACCGAGGACGGCGACGTCACCATTAGCCGACCAGACGGGCGCGTGGCGACGCTATCCAGGCCAGGCCAGCCGGACCGGCACGTCGCGCTGCAGCGGCGCGACATCGCTGACCTGCTGGCCGAGGAGCTACGCCGGCTCGACCCTGACGAGATCTACGGCGAGTCGCTGGAGGCGGTCGCGGGCGTTCAGGAACTGGCGCACTGAACGGATGCGGGGGCCAGAGGTCCGGGTTCACCCAGACGCCACCGTACTCGCCAGCGCGGTGGCCGCCCGCCTGGTAACCCGGCTCGTCGACGTTACCGCGACCCGCGGATCCGCCTCACTCGTGCTGACCGGGGGGACCATCGGCATCCAGGTGCTGGCAGCCGTGGCGGCCGCGCCTGCCAGGGACGCGGTGAACTGGCAGCAAGTGGACTTCTGGTGGGGCGACGAGGCGTTCCGGCCGCCCGGCGATCCGGCCAGAGTCGAGACCCAGGCGCGGGCGGCGCTGCTCGATCACGTCGACGTCAGCCAGGACCGCATCCACCCGATGCCCGCCGCGGACGGTGCCGCGGACGGTGCCGCGGCCGGCGATCCGGAGGCCGCGGCTGACCGGTACGCGGCCGAGCTTCGCTCGGTGGCCCGGTCCGACGGACCGGGCCACGTACCCGCCTTCGACGTCCTGCTCCTCGGCATCGGCCCCGACGCGCACGTGGCCTCGCTTTTCCCCGGAATGCCCGCGGTCAGCGAGCTGGATCGGGCCGTCGTGGGCGTGACCGGCGCGCCAAAACCGCCGCCCAGCCGGATCTCGCTCACACTGCCCGCTATCACCGCCGCGCGCGAAGTGTGGGTGGTAGCAGCGGGCACCGACCAGGCCGACGCTGTCCGGCTAGCCCTGTCTGCGGCCGATCCTTCCCTGGTACCCGCCGCGGGGGCCCGAGGACGAGAGCGCACCCTGTTCCTGCTCGATCAGGAAGCGGCCGCGAGGATCCAGGTCGCGCCGTAGCGGATCGTTTTGGCATGGGTTGGGCGGCTAAGATCGCGTCGTGACTGCGCAATCCGGTCAGGCGGAATTTAGCGATCACGTCATTCTCTGTGGCGCCAACGCGCTCGCCTCCCGGATGACCGAGGAATTGACGGCCAGGTACGGATTAGCCGTCACCGTCATCGTCCCGTCCGCGACCGCCGTTCACAGCTCTCGGATGGCCGCGATGCCGGGCGTGCGGGTACTCGAGCACGCCGAACTGACCACGGACGCGTTCGTCGCGGCCGGGCTGCCGGAGGCCCGCGGACTGGCCATCTTGCACCAGGATGACCTCGGCAACTTCCACGCCGCGCTCAGGGCGCAAGAGCTCAGCCCGCGCATCCGGATGGTCATCGCCATCTTCAACGCCGGGCTCGGAGAGCGAATCCGCACCTTCTTCGCCGACTGCGCGGTGCTGTCGGAGTCCCAGATGGCAGCGCCGTCACTGGTGGCGGCGGCACTCGGCAAGCCCGCGCCTAGCCACGTCAGGATGGCCAGCCGGACCATGTACGTTGCCAACCGCAAAGACGTCGGCGCCGACCATATCGTCTGCGGCCTGGCATCGGGGCCGGAGGCCGACGCCCCTAACCTGCTGCCGCCCGGTGACCCGGCCTCGGGACTGGTGCTGGCAGTCGCGGACGGCGCGCCGCGCGACCCGCTGTCGCGGCAGCGGCGGCGGAGGCTGACCGCGCCGCTGCGGCTGGCGCGACGGATCATCTGGAACAAGATCGGGTTCGCCTTCGCGGCCCTGACCGGCGTGCTCGTCGTCGGCTACCTGCTGCTGGCCTACGTGCGCGGCTACAGCGCGATAAACGCGCTGTACCTGACCCTGCTTGACGCCGCGGGCGATGCTGTCACCGACACGAGCCTGCACTCGTCGGAGAAATTCGCGCAGTTCCTGCTGACGTTCGATGGCATGGCCTTCCTGCCGCTGGTGACGGCGCTCATCGTCGGCGCCCGGCTGCAGGGGACCTCGGACAGCGCGCACACGCCGGTCACTGGTCACGTCATAGTGGCGGGTCTCGGCAGCGTCGGCGCGAGGATCCTCGGGCAACTACACGACCTCGGCGTCGACGTCGTCGGCATCGACAAGGACCCCCACGCGGCCGCGACGCCGCTGGCGCGCCGCCTGGGCATCAGGGTGGTCGTGGGTGAGACGCACCGCGAGGAGACCTTGCGCGAGGCGGGCATCGACACCTGCCAGGCCATCGTGTCGGTGACCGACAGCGACATCGTGAACCTGGAAACCGCGCTCAACGCGCGGGCGCTGTCGGCCGAGCCCCGCATCGTCGTGCGACTCTACGATGACGACCTGGCCGCGCGGGTCCAGCGCACGATCGGCGGCACCGTGTCCAGGTCCACGTCCTACCTGGCCGCCCCGGCCTTCGCCGCCGCCGTGCTCGACCATCAGGTGCTGCGCACGATCGCGGTCGGCAGGCACGTGCTGCTGATGGCCGAGGTCGCCGCCGACGGCGGTAACAGCCTGGCCGGCCGGCGCGTTGCGGACGTCCATCAGCCGGGCACCCTGCGGGTCATCGCGCTGCGCCGACCCGGGCTCATCGACGCGGACTGGTCCCCCGCCGCCGACTACCTCGTCCAAGCCGGTGACAGGCTGGTTGTCCTGGCCACGAGGGTCGGCCTGTCCGGGATTCTGCGGCCCGAGGCCCAGGCCTGACGTTATCTGGCACTCCGGGGCATATGACGCTCTAGACCAGAAAATGGGTCTCCCTAAAATCCCTCAGCGGCGTTACGCTCAGGAACAGATCTTCCATCTGGTTCTGGTGAGCCGAATGTGAAGACATAGGAGGTCAGCGACTGGCCATGCTGCAACCCGTATGTCCCGATTACGGTTCTCTCGCTGCCGGGTTTGCTCGCCCGGCGGGCAGCCCGGCGTGGCCTCGGCAATCGCTGTCTTTGCACCATCCACCACGCCTGCCTTGCCCTCGCAGCGCGCCAGTGGTCGGGCAGGCAAGCCCCTCAGGAGGAATCAGTTGAGCACCACAGAAGAGGCTCCGGCAGCAACAGCCGCGGGCACGGGCATCGCCGACCCCGCGCCGCTGGGGCTGGCGGCCTTCGCGCTGACCACGTTCCTGCTGTCCGTGGTCAACGCAGGCTGGGCGAAGTCATCGACCGGCTTCGCCTGGTGGGGATATGCCATCGCCTACGGCGGCCTTGGCCAGTTGCTGGCCGGCATGTGGGAATTCCGTAACCGGAACGTCTTCGGCTCGACGGCGTTCTCCACGTATGGCGCGTTCTGGATCGGGGCAGGGCTGTGGCTGCACTTCACGGTCCCGACCGCTACGAACCCGCTCCAGGTGAACCGGGATCTGGCCTGGATCCTGCTGGCGTTCGCCATCTTCAACACCTACATGCTGATCATCGCCACCCAGGTGAACACGGCCGTATTCCTGGTCTTCCTGACCCTGGAACTGACCGAGATCTTCGGATTTATCGGCAACTTCGCCACGAAGAAGGCGGCCTTGCCGCCGTTCGTGGCCTTCCCCGACACCACGATCATCCAGATCGCCGGATATATCGGGGTGATCACGGCGCTAGTCGCCTGGTACACCTCGTGCGCGGGCGTGATGAACGGGCTGAAGGGCAGGCAGGTGCTGCCCGTCGGCAAGCCGCTGTTCAACGTCTAGCACGACGACGGCAGAAGATAGTCGCGTGAGCCCGGAGCCCTTCCGGTTGCACTAGGCGCCGACTCCGGCCCCAGCCGGGGACGGCAGCGCCGGAACGCTCCGGGCTCACGCACGCTCAGGGCCGGATACCGTAGCCACGTGGATCTGCAAGAGCGACGTCAGATCGAGATGGCGGCCCAGGTGCAGAAGGTGCGGGCCAGGGCCCGGCCCTGGGCGTCGATCATCTCGCTGGTAGTAGCCGTCGCCGCCGGCATCACCGCGGAGGCGCTCAGCTCTCACTTCGACCACACCCACAGGAGCATCATCCTGGCGTCGGGCGCTGCGGTGTTCGGACTGTTCGGCGTCGCCGCCGCGATCGGCCTGTCCGGCAAGGCCAGAACTGTCCTGCAGCCGATGATCGGCCAGGCTCACGCCGGGGTTGTCCGGTACGTACTGGTACTCGTCGGCGTCTTTGCGATCCTGGTGTTCGCCCTGCTCATCGGGCAGGTGCCGATCAGCCAGCTGCTGGTGAGCGGCGCGGTCGTCGGCGTCCTGCTTGGCATCGCGGCCCAGCAGTCGCTGGCCAACCTGTTCGCGGGGCTGGTCCTGCTGTTCGCCAGCCCGTTCCGGGTCGGCGATCATGTCCGGCTCCGGGCGGGCGTGCTGTCCGGCCAGATCGAGGGCACCGTGGTCGACGTCAGCCTGACCTACGTCCGGCTGGAGACCGACGAGGGCAACGTGCTGATTCCCAACTCCCAGGCACTGGCCGCGGCCGTGCTGCTGGTGCCAGGCAAGCCCGCCAACGACGACCCATCGCCCGCCAGCCTCACCTAGGCTGGCTGCGTCCGCCGCCTCGCCGGGCGCCGACCGCTATGGCCGGCCAGAGCCCCGGCTAGTGATTTGCCTCATACTTTGCGATCACGTTGGCCGGAATGCGGCCACGGTCACTGACCTCCATGCCGCTGCGCTTGGCCCAGGCCCGGATCTCGGCGCTCCGCTGCCGGTGCGCGGTAGTCCGCCGCTTAGGCTTATTTACTCGGCCGGTTACCCTGCGCGCCTTCTCCGCGAACTTCGCAAGGACCTCGTCGAACTTCTGGCTATGCCTCTCGCATAGATCGATCTCATAGTCCCGGCCATCGAGGCTGAACGCGCGCGTCAGGTGCTCGCCTTCTGGAATCTCTTTTGAGTCGTAGTCACAGGCGAACGTGACTGAGATCTTCTGAGCCACTGCTTGTCCCCTCCCCCCGCCGGGCATGTATTCCCCCCTCCATCACGCATGTAACGGCAGCGGGGCTGTCTTCTTCTGGGCGCGATTCGCGACCCCATAATCACGCTACCAGCATGTTCGGGTAACTCGTCCCGGACAGTGGCACCGCCGCGGTGGCGGCAGCGAGCCGGGATTGGTGCGCCGCCGTTCGCCCGGAATGCGAGTCAGGTGATATAGCGCGATACCGCTAGCCGCTGGCGCCCGAGGGTTAGCGGTACCGCGGCCCATCGGAATAGTCGGCCGACTCCCACTGCGGCTCTTCATATTCGTCGACCGGGGATCGGCCGCGTAGCCGCTCGTCTCGATAGGCGCCACGCCGCGGTCCAGTTGAAATCTCGGCGGCCCTCGCCGGAATGTCATTCCCGTATTCGCCCGCCGGGCTCTGCACATAGGGCGGGACAAAGCGTTCCTGGCCGTAACCGGCGGCCATCGTCTCGGCGTCATCCCGGCCATGAGCTCCGCGCCGGGAATCGCCCTGGTGCTCAGCGCCGTAATCCGGTCGGTCGTCGGAGAATGCGTCCCGGCCATACCTGCCGCCGCCCGGCTCGGCGAATTCCAGCGGGTCGCGAGCGTAGGCCACCTGGGTTGGCTCGCCCGGTTCGTCCGGCCCGTACCCGCCCCGCCGCGGCGCGCCGGGTTCGTCCCGGCCATAACTCGGTCCCGGGTCGCCTAGGTAATCCCCCTGGTACCCGTCATCGGCTCCGGGCCCAAGGACGCTGCCCGTCGGGTAGTCCTGGTGGCCGGCGTACCCAGCCCCGGCCGGGCCGACCGCGTGGCCTGGCCGGGCCGGGCCACGGCCGTGCGGGCCGGCCTGCAGGATCTCCACCATTCTTGGCAGGTCACCGATGGGCAGCCGGAACGTCCCGGTACACATGCCGCCTTGCCAGATGCTGAAGACCGCTACGCCGGTGTCGGCGTACCAGCTGAGCCGCATGCTCCGGGAACTGCCCCTGACGTCGAAGAACACCTCGCCGAGACGAGGCAGCGGTGCTGCGTCGGACGCGGACATGAAGCTATGGTGACGCCGAACCATGGGACCTGTCCAGTTAATGATCAATTAGCATGACCCGCCCGGTGCCTGCCAGCGGCAGGTTTTTGGCCATGGCGGCTGCGCCTGGCGGGGCACAAGTGGCATGATTATCCGGCGGTCGGCGCGCTCCTGCTGGCATCCGATACCACGTCGCGGCCGTGCCGGGAACATCAGGCCGGTGCGGCGCGTTGCATCATGCGACGGGGCAATTGCCACACTGCGCGAGAAATCCTGTTGTCGTGCGCGCTTTGGCGCGCGGGACTGACCGCTAGCACTGAATGTACATGCATTACCCGAACTTGTTGCAATTGACGAGCCGTGGGCGCCGGCCGGCCACGGAGACCAGGTTGAGGAGAGCTATCCATGTCTGAGGTACGCCGTCAAGCCGCCCTGATGCAGCGGCCGAACTGGGGCTGGCAGGACAAGGCAGCGTGCCGTGGCCGCGAGGTCGTGCTCTTCTTCGGGCCTGACGGGGAGCGGCAGCCCGAGCGGGAGATCCGTGAGCGCAAGGCTAAGGCCGTCTGCAACGCCTGCCCGGTACGCGCGGAGTGTCTTACCTACGCTGTCAGCAGGCCAGAGAAGTATGGAACCTGGGGCGGCCTGAACGAGGATGAGCGTTCCTCGGAGCGGCGCAGGCGGATGCGCCGCGCGAACGCCGCCTGAAGCGGCACAGGCGGAACGCGGCCTGAAGCGGCGCTGTCTGCGCGCCTGATCGATAATGGGGACGTGGTGTGTCCAAGTTGCCGTGCCCAGGCGCATGCACCGTGCCCAGGAGGGACCTGGTGTGACTGCCAGCACTTGCCACCCGTCCAGCCGACGGAGACTAGGCTGAGCTGGCTTCGCCAGGGCTGAGCAGTTCACTCGGGCTACTTAGCGCCGTCACCGCTGCCAGGCCGGTCGGCCCGACCGCCGGGCGGCACGCGCCCGACGGTCGGCCGCGGCCTCGCGGCGCCGGTCTGCGAGACGCTGAGCAGCGACCTCTGGCAGCTGATGATTGAACATCTTCCGCGTCCTCCTCGATCCGGATCACTTTGATCCGCAGAATTAAGGTTCGCGGTAAGGCCCTGTCGAGCGGATCGGGCGCAAGCCCTATTTCCGCGCCGCAGCCGCCTTAGGGCTCCTTACCGGGCCTTAGATCAGCGCCGCCACCTGCGCGTGCGCCGACGAGGCGTGGGCCGGCGGCCATCCATTTCGCCCTTGCCGCTCGTGGCAAACAATGGTAGCGACCATACGTAGTCATTAGATGACGTTGGGTAGTTAACGCGCGTACTTGGCCGCGAGCAAAGGGAATGCGATGCCGAAGCCGATGCGCTCTGACCAGCGCTACATGCCAGGGCTCGACGGGCTCCGCGCCATCGCCGTGCTCGCGGTCATCGCCTTTCACGAGCAACTGGGCTGGGCTCCCGGCGGCCTTCTCGGCGTCGGGCTCTTCTTCACGCTAAGCGGCTATCTCATTACCGACCTCTTGCTCGGCCAGGTGCGCGGCAGCGGAGGGATGCACCTCGGCGACTTCTGGCTCCGGCGCGCTCGCCGCCTGCTGCCGGCGTTGTTCGCCATGCTCGCCGTCGTGACCGCCTGGGTCGCGATCTTTGACCGGGCCCGTATTGCCAACCTCCGGGGTGCGGTCGCGGCCGCGGCCACCTATTCCAGCAACTGGTACCTGATCGCGACGCACTCGTCCTACTTCTCGAGGTTCGCAGCGCCCCAGCCGCTCGATCACCTCTGGTCGCTCGCGGTCGAGGAGCAGTTCTATCTGCTCTGGCCGTGGGTCCTGCTGGCTGGCCTTATCGCGGTCCGCCGCCGCCCGGCCGCCTTGAAGTGGCTCGCGCTGCCCACGCTCGGCCTGGCCGCGGCGTCGGCGGTGGTCATGCTCATGCTCTACCAGCCCGGCTTCGATCCGACGCGAGTCTACGAGGGCACCGATACCAGGGCCTCTGGCCTGCTATTCGGGGCCGCGCTGGCCATGGTCTGGCCAAGCAGCCGGGCGGCCAATGCCAGGAGGAGCACGCGGATCGCGCTCGACGTCCCGGCGGTCGCCGGGCTGGCCGTCATCGCGTTCATGATCTGGCGGGTGGGCCAGTACTCACCCTTCCTGTACCGGGGTGGCCTGATCCTGCTGTCGGCGGCCACGGCCGCCGTCGTGGCCGCCACAGCCTGCCCCGGCTCGGTGGTAGGGACCGCGCTGAGCTGGCGGCCGCTGCGCTGGCTGGGCGTCCGCTCCTACGGCATCTACCTGTGGCACTACCCGGTCATCGTGCTGACGTCGCCCGCGAACAGCGCCGAGGACCTGGTACGGGCCGCGTGGCAGACCGGCGCCAGCATCGCCCTGGCCGCGCTGTCGTGGCACTTCATCGAGGAGCCGGTCCGGCATGGCGCGATCGGCCGACTGTGGGCCCGGCTGCGCACGGGGACGCCGCGTCGGATC
>JASHOL010000268.1 GCA_030041135.1 Streptosporangiaceae bacterium | reverse complement strand
GCAAGTGCACCAAGATCCCGTATTCGCGAAGGGTGCCGCCGACGGCGCGGACGCGCGCCTGGCTGACGCTCGAGCAGAACGGGCACCTGTTCGTCTGGAATGACCCGCAGGGAAACCCGCCGGCGGCGGATGTCACGATCCCGCGGATCGACGGCGCCTACTCCGAAGAGTGGTCGAGCTGGACCTGGGACGCGCTCGAGGTCAACGCGAACTGCCGCGAGGTCATCGACAACGTCGTGGACATGGCCCACTTCTTTTACATCCACTTCGCGTTCCCCACCTATTTCAGGAACGTCTTCGAGGGCCACATCGCCTCGCAGTACCTGGACACCAGGTCGCGGCCGGACATCGACGCCGAAGCCGGGAAGGTAAAGAGCCGGCCTTCAAAGCAGCCCGATGGCGACGCGGAGAGCCAGATCGGGCTGCACTCCGAGGCCGCCTACTACGGTCCCGCCTACATGATCGACTACCTGACGTACGACTACCACGGCGTGCCGATGGACGCCGTGCTGATCAACTGTCATTACCCGGTGGCCCCGGAGAAGTTCGTGCTGCAGTGGGGCGTGATCGTGAAGAAGCTGCCGGGCCTGTCGTCGGACCAGGCCGACAAGGTGGCGCTCAGGTTCGCCAAGTTCGTCGGCCTGGGCTTCCAGCAGGACGTGGATATCTGGACGCACAAGAGCCGCATCGACAACCCGCTGCTGTGCGCGGACGACGGCCCGGTCTACCAGCTGCGCCGCTGGTATGAGCAGTTTTACCTGGACGTCGAGGAGATCCCCGCGGATATGGTCGCGCGGCACGAGTTCGAGATCGACACCACCCGCGCGGTCGAGGCCTGGGAGGCCGAGGTGGCGGCGAACCTCGCGGCCATGCGGCCGGCGAGCGGCGAGGCTGCTATCGGCGGCGAGTCGGCGGGTGGCGGGCCGATAGGCGGCGAGCGGGCGGGCGGCGATCCCGTGGGGTCCCAGCGCGGAGCGAGCCAGGCATGACCGAAGCGGCATCAGGGCCGGCAGACCAGGTCAAGACCGAAGCGGCGTCGGGGCCGGCAGACCGGGTCACGGCCGACTGGCAGCCGCTGCCCGGCGGCCGGGCCAGGCCGGACGAGCGCAGGTCCCAGTACCACGAGGTCATCTGCCGCGCGTGCGGCGCGGTGGTGCGGGCGGCGAAGTTCAGCGTGCAGCACACCAGCGTGCAGTGGGACGCCGACGCTGTGCGGCAGTGCGCGGAGTTCGCCCGGCGAACCGCTGTCGGGCAGCAAACGCCGCTGATCGAGCGGTGCGGCAGCATGCGGGCCAGCATCGAGGCCGCCGCCCTGGACGGCCGCCTGCCGGTCGCGCCCCCGTGGTCAGCGGAACCGTGGTCAGCGGAACCATGGTCAGCGGAACCATGGTCAGCGGAACCGTGGTCAGCGGAACCGTGGTTGACGTCGCCGCGATCGACGGGCCCGTGAGCCCTGGCCGCATCTTCCACCAGCTCCGGGTGGACGCTGTGATCGCGGAGACGGACGAGGCCTGCTCGGTGGTCTTCGACGTGCCGCCCGAACTCGCTGACGCCTTCGCCTATAAGCCGGGCCAGTTCCTTACGCTGCGGATCCCGAGTGAGCGGGACGGCTCGGTCGCGCGCTGCTACTCGCTGTCGAGCTCACCGGTGACCGGGGACAAGCACGCGGTGACGGTGAAGCGGACGGCCGGCGGGTACGCGTCGCACTGGATCGGTGACAACGTGCGGCCCGGCACCGTACTGGACGTGCTGCCGCCGGCCGGGCTGTTCACCCCGGCGTCGCTGGACGGCGACTTCCTGCTGTTCGCGGCGGGCAGCGGGATTACGCCGGTGATGTCGATCCTGAAGTCGGCGGTCGCCGCGGGCCGGGGAAGGATCGTGCTGATCTACGCCAACCGCGACGAGAACTCGATCATCTTCGGGACAGCCCTGCGCGAACTGGCCGCCGGCGCGGGCCCGCGGCTGCTCGTCGTGCACTGGCTCGATTCGGTGCAGGGCATGCCGACGGCCGAGGGGCTCCAGCCGCTCTTGCGGCCGTTCGCCGGATACCAGGTCTTCGCCTGCGGGCCCGATCCCTACCTTGCCGTGGTCAGGGAGGCGGCTGCCGCCGTGGGTGTCCCGCCCCGCGGCGTGCGGGTAGAGCGGTTCCTGTCGCTGCAGGACAACCCGTTCGAGGCAACAGAACCGGTCGAGGGCGGCGTGGCCGCCACCTTGCAGGTCACCCTCGACGGCGAGACGCGCTCGCTGGCCTGGCCCGCCGGGACCCGGATGCTCGACGTGATGATCGACGCCGCGCTGGATCCGCCGTACTCGTGCCGCGAGGGCGTCTGCGGCGCGTGCGCCTGCCAGCTGACCGGCGGCAAGGTCGAGATGGCCCACAACGAGGTGCTCGAGGACGCCGACCTGGCCGACGGCTACATCCTGGCCTGCCAGTCCGTCGCGCTCACGCCCGATGTGAGCATCAGCTACTAGCCCTCCGCTGGCGCGGGCAGGCGGGTGCTCGCGGGCAAGAAGCTCCGGCCATGGAGCCCGCCCGCCAGCGGGACGGCCAGAGCATCGGCCCACCGCGCGGCTAGTCCGCGCGCCCCGATGCCCGGTACAGCTGGATTGCTTCGGACAGCCGCTGCACCGACTGCTCGTTGAACGGCACGCACTGGAACATGATGTGCGGAATGCCGAGGTCGGCGTAGCCGCTCATGGCCGACGCGATCTCGTGTGGCGTGCCGGTCAGCACGTTCTCGAAGGCTTTCGGCCGCTCCGGTCGCAGGTCAGGAAACCACAGGCCGATGAACGCGGTGACGCCGAGCGTCGCCGGATCTCGGCCGACCTTACGGCACGCGCCCGCGATCCTGGCCAGGGGCTCCGTCATCGTCTCGGGTTTGCCCATGTAGCCCGTGTTCCACATATCGCCGTACCGGGCGGCCAGCGTGAGCATGCGCGGACCTTCGCCGCCCACCAGCAGCGGCGGTCCGGCCGGACGCGGACCGCGCGGCGCGATCTCGCAATCTCGCGCCTGGTAGTAGCGTCCGGCAAAGTCGGCGTGGCCGTCACGGAGCAGCGGCGAGAGCACCTGCAAGGCTTCTTCGAGGCGGTCGACGCGATGATCGAAGGGCACCCCGAACGCCTTGTACTCCGGCTCGTTCCAGCCCGCGCCGATGCCCAGGATTAGCCGCCCGTGGCTCACCTCATCAAGGGTCGTCGCCATCTTGGCCAGGATCGCGGGATTGCGCAGCGAGTTGCACAGAACCAGCGGGCCCAGTTCTACCCGCCGCGTTGCCTCGGCCAGCGCGGAGAGCACCGTCCAGCACTCCCATACTCCCGTAGTGCCGTCCTCGTCACGGTAGAAGAGATGATCGACGAACCAGAGGCTGTCGAAGCCATCGGCCTCCGCCTGCATGGCGACGGCGCGAATCGTCTCGTAGCGCCGCGGGGTGTTCTCCGGGAGTGCGTTAGTCAAGGACACCAGCAGCCCGACCTTCACCGCCCCTCCTCGATCCGGGCCATCCCGACCAAGCGCTCGGCCCCATCGGCGGGCGGCAGGCTGGTCACAACCTTCTGGGTACAGGTCATGACAGCGACGTTAGGGTTACTCCACTGACACCTTCTGTCAGTGGGGAACGATGCGAGTGTGCGCCGGCCGGCTCGTTTCGTCCGGGTCATCCAGTCCCGGTGAGCACGCGCTTAGCCCACGGGTAGTCGGCCTTGCCCGATGGCGAGCGGACGACCTGCGGGACGAACTCGATCCGCGCGGGCACCTTGTAGCCCGCGATCGTCGCCCGGCAGTGCTCACGCAGCGCGTCGGCATCAGCGGCGCCGGGGTCTGCGCCCGGGCGCAGTTGCACGATGGCGGCGACCCGCTCGCCGAACCGCTCATCGGGCACGCCGGCCGCGACCGCGTCGAGCACAGCCGGATGCGCCTTCAGTGCCTGCTCGACCTCCTCGGGGAACACCTTCTCCCCGCCGGTGTTGATGCACGTCGACCCGCGCCCGAGCACCACGATCTCGCCGTCCTCGGTAACCGCGGCCAGGTCGCCAAGCAGAGCCCAGCGGACGCCGTCGATGACAGGGAACGTGGCTCTCGTGGCCGCCTCGTCACCGTAGTAGCCGAGTGGCACGTGGCCGGACTTGGCGATCCGGCCCATCCCGCCGGGCGCCACCGGGCGCAGCGCCTCGTCCAGCACCTGGACGTTCCCGCCGTGCGTCAGCCGGGACCGGCCGTCCTCGTCGCGGTCGAGCTGGCCGTCGGTCCCGCTCTCGGAGGCGCCGAACCGGTCGGTGATGTACAGGTTCGGGTACATCCTCTGCAGCTGGGACCGTACGCTGGCCGACAGCAGCGCTCCGCCAGAGCCGAGCACGAACAGTGACGACAGGTCGTATTCGCCGGGCCGGGCGGCCAGTTCGTCCGCGAGCGGCCTGGCCATGGCGTCTCCGACGACCGCGAGCGTCATCGCCTGCTCGGCCTTCACCAGCCGCAGGGTCTGGACCGCATCGAACTTGCGGCTGATCACGACCTTCGCCCCGAGCAGCAGCGCGGTGAACAACGTGTAGGTCCCGGCGCCGTGCATCAGCGGCGCGGTGATCACGTAGCCGCCCCCGGGGACCTCCGCCGCGGCGGTGACGATCTCCTCGACCGACAGCCGCGGCGGGCCGTAGTGGTTGCCGCCGGCGAGCGCGGAGAAGTAAAAGTCCTCATGCCGCCACAGGACGCCCTTGGGCAGCCCGGTCGTGCCGCCAGTGTAGATGATCAGCTTGTCGTCGCCGCTGCGCTCGGTATCGAGCGCGCCCGCGGCCGACCTGAGCGCGTCGGCGTAGTTCAGCACGGTCACCGGCGGCGGGAAGGACACCGAATCGGGTGCGCCGCCGGTGACCAGCACGTGCCGCAGCGATCGGCACCCGGACGCAACGGCGGCGGCCAAGCCCGCGTGCTCGGCATCCACGACTAGCGCCGCGAGGCTGGCCCCGGCGAACAGGTACGACAACTCGTTCCCCGTATACCGGTAGTTGATGTTGACCGGAATGGCGCGGGCGAGCATGCAGCCAAGCAGCGACTCGACATACGCGGCCGAGTTGAGCAGGTACAGCCCGACCGTCTGGTCCGGTTCGATGCCCGCGGAAGTCAGGTGCCGCGCGACCTGGCTGGCGCGGGCCATCAGCTGCGGGTAGCTCAGCCGCTCGCCCTCGCACACGAGCGCGCAGCGCTCAGGCAGCGCGTCGGCAATCGCGCCAACCAGGTCGGCCAGGTTGACGTCCAGATGCGTCTGCGGCAGGGTCATGCCGGCTCCCGCCCGGCCGGAACGGCCATCGACTTGATCTCCAGGTACTCCTCGAAGCCGGCCACGCCCATCTCGCGCCCGATCCCCGACTGTTTGTAGCCGCCGAATGGCACGTCTGGCCCGTACCAGACGCCGCCGTTGATGCTGACCGAGCCGGTGCGCAGCCGGCGGGCGACGGCCCGGGCTCGCTGCGGATCGGTGCCGAATACCGCGCCCGAGAGCCCGTACGGTGAGTCGTTGGCGATCTCGATCGCGCTGTCATCGCCGTCGTGGGCGAGCACGACCAGGACCGGGCCGAAGATCTCCTCCCGTGCCGCGCGAGCGCTGTTGTCCAGGCCTGCGATCACGCTCGGCTCAACCCAGAACCCGGTCTCCCGCCCCGGCACCCGGCCGCCGCCGCACGCGAACCGGCCGCCGTCGTCAATCGCGGACCGCAGGTAGGACTCGATCCGCTCGCGCTGCCCGGCGGAGATCACCGGGCCGCAGACGGTTGCCTGATCGAGCGGGTCGCCGACCTGGACGCTGGCCATCGTCTTCGCGCAGGCCGCGACCGCCTCGTCGTACCCGGCACGGGGCACGACCAGGCGAGTCGTGAGCGCGCAGCCCTGGCCGGCGTGGATGCACGTGGTGAACGCGGTCAGGGACGCGGCGGCGGTGACCTCGTAGTCGTCAAGCACGATCGCGGCGGACTTGCCGCCGAGTTCCAGGAAGACCTTCTTGAGCGTCGCCGCGGCCGCCGTCATTACGAGCCGCCCCGTCGCGGTCGATCCGGTGAAGGAGATCATGTCGACCCGCGGATCGGCGGTGAGCTGCTGTCCGATGGCGGCTCCTGCCGACGTCAGCACGTTCACCACACCGGACGGGATGTCGGTTTCCGCCGCGATGAGCCGGCCCAGTTCCGCGCCGGCCCAGGGCGTGTCGGGCGCGGGCTTGAGCACGACCGTGCAGCCGGCCGCCAGCGCCGGAACGACCTTGGCCAGGTTGATCTGGGTCGGGAAGTTCCACGGCGTGATCGCCGCGACGACGCCCGCCGCCTCGCGCGCGGCCGTCCGGCTCGTGGGCATGCCCATCGGCGCCGCGGTCCCGAGGTCGGTCTCCCACTCGTAATGATCAAGCAGCCCGGTCACGTAGTCGACCCCGTCCACCGGCATCCGCAACTGCGGGCCGTCGGTCCACATCCGCGGCACTCCCGCCTCGGCGATGGTGATCTCGCGCAAGGTTTCGAAATCCCGGTCAAGGGCCGCCTTCAGCTGCCGCAGGCAGTGCGCACGGAAACCGGGCCGCCGCGGCCAGTCGCTCTCGTCGAACGCCTGTCGCGCGGCGGCGATCGCCTCATCCGCGTCCGCGCCGGCGGCCTCCGGTGCGTAGCCGATGATCTCCTCGGTTGCCGGGTTTATGACCGGGAACGAGGTGTCCCCCGTGGCGGCGCGCAGCCTGCCGTCGATCAGCAGTTGCGGTGCAGGCAGAGAGGTCATCTCACGGCACCTTGACCGATGCCAGGCCCACGCGTCCGGCCAGCCGGCCGAGGTAGGCGACCACCTCGTCCTCGGCCCGGTCCGGCATGCCGAACGCGACGTCGGTGACCCCGATTTCCTGCCAGTGCGCGAGCGTGCCCGGGTCGGGCTTACCCGCCAGCACATGGACCTGCGGGTGCCCGGCGCGGCCGGCGTCGTGCCAGGCTTGCCGGAGCCGGCCGACCTTGGCTTCCAGGTCGGTCTCGCCCGGCGTGGTCAGCCAGCCATCGCCCGATCTGGCGATCCAGGCGAAAGCCTTGTCGCTCCCGCCCGCCCCGACGATGATCGGGATTCGCGGCTGCTGGACGGGCTTGGGCCAGGCCCAGGACGGGCCAAACGTCACGAACTCGCCCTCGTATGCGGCCTCGTCCTGTGACCAGAGTGCCTGTATCGCCTCCAGGTACTCGCGCACCACGGTCCGGCGCCGGCGGGCCGGAACGCCGTGATCGCTCAGCTCGTCGGTGTTCCAGCCGAACCCCACCCCGAGCACCACCCGCCCGCCGGACAGGTGATCGAGCGAGGCAATCGTCTTGGCCAGCGTGATCGGGTCATGCTCGGCCGGCAGCGCGACCGCGGTACCGAGCCGGATCTTCGAGGTCACCGCGGCGGCCATGCTCAGCGACACCCACGGGTCCAGCGTGCGCATGTAGCGGACGTCTGGCAGTTCCTGCGTGCCCGTGCGGGGGTGCGGTGCGTCGCGCCGGACCGGGATGTGGGTGTGCTCGGGGACGTAGAAGGTATCGAAGCCCGCCGCCTCCGCGGCCCGCGCTGCCTGCGCCGGGGTGATGCCACGGTCGCTGGTAAACAGCACGACGCCGTACCGCATGAAGCACTCCCTCTCGGTTCGGCCGTGAGCTAGCGGCCGGCGGCCTGCTTCTTCGCGTGCTCGCCGATGAGCTTGTCCGTTTGCATGCTGAGCCGGGCGCCTTTGGGCCAGCCCGCGTAGTGGGTCAGGAAAATCGCGATCTCGCGTAGCTCCTCGGGTGTCAGCTCGCCGCGGCGCAGCGCCGCGTCGATCTGGATGTCGGCCACGTCCTGCAGGCCCTGGCCGACCAGCAGGCCGAGGAGCAGGAGCCGGCGATCGCGGAGCGTGAGGCCTGGCCGCGTCCAGATGTCGGCGAACAGATGGTCCACGGTCAGGCCGAAGAAGTCGCCGGGACCGTCCTGCACCTCCCAGCCGTAGACCTCGCTCATCTTGGCCAGGCCGCGCTGGCGCCGGTCATCACTCATTCGGGTTCCTTCCGTGCGGGCAGGCCAAGGCCGGCCGCGAAGTTCGCCATCGCGTACTCGGCCATCGGCAGGTCGACGCCGAGGCAGGCGCCGAGCTCGAGGGCCAGCGCCAGGTCCTTCTCGCCGAGCGCGCGGACGTGCTCCAGGATCTCCCGCAGCGGATCTGCGGCGTCCAGCGGCGCCGTCGTCGGGCGCAGCATGATCGATCCGGCCCCGCCGGTGACCGCGTCGGAGTGCCGGACGACCCGGGCGAGCTTGCGCAGGTCCAGGCCGGCCGCCTCGGCCAGCCGCTGGGCCTCGGCGGCGGCCGTGAACGCGACGAAGTGCAGCAGGTTCCGCGCCAGCTTCGCCTGCGTGCCGGCGCCGGCCGGGCCCATGTACATGACCAGGTCAGCCCAGCGGCCGAACGGATCCCGGCAGCGCTCGTAGGCCTCCCGTGATCCGCCGAACATCACCGCGAGCCGGCCGTCCCGCGCGCCCATGAACCCGCCGCTGACGGGCGCGTCCACGATCTCGACCTCGGCACTGCCGTGGCGCGCGGCGAGCTCGCGGGCGGTGCCCAGCCCGATCGTCGAGTGGATCGCGATGACGTGCGGCGCCGCCCGATCCGGGACGCCGGGTCCGCGCGTCGCGGCGATCTGCGCCGCGGCCTCCTCGACGACCGCGCGCACCTGGTCGTCGTCGCGCACCATCACCGAGATGATCGCGGCCGACCTGGCCAGTTCCTCGACGCTGGTGGCGGCCGTCGCGCCACCGGCCTGCAGCGGCTCCATGCGCGCGGGAACCGCGTCGTACACGATCAGCCCGCCTGGCCAGTCGGCGAGCCGGCTCGCCATCGGCTGGCCCATCTGGCCGAGTCCGACGAAGCCGAAGGGGACCCGGCCGGTCATGAGCGGAAAACCTGGCCGCCGTCGACATTGAAGATCTGGCCGGTTATCCAGCCAGCCTCGTCCGACAGCAGGAACAGGCACATGCCGACCAAGTCGGCGGGCTGTCCCATCCGCTTGAGCGCCAGCGTCCTGACCAGGTCATCGGCCGCGGTGCCGACGACCTTGCGGGTCGCCTCCGTGTCGATCGGCCCCGGCGCGATGGCGTTGATCCGGATGCCCATGCCGCCGAGTTCGTGCGCGAGTTGCTGGGTGAGCCCGTTCATCCCGACTTTCGCCAGCCCGTAGAAGCCGGAGTACAGCCACGCCGCGGTGGAGGACTGGTTGACGATGGCGCCGCCGCCGCGCCGGCGCATGTGCCGGTAACACGCGCGGGTGCAGGCCAGCGCGCCGTCCATGTTCACGCCGAGGAACTTCTTGTAGTAGCCCCAGTCCACCGACAGCAGCAGGTCGAACTGCATGTCGCCGTAGATCGCGGCGTTGTTGACGAGGAAGTCGATGCCGCCGAACCGCTCGGCCGCCTGGTCGGCCATCGCCCGGGCGGACTCCGGATCGCTGACGTCCGTCCTGGCGAACTCGGCCTGACCGGCGCTGGCCCGGATGTCCTCGGCTACCGTCTCGCCCGCGTCGTAGCTGAGATCGGCGATCACGACCGCCGCGCCGGCGGCGGCAAGTGCGCGAGCGTAGGCCGCGCCGATGCCCTGCGCCGCCCCGGTGACGATCGCGACTTTGCCCGTGAAGTCATGCCGGCCCGCTGTGAGCGGCATTGTTCCGGACATGTGTCCAGACTACAGTTCAGTCTATGGCCGAGCGCAAGGACTACTCAGGCGAATTCGACCCTGACTTCCGGTATGAGGACTTGTCTAAGGAGGCGCTGGTACGCCTCGTTCGCGAGTTCGCGCTCATCGCCCAGCTGCTCGACCGATCCGTATTCGCCGCGATCGGGCTCAGGTACGGCCAGCAGGCGGTCGAGCAACTCGCCATCGAGGAGTGGCGCGGCGCCAGCCCGATCTATACCGAGCGAATCCGGCGGATCATGAATATCGAGGACGACGGCGTTCCCGCGATATTCAAGCAATTGCAGCTAGATCCGGGCTTTGCGCAGCACTACATGGACGTCGAATACGAGGTCGTGGACGAGCACCACGGGTTCTTTCAGCTACGCTCGTGCGGCGCGCTGCTCGACGTCGAGCCCTACGGAGAGCGGCCGGTGCGCAGCATGTGCCACGGGATCGAGGACGGGACGTTCGACGTGACCGCCCAGGCGGTGAACCCGCGGGCGCGAATCCGCGCGGTGCACCGGCCGCCGCGGGCGCCGGCCGGCCGGGTACCAGTGTGCCGCTGGGAGGTGATCATCGACGATGACACCGAAGTCCTGCCCGAGGCCGAGATCACGGCGCTGACCAGGACGACCACCGCGGCTACGTTCGAGTTCCCGCCGATGCGCGACGGCACTCCGCACGTTCCGCTGACAGCCGACCGAGAGGTTCCGGCGGCCGCCAAGGCCGCGCACCTGTCAACGCCGCCATCTCCTGGGCATTTTTCTGGCAGCACTTGACGGCCCGCTCGGTCCAGCGGGCTCCGCTCTTCAGACTGTCGGTCAGGGGCGTGACGGTACCGGTTAGTTCTAAGCTGTGAGCCATGCGAGCCTTGCGGATGGTGCCTTGGCTAGCAATGGTGGTCATTGCCGGGTGCGGAGCGTCTGCGGCTCCGGTGCAGCACTCCGTCAATTCCGCCTGCGATACATTCCACAAATGGGCTCTCGAACAGCCTGCGGGTAAAGACGGCACCAAGGATCTGGCGCTCCTCGCAGAGGCTGTGCACGAAGCTCCGCGAGGCAGCAAGGTCTCCGCCGACCTGTCTGCCATTCAGCGGGATGCTGCGAAGTCATCCCAGGGAGTTTTGCAGGAGTTCAACACAGTCACGGCCGTTGCCGAGGCGATTTCCGACTGCCTGGGTCGATGAATCAGACCCGAGCTGCCAGCCAGGAAGGCGCGCCGGACGCTCTCCCGGCGGCGCGATTGCGCTACCAGAGTTCGACCGGGCCTTCGCCGATGCGGTAGTGACCTGGCAGTTTCTCACCGGACGCCGACCGCTCCATTCGCCGCCGCATCCCGTCGGACAGCGCGTCAGTCCTGATCATCTCCAGGAACAGTGCGGTGGCGTTGCCGAGGTCGAAGAAGTCGCGCTGCCAGCTCCACTGCCAGTTCCCGCCGTAAGAGAACCAGCTCCCTCCGATCCCGGCGACCACGTAGCTGCTGCCGTCAGGACGCCGCGCGCCGGCGACCTGCTTCCAGAACCCGACGACCTCTCCCTGCACGTCATCGATGAGCACCCGCTGGTACGGGTACGACCAGCCGTCGAGCCCGCCCATCTCCAGCGCCAGCGCCACGTCGCGTATCTGCTCGCGTCCGGCCACCATGAACTCCTCGCCAGGGCCCATGTTCCAGCCGTACGTCGCATCTTCGGCATACATGGCGGCGAGCGGGCGCCAGTCGCCCTGGTCCTCGCAGCGCCGGTTGGCTTCCAGCCAGCGCTGCACCATTTCTTCGAGTTCCGCGCGGGGGAACGGGCTCATGGCCACCTCCAGCGTGGGCCGTCGGGTTCGGGTGGTCAGTCGTCGGTCAGCCTGATCGCCTGGGTCGGGCAGTACCGCACGGCCGCCTCGACCGCGGCGCGTGCGCTTTCTGGCGGGGTCGGGTCGAGCACGCTGACCTTGCCCTTGCGCGGCACCGAGAAGACGTCAGGGGCCTCCAGCTCGCACATCGCGTGACCCTGGCACAGATCCAGGTCAACCTCGATCCGCATCAGCCGACCGCCCGCCTGCGGTAGCGCACAACGCAGGGCTGAGCGAGCTGGACCACCATCTTCGAATGGTCGTTGCGGTAGCTGTCGGGCGGCTGCGCGAGTTCGAACGTCCAGTCCCGCAACAGCACGGAGAATATTGCCTTGAGCTGGATCATGGCGAAGTTGGCGCCCACGCAGCGATGGCGGCCGGCGCCGAACGGGATCCAGGTCCAGCGATTGATCAGGTCCTCCTGTCGCGGCTCCGAGTAGCGCTCAGGCACGAACGCGTCGGGCTCAGGGAAGTCCTCGGGTATCCGGTTGGAGATCGCCGGAGTCGCGCCGACCAGGGCTCCGGCCGGGACCCGGTAGCCCAGCACCTCCATGTCCCTGGTCGCGGCGCGCAGCAGCAGGATCAGCGGTGGATGCAGCCGCAGGGCCTCCTTGACGGCGGCTTCCAGCCGCGGGATCTCGCGCAGCGCCTGGAACGACACCTGCTGCCCCGACCCGTACAAGCGGTCAAGCTCGGCAGTCACGCCCGTCATCTGGCCCGGGTGGCGCAGCAACTCGATCAGCGTCCAGGCGGCCGTCCCCGAACTGGTGTGATGGCCCGCGAACATCATCGAGATGAACATGCCCGTGATCTCGTCCGCTGAGTACATCGCGAGGCCGTCGGGCGAGCGCAGCGACATCAGCACGTCCAGCAAGTCCCGGTCGGTGCGGTCAGGCGGCCCGGCTGCCACCCGGTCGGCCATGATGTCACTGACCAGCCTCACCAGCCCGGCCCTGGCCGCGTCCCGCCGCCGGAAGCTGTCGATCGGCGCGTACGGATCCACGAACGCCAGGGCGTCGGTGCCGCGTTCGAGGTCGTGATACAGGGCGGCGAACCGGCTGTCCAGCTGGTTGCGGAACTTGGTACCGATCAGGCAGGCCGACGAGGTGTAGATCGTGAGCTCGGCAAACCAGTCAAGCAGGTCGATCTCGCCGGCGTCGGACCAGCCGGCCACCATCCGGTCAACCTCATCGGCAATCGTCTGCGCGTGCCCGCGCATCATGTGGCCGCGCAGGGCCTGGTTGTGCAGCGCGTCGCGGCGCCGTTCTGGCGAGGCATCGAACACGACTCCGGCGCCGAAGATCGGCGTCATGAAAGGGTAGGCGCCCGCCTGGTCGAGGTCCTCGTCCGGCGCGCGGAAGAAGAACTCGTTAGCCTGCGCGCCGGACAGCAGGATCACCGGGCGGCCGGCCAGGTCGAACCGGCCGACGTGACCGCACTCGGCCCGCACCCTGCGCATCAGCGCGATGGGATCGCGTCGTAGCTCCTCAAGGTGGCCCCGTTCCCCGCCACCGGACACCAGGCGAGACTCGAGCGGCGTCACGTGCTGCCTTCCCGACGCGCCAGCGGCGCCTCCGGCTGGATCTCGATGAGGGTGAGGTGCGAGCCGCGCGGGGTCGAGACGATCGCCATCACCGCGGCGGCGATGTCGGACGGGCGCAGGAAGTTCGGGTGCCTGGCCAGGCCCCACGTGACCCAGTCATCAAGGAGCACCTGGACGCTGCCCGCATCCCAGGCCATCCCCATCCCGGTCAGCGTGGGTCCAGGCCGGACGACCGAGGCCCGCACGCCCGTGCCCTCCAGTTCCATCTGCATGGCCCTGGCCATGCCCTCGAGCCCGTTCTTGGCCGCGACGTACCCGCCCATCCGTGGCCGGGGCGTGCGGGCCACGTCGGACGAGACGAACACGACGTCGCCGCGCTGCCGGGACACCATGCCAGGCACGATCGCCGATACCAGGCGGTGGGCGCCGACCAGGTTCACGTCGACCTGACGGAGGAATTCGCCAGGGTCGGTCGCGTGCACGAGTTCGACCTCGGCATCGCCCGCGCAGCTTACGAGAATCTCGACCGGGCCGAGTTCGTCGCTGACTGCCGCCACGAAGCTCTTTACGGCCTCGCTGTCGGACACGTCGAGCGGCAGCGCGATTGCCTCGCCGCCACCGGCCCGGATCGACGCGGCGAGTTCCTCGCACCGCGCGCTGCGCCGTGCGCCGAGCGCGACCGGGTGCCCGCCGGCCGCGAGGGCAATCGCGGTCGCGGC
>JASHOL010000267.1 GCA_030041135.1 Streptosporangiaceae bacterium | reverse complement strand
GCGAGGGCAATCGCGGTCGCGGCGCCAATGCCCGACGAAGCGCCGGTGACCACCGAGGCGCGCCGCTCCGGGTGCGGTTCGAACCGCGGCATCGTCAGCGCACCTCGACGGTCACCGGCAGTCTCGTGAAGCCGCGGACATTAGCCGAATGGACCCGCTCGGCCTTGGCCTCGTCGACGTCATATCGGCTGACCCGTCCGACGAACTCCGTGAGGGCGACGGTTGCCTCCAGCCGGGCGAGGTTCGCGCCAAGGCAGTAGTGCCGGCCGGAACCGAAACTGATCAGCTGTGAGGTGTCGCGGTCAAGGTCGTAGCGATCCGGGTCGCAGAACACGGCCGGGTCGCGGTTAGCCGAGCCGATCAGCAGCACGATCCGCTGCCCGGCCTCGACCGTCCGGCCGTGCGCGGTGAAGTCTCTCGTAACGGTCCTGGCAATGACCTGAGTGGTCGAGTCGTACCGCAGCGTTTCCTCGACCCACCGCGGGATGAATGCCGGGTCGCTCATCGGCTTAGCCAGCTGCGCGGGGTTGCGCCAGCCCCAGTAGATGGCATTGGCCAGCAGCTTTGTGGTCGTCTCGTTGCCCGCCACGATCATGAGGAACAGGAAGCCGACAATCTCGTCGTCGCTCAGCTTGTCCCCGTCGATCTCCGCCGCGAGCAGGGCCGACGTCACGTCTCCGTCACCCTGGCCACCATCGGGCCTGGCCCTGCGCTGTGCCACCATCTCGACGAAGTACACGATCAGGTTGAGCGCCGCCTCGGCCGCGGCGCGCGGCACGCCGACCAGGCCGTCTTCGCGGTCCAGGAGCGTGTCGGCCCAGCCGCGCAGCTGCGCCCGGTCAGCCTCGTGTACGCCGACTAGCTCGGAGACCACGTCCATGGGCAGCAGGCCAGAGAACTCGCCAACGAAGTCGAACGTGCCCTGAGTCAGGCATGCCGCCAGGTGCTTGCGCGCCAGTTCGCGGATCCGCTGCTCCAGGCCGGCGACCCGGCGCGGGGTGAACCCGGCGGAGACCAGCCGCCGCATCCGCGTGTGCCGCGGCGGGTCCATGGCCAGGAACGACATCGTCCTGCGAGCTCTCGGGCCAGAGGCCGACGGGTCCAGGGAGACGCCGTTGGTACTGGAGAACTGCGTGTAGTCGCGGAATGCGGCCGCGACGTCCTCGTGCCGCGACAGCGCCCAGAAGTTCAGCTCCTCGTTCCGGTACAGCGGTGCCTCAGCTCGGAGCCTGGCGTAGACGGGGTAGGGATCGTCCTGAATCTGATAGTCATAAGGGCTGAACGTGACCGGTGCGGTCATCGGGGGTCACTCCATGATCAGCTCGGCGGCCTCGGCCAGGCGGTCCGCCATGCGCTCATACGTGGTATAGCCGAGGCCAGCCTCGACCATGGCGCCAAAATAGGCGAGTTCGAGCAGCCGGGCCGCCGGGGTGCCGGGCCCTGCGGCCTCCTCGATCCGGTCGTGAATCTTCATTCCGATGTAGAGCCGGAGCTGCCGGACGTCCGGCTCGCTGCCGAACATCGCCGCCGTGCACCCGGCCCCGAGCTCGGGCTCGGCTGACACGAGCAGGGCCAGCTCACGCAGGACGGCGATGACCCGGCGCTTGGCCGGCTGCTTGCTGCGATCGACCGGCGGCAGCGCGTTCAGCCGGCGCCAGAAGATCTCCGTGAGCAGGTGATCCTTGGACGCGAAGTACGTGTAGGCGGTGGCGGCCGCGACACCGGCGCGGCGCGCCACGTCGCGGATGCTCAGGTTCTCGTATCCAGACTCGCGGACTTCCTCGATCCCGGCCTCCGTCAGCCGGTGCACGGTGTCGGCCTGCCGGGGCGTCAGCAGCCGCCGGGTCGGCTCCGTCGCCAAAGAGTCGGACATGTGTCCAGACGTTAGTCCGACTAGGCGCCGGGTGCAAGGCCCGGCGGCGGCGTCCTCGGCGGCGCAGCGGTCAGCTAGCTGATCTCGGCGTTAACCGGGTGCCCGAGTTCAAGCCTCAGCTGATCCCCGATGCGCAAGCAGTCGACGCCCAGCGCGCTCGTGACCGCGGCGGCGAGCTGCTCGAGGTAGGCCGCCTCGATCACGATTCGGCCGAGCGCGCGCTGCAGGTCATCAACGTTCATGACCCAGAGCATGGCGCACCGCGCCCGCGGCATGACCAGCTGTCCTTGGCACCTGGTCAAAACTGAAACGTGTTCTAGTATGGGCGTAGCTCGCGCCGACTCCACCGACTCCACCGACTCCACCGAGGCCGACGGCGGCATGGTCGGCCCCGTTGACCGCAGCCTGGGCAGGCGCGACCCCAGGTCCGGCACGACCCGCGCGACGAGGGAGACCCGATGGCTGCTGGCGAGCCCGAGTTCGACCTCGTCGTCATCGGGAGCGGGGCCGCCGGAATGACCGCCGCGCTCACCGCGGCCGTTCGTGGCCTGAGCACGGTCGTGATCGAGAAGACGGAGTACTTCGGCGGGTCCACGGCTCGTTCCGGTGGTGGAGTGTGGATACCCGGCAACTCGGTGCTGCGGCGCGCGGGCATTTCCGATACGCCCGAGCAGGCCGCCGAGTACCTCGTGCACGTCGCGGGCGAAGCGGTGCCCGAGGGCCTGCGGTCGGCGTTCCTCGAGCACGGCCCGGCGATGCTCGACCTGGTCCTGGCCAATACGCCGCTCGGCTTCGAGTGGGTGCCGAACTACTCCGACTACTACCCGGAGGCACCGGGCGGTAAGGCCAGCGGCCGGTCGGTTGAGCCTGCGCTGCTGAACGGCCGCCTCCTTGGCCAGGAACTGGCGCACCTGCGACCGCCCTACCTGCCGGCGCCCGCCGGGATCACGGTGACTCAGGCCAACTACCGGTGGATGAGCCTCGGCACCTCGCATCCGCGGGCCGTGTGGACCACGGCCAGGGTGACTGGCCGCATGATCATCACGAAGATGCGTAAGCGGCAGTTGCTGAGCATGGGGCAGGCGCTGGCGGCCGGGCTGCGGGTCGGTTTGGCGCACGCCGGCGTGCCGGTCTGGCTCGACACCGAGATGACCGGCCTTGTCACCGAGGACGGCCGGGTCGCCGGAGTGCAGGTGGCGCGGGACGGCCAGCCACTGGTCGTGCGGGCCAGGCGCGGCGTCCTGCTGGCTAGCGGCGGGTTCGAGCGGAACCGGCAGATGCGCGAGCGCTATCAGCGGGCGCCGATCGGCACCGAGTGGACGGTCGGCTCTCCGGGCAACACCGGCGAGGGCATCGTCGCGGGCGAAGCGGTCGGCGGAGTGCTCGAACTCATGGACGACGCCTGGTGGGGCCCGTCGATCCCGCTTACCGGCGGGCCGGTGTTCTGCCTGGCTGAACGCAGCCTGCCGGGCTGCATCTTCGTCAACAAGGCCGGCGAGCGGTTCGTCAACGAGGCAGCGCCGTACGTGGATGCCGTGCACGCCATGTACGACAAGCACACTGAGGACAACCCGCACATCCCATGCTGGATGATCGCCGACCAGCGGTACAGGAACCGGTACGTGTTCACCGGGATCCCGCCCCGCAAGCAGCTGCCGCGGCGCTGGTACCGGTCCGGCGCAGTGGTAAAGGCGGACTCGCTGGCCGCCCTGGCCGAGCAGATCGGCGTGCCGGCCGACGGCTTGGTCAAGACCGTGGAGAAGTTCAACGACTTCGCGAGGACCGGGAAAGACGAGGACTTCGGCCGCGGTGACTCGGCCTACGACCGGTATTACGGTGATCCGAACTGCAAGCCGAACCCCAACCTCGCTCCGCTGGCCCAGGCGCCTTACTACGCGATCAAGATAGTTCCCGGCGACCTCGGCACCAAGGGCGGCCTGCGCACAGATGAGCGAGCCCGTGTCCTGCGCGCCGACGGCACGGCGATCGACGGACTCTACGCAGCCGGGAACACCAGCGCGATGGTCATGGGCCGCAGCTACGCCGGGCCCGGGGCCACGATCGGGCCAGCCATGACGTTTGGCTACCTGGCGGCGCTCGATGTCGCCGCCTCCGGCTGACTGCCGGCTGGCGGGCCGAAGGACGGACCTGCCGGGGAAACTGGCCTGGCACAGCACGCATAACTCGTCCGCATGACGGTAGGTACATGATCGTAAGCGGCAGAGGTCACCTGTGTGCTGGAGACAAAAGGTGAACAAGAGCGCTCCAGCGGGTGGTCACGACGGTCATGTCGTGGCCTTCTACGCTGACGACCGCGACCTCACCGAGACGGTGGCCGAGTTCCTCCATGGAGTTCTCAGGACCGGTGGTGTAGCTGTCGTAATAGCTACGCCGGCCCATCGCCTCGCGCTCCAGGCATGGATGGAACCGGCGGGAGTGGACATCGAGGCGGCCAGGGCTGACGGTACCTATGTCGATCTTGACGCTGCCGGAACCCTCGCCGAATTCATGGTCAACGGCTGGCCCGACCCGGCCGCGTTCTGGCAGGTCATCAGCCCGGTGATCCAGCACGCTACCGAGACGGCGACGGCCGTCCGCGTTTTCGGCGAGATGGTCGGATTGCTGTGGGAGTCCGGCCAGGTCGGCGCGGCCATCGACACCGAGGCGCTCTGGAATGAGATGGCCAGCCGATACTCGTTCGGCTTGCTCTGCGGTTACCCGGCGCAATCCGCCTCGAGCCCGGAACTGAGCGACGCACTGGCCCAGGTGTGCCTGGCGCATACCTTCGCGGCTGGCGCGCCACCGGACCTCGGGCGGGCGACGCTTCCAGGCTGAGTTGGTGCCGCGCGACCACCTGGCCCGACCGCTTGGCGGGTCGGCTTGGCGTGTTGGCTTGGCGGGTCGGCTAGGCGTGTTGGCTTGGCGGGTCGGCTAGGCGGGTTGGCTTGGCGGGTCGGCTAGGCGCGTCGGCTGCGACGGCGCCGGAGCCTGACTGTTCGCTCCAGCAGCGTCAGCGGAACGGCCACGCCGATGCCGACGACCCACAGCGGCAGCGGATCGGCGGGAACGACCCGCACTCCCTCGTCGGCGGCCAGTCCGAGCAGGCCATCTGGCGAAGCCTCTATGCCGACACCTGCCGATGTGCCGCCGCCAGGTCCAACCCGGCTTGCGGTCGGCCGGGCATCGGCGCCCCGATCGGCGGCTTGCGGTCCGCCGGCGCCTGCTCCGCCGGCATGTGGTCCTCCGGCTTGCGGTCCGCTGGCGTGATGTCGCCTGGCGTCCAGCCGCCGCCCGTGCTGCCGGCTTTTGCCTGGCCGCCGCTTAGGCGAATTAAGGCCAGGCTGGTTGAAGGTCGGCGGCACCGACAGCAGCCGTACCCGGCTCGGCGGCCAGACGATCATGAAGGCACGCCCGACGACCATGTTCTCTGGGACGGTCCCGTCGCGGTCCCATGAGTTGCACTGCGCGTCCGGTACGCCACACATGAAGAACCGCGAGTCCTGCGAGTCGGCGCGATTGTCGCCCATCACCCACAAGCGGCCCGGCGGTACCACGATGCTGAACCGGACAGACGACGGCTGGCTGCCTGGGTAGAGATAGGCGCTCTCATGCAGAGCAACGCCGTTGACCGTGATCAGGCCCTGGGCGTTGCAGCAGCTGACATGGTCACCCGGAAGTCCGATCACGCGCTTGATGTAGTAGGTCTGGCCGGCGCCGGAAACGAACAGCCCGCTCACTTCGTGAAGAACCCGAGTGAGCACGCTGTCGCCATGCGAAGGGCTTGGCGGATTCCAGGACCCAGTCCCGTTGAACACGATGATGTCGCCCCGCTGGATCTGGCTCACATGACCGACAAGCTTGTCCACCAGGACCTTGTCGTTCACCAGGAGGGTGTTCTCCATCGACTGCGATGGAATCCGGAACGGCTGGACAAGGAACGCCCTCACCGCGATGGTCAGCAGCAATGCCAGAACGACGAGCACGACCATCTCGGTCACCCAGGACCTGCGTCGCCCTGATTCGGTCTCGTCGCAGACTGGGCTGGCGTCGGAGCTCGCGATGCCGTCGAGGTCTGGGCTGGCGTCGGCGTCTGTGGCTGCGTCCTGGTCTGGGCTGGCGTCGGCGTCTGTGGCTGCGTCCCGGTCTGGGCAGCCATCCGGGCTTGTGCTGCCGTTCCGGCTTGTGCTGCCGTTCCGGCTTGTGCTGCCGTCCGGGCGTGTGCCGACCTTCGGGCTGGCGGCGTCCCCTGGGCTGACGTCGACGAGCGCGCCGATATCAGTCCCCAGGGCTGCCTCGGCATCATCCGTGCGCGCCCCCGTTGACCGGTCTGGCTCAGTCGGCTGGCACGGTATCGACTCAGGGTCTGACGTGCGCAGGTCGCCCCCTGCGGCCCGTACCTCGCCGTCGTTCCCCACATTTGGAGCGTAATACTGGGCTATCAACCCTCAAAGCCGCGCGAGGTCGCCCTATCTGA
>JASHOL010000266.1 GCA_030041135.1 Streptosporangiaceae bacterium | reverse complement strand
GAAGGGCGAGGCGGCGGGTCGGTTGTGGGACGGGCTCGTGCTGGTAACCGAGGCGGACGGGTTCTTCGAGCTCAAGCGCACCAGGGATCGTAAGCCCTCATTCGAGTGAGTCGGGCCAGTCGCGGCCATCCAGTTTCTCGTCCCATTCCATGCTGGCTTGCCAGCCGTCATATTCCGTACCAGGCAGCCGCGCGGTGCCCAGCGCGTCCAGCGGGGCGGCCACGCCGTAGGCGACCTGCTCGGTCGGAACATGCAGATAGTGCTGCCACCGCCGTGGCTTGTCCAGCGACTCGCGAGCGGCGATCTGCTTCAGCAGCTCGTCGTCGTCCTCGTTGCCGGTCGACATCTCTGGCGGCGTAGCGCCGCCTATAGGTGCCGGGCGGCGCATGACCCATCCGTCCTGCTCAGAGTTCGCCACCGCGCCCCCGCCCCTTCGTCGCTAGGCACGCTACCCACGCACCGGCGCGCGGGCAAGCCATGTGCGCCGCGCGGGACGGATCCAGGTGAGGGCGCCTTCGCGTCGGCGTCCGGCCCGGCCGTCGCCCCAGGCCCGCATGACGGCAGCCTGCCCCGCCCGCCGGGTCCGCTCGGAGGACGGCAGCGCGGGCGGAGCGACAGTCGGGGGAACCATCTCGTTCCGGTCTTGTGAACGGTTCTATTTGTTTAGTAGGTTTCCTAACAATCAGTTCCGGATCGCGGAGGTCGGATCGTGCGGAAAAGGGTTTGGGGGATTGGACTTGTAGCTACGGGGGTGCTAGCGGGCACGTTGCCCATGATGGCGGCAGGGGCGGCGGCTGCGAAGCCGGTGCCCGCCGAGGTCCGGGTCAACCAGGTTGGGTACGCCGAGAACGCTAGCAAGATCGCGTTTGTCATGCTGCCAGCCAAGGTCGCAAGCGTGAGCTTCCGCGTCTCCGGTGACCGCGGAGTCGAGCTCTACGGGCGGTCCAGCGACTATGCGGGCAGCTGGAACTCGACGTACCGGGCTGTCTACGAACTGAACTTCACCGCCTTGCACTGGCCCGGGACCTACCGCGTCACCGCGACCGCAGACGGCCTGACCGCGAGATCGCCCGCGTTCCGCATTGCGAGCCCGGCGGCCCTGTATCACCAGCTCGTGATCAACGCGGTGCGCTACTTCACCTCCGAGCGCGACGGTCCCGACGTGGTCCACTCCGTGCTGGAGCGCGAGCCCGCGAACCTGACCGACGAGCACGCGTACGTGTACGCGGACCCGAAGTACGACGACAATGACAACCTGCTCGGCACGCTGCACAAGATCGGCGGCCCGGTGAACGTGGCCGGCGGATGGTTCGATGCCGGCGGCGGCTACGAGAAGTTCGCCTACACCGCGAGCTACGCCGACGGCCTGTTGCTGATGGCGGCGCGTGACTTCCCCGGCGCGTACTCGACCCTGGAGCCCGAGGCCCAGTACGGCCTGCAGTGGCTGGAGAAGCTGTGGAACCCGTCGAAGAAGGTCCTCTACATCCAGGTCGGCATCGGCAACGGGAACGCCAGCAACACCATCCAGGGTGACTACAACTTCTGGTTCCTGCCCCAGGCCGAGGACCGGATGGACGTGAAGAAGGGCGGGAACCCTGGCCCGACCGCGTACTACGTCAAGTACAGGCCTGTGTTCGAGGCGGCCCCGCCCGGAAAGAAGTTCAGTCCCGAGTTCGCCGGCCGGTTCGCTGCCGACTTCGCGCTGGCGGCCCAGCTCGACGCGCGCAGCGACCCGGCGCAGGCCAGGCACTTGCTGTCGCTCGCCCGCGGCATCTACGCCATGGCCAAAACCACCCACGTCGGCCAGATCGTGACCACGTTCCCTTGGGACTACTACCCTGGCACCGAGTGGAAGAGCGACATGCTCTGGGGCGCAGCCGAGATGGCGCTCGCCGACGAGGCGCTGCACGCCCCGCGCCCGCAGCTGCAGGCGGACCTGCAGACAGCCGCGTTCTGGGCCCGGCAGTACATCAAGCAGGGCCACCCGGTCGGCGGCGACACGCTGAACCTGTACGACAACGGCGCGCTGGGCGAGGCCGAGTTGCTTCAGGCCATGCGCGAGGCGCACTACGGCTGGGGCAGCAAGCCGGTCATCGCCCCGCAGGCGCTGCTGAACGACATGGCCGCGCAGCTGCGGCTCGGCGAGAACTGGGCCAAGGGCGATCCATTCGAGCTGGCGACGGCGCTCGGGCCGAGCGACGCCACCCCGCACGCCTTCGGGATCTTCATCACCAACGCGCTGTATCAGCACTACGGCGGGTCGAGCCAGTTCGCCGCGTTCGCCCAGCAGCAGCTGAACTTCAACCTCGGCGCCAACGGATGGGGCAGCTCGTTCGTGGTCGGAGCCGGAACGACGTACCCGCACTGCATGCAGAGCGAGATCGCGAACCTGGCGGGCTCGTTGACCGGAAAGGGCAACATCCAGCTGGGTGCGACCACCGACGGCCCGAGCAGCCTCAGCAACTTCATCGGGCTCGGCACGGTTCAGGGCATGAAGGCATGCAGCGCAGGTAACTTCAAGCCGTTCAACACTAAGACGGCCGGATACGAGGACAACGTCGTCAGCTGGCCGACGGTCGAGCCGGCCGACGACTACACCGCGAACTCGCTGCTGGCGTTCGCGCTGGCAGCGGTTACGCCCCGGTAACGACTCGGCAGCTGCCGCCTGCCCGGGCCACAGGGCCCAAGGGCAGGCGGCAGCGCCGGTTGTAGCCTGACTACCAATGGCGATGCACACGCTGGCGTTCATCCCGAGCCCTCCGATCAGCGGGTTCCACGTCGGACCGCTGTTCGTCCATTTCTACGGGCTCATGTACGTGGTCGGGATTGCGCTGGCCATCTACATAACCCGGCGCCGCTGGGCGGCCGCCGGCGGCGACCCCGATCTGGTCCAGACCATCGCCCTGTGGGTAGTTCCGGCCGGGATCATCGGCGCCAGGATCTACTTCGACATCACCACGCCGTTCGACATCACGCCCAAGCACGAGTGGTGGGGACCGCTCGCGATCTGGAATGGCGGGCTCGGCGTATGGGGCGGGATCGCCGCTGGCGCGCTGGTCGGGGCGTGGCGCGTCCGCCGGGCCGGGGCAAGCGTGACGCTGTTCATGGATGCGGTAGCTCCTGCGCTGCTCGTGGCGCAGGCGATCGGGCGCGTCGGCAACTATTTCGACCAGCAGCTTTTCGGAAAGCCGAGCGCGCTTCCCTGGGCGCTTGAGGTCTCCAGGGCGGCGCGGATAGAAGGCGGGATCCCGGCAGCCGACGTCCGGTTCAGCACGTTCCAGCCCTCGTTCCTCTACGAGCTGATCTTCGACCTGGCGCTGGCCGCCTTCCTGGTCTGGCTGGGCCACCACCGGACCATCAGGCCGCCTGGCCTGTTCGCGCTGTACGTCGCCGGCTACTCGGGGTACCGGATCTTCGAGGAGACGATCAGGGTCGACTCGTCGGCATACTTCCTTGGCCTGCGGCTGAACTTCTTCGTCGCGCTGGTCATGACCGCGGTTGGCGTGATCTGGTTCCTGGTCAGCCAGCGCCATCGGCGGGTGGTCGCGAGAGGGTCAGCGGCGGCGGCGATCGCCGTCCTGTGCGTCGTCGCGGCCGGCTGTGCCCAGAGCCACTCGCACGCCTACGCAGCCCCGGTCAGTCGGGGCATGACCAGCGGCGACGTAGCCGCCGGCGCTGGCCGGCCCTAGCCCGCCGACAGCATCGCGGTCAGGGCCGGGCCGAGCTCGGACAGCGTCCTGACCTCGCGCCAGCGCCCGCCACCGGCGCGGGCCAGCGCCGCTCCGGCGGTCGCCGCCTCGGGCACGGGCAACGGGCTGAGCACGTGCAGGCGGTCGATCCCGGTCAGCGCGGCCGCCGGGTCACCGCCCGCGGTAGCCAGGCAGTCCGACAGCAGGATGACCTCACGGTAGCCGGGAGAGCCCGCGAGCTCGGCGGACGCGGCTCGCAGTGCGGCGGCCAGGTCCGTCAGGCCGTGCCCGCGCAGGGCGAGCAGTTCGCCGATGACGTCGGCCGGCGGCCGGCGGACTCCGCGCGGCTGCAGCACGGTCACCGTTCCGCTGAACGCGAGCACGCCAGGATCCAGCCGGCTGTCGGCGGCCAGGATCACCCCGGCTGCGGCGATTGCCGACATTGCCAGGGCCAGCCCGTACATGGAACCGCTCGAGTCGACTAGCAGGCAGACAGCCCGCTGGCGGGCGCGCCAGTCCCTCGTGGCTATCTCATCGGACCGCGGCGGCCAGGTGCCGGACATGGCGCTGATCGTCTGTTCCAGGTCGAGGTCCCCGTCGCCCGGCCGGCCGGGGCCGATGCGCCGCACGCCACGGGACTTGTGCTGCCCGACGGCCGCCAGCTGGACGAACACTCGCGCGGCAAGTCGCCGGGCGGCGGCGCGCAGCCGGGCGTCGGTGGCCTGCGTGAGGTCGGCCAGCAGCCGGGCGGCCGAGTCAGGGTCCGTAGCCAGCAGGTCGCTGAGAGCCTGGTCGTCAATCGTCCCGGCCTCGGGCGACACGTTGGAGAAGGCAGCGTGCTGGCTGGCCAGCTCGGCGCGGCTCCTGGTGCGGCGGGCGCCGCCGGCCTGCCGGTCCCGCCTCAGGCTCGACCGGGATGCCACGGGGCCCGCATCAGGCTGCGGGCCGTCAGCTTTTCCCCGGCCGGCCCGATCGTCGCCGGCGCTCTCCGGCTCGGGACCGAGGCGGGGACCTTCCTGGTCCTGAGGCCAGATCCCGGCAAGCAGCTCGTCCAGCACCGACTCAGGCGACCGGTCGCAGCCGTCGGCGATCCTGATCCGGCCCGACAGCGCGGCCTGGACGGCATCGCGGGCGGTCTCCCTGGCCAGCCTGGGCTCCTGCCGCAGCGCCATGAGCCCGGCCAGCAGGAGCACCAGGTCGATCGCGCCGCGGACCGAGGACCCCATCCGCACGTCGGGGTGCTCGCGCGTGGCCCTGGTCAGCGTGACCGCCAGGTCGACCTCCAGCCCGGCCCGGCCGGTCTGGGCTGAGGTGATCCGGCGCTCTCCGGCCGCGTCCTGGTAACCGAGGACCACCCGGCAGATCCGGTCAGCGATGGCGTGGCTCACCCTGGCCGTGCCGATCGCGTCGAACGGGTTCATCGCCGCGATGAGGCGGAAGCCAGGATCGGCCTTGACCAGGCCCAGCCGCGGCACCGCGATCTCGCCCTCGGTCAGCACCGTGATGAGGACGTTGAGTGTCTCCTCCGGTACCCGGTTGAACTCCTCCAGGTACAGCAGCGCTCCGGCCCGCATCGCCTGCAGCAGCGGGCCGTCGGTGAAGCTCGCGGCCACGTAGCCTTCGGCCAGGACCTGCGCCGGGTCGTACTGGCCGATCAGCCGGGCGGGAGTGAGCTCGGCATTCCCCTCCACGAACACAACCCGGGTGCCGAGGTCTCGGGCGATGTGCCGCAGCAGCGTCGACTTGCCGGTTCCCGGCGGCCCCTCCAGGACGACATGCCGCCCGGCCTCCAGCGCGACCGTCAGTACCTCGCGCTCGCGCTGCAGGCCGATGACCTGCGGAGCCGCAGGAATGTCAGGCTGAGCCATACAAGATAAGGCCGCGGATGTTCTTGCCGTCCAGCATGTCCTGGTAGCCCTGGTTGATCTGCTCGAGGTCGTAGGTCGTCGTGATGAGCTCGTCCAGTTTGAGGTCGCCTGAGCGGTAGAGCTCCACCATCCGCGGGATGTCGTGGAACGGGTCGCCCGACCCGAACAGGCTGCCCTGGATCCGCTTTTCCATCAGCGTCAGCATCGAGCTGTTGATCTGGATGTTGTTGGATACCAGGTCGCCAAGCCCGGTGACCACGACCGTGCCTCCCTTGCGGATGGTGTTGAACGCGTCCGTGACGACCTCGGTGCTGACAGTGCCCGTGGTGATGATCGCCTTGTCGGCCATCACGCCCCTGGTCAGCCCGTGGATGGCCATGGCGGCCTCGCCCGCGGTCGCGAAGCTGTGCGTGGCGCCGAGCTGCTCGGCGGACTCACGCTTGAAGGCGACCGGGTCGACGGCGATCACGTTGGCGGCGCCGGCCAGGGCCGCGCCCTGGATCGAGTTGATCCCGATGCCGCCGATACCGTAGATCACGATCGTGTCGCCTGGCTCGACCCCGGCCGCGTGGACGGCCGAGCCCCATCCGGTCGGTACGCCGCACCCGATCAGCGCCAGCTTGTCCAGCGGCAGGTCGTCATCGACCTTCACGCAGGAATTCTCGGACACCGTGGCGTACTGGGAGAACGTGCCGAGCATGCACATGCCGCCCACGTCCTCGCCTTCCTCGGTGTGGAACCGGTAGGTCCCGTCAAGGAGGCAGCCGTCAAGAATCGTGGCACCGAGATCGCAGAGGTTGGACTTGCCGGTCGAGCACCAGCGGCAGTGCCCGCAGACGGGCAGGAACGAGCAGATGATATGGTCGCCCGCTTTGAGCCGGGTGACGCCCTCGCCGACCTGCTCGATCACGCCCGCGCCTTCATGCCCGCCCACGAGCGGCAGCCGGCCAGTGAGATCGCCGCTGCGAGTGTGCTCGTCGGAGTGGCAGAGGCCAGAGGCGGCGAACCGGACGAGGACCTCGCCGGCCTTCGGCGGGTCGAGCTCGAGCTCGGTGACCTCCCAGTCCTGCCCGATTCCGCGCATGATCGCTGCCTTGGTCTTCATCCACTCTCCCGTGAGTCAGAGTCGTGCTTTGTCGTAACACTAGAGCTGAGACCACGCTGGGGCCAGAGCTAACCAATCGCTTGCTTGGTGGAACGACGGGGCTGGCATCGTGACCGGCCGATGAGTGCGGCGCAGCCCGCTACGACGTACTGATCAGGCCGAAGACCTGGGCCGCGTTGGCGCCCAGGGCCGCCGCGACATCGCCTCCGGCGCAGCCGGCCTCCAGCAGGACCTTCTGCAGGGCACGGGCGTTCCGCTGTACTCCTGGCACTCCCGGCCAGTCGGTGCCGAAGATCATCTTGGCGGCGAGCCGCGGGAGCGCCGCGCCGTAGTAGTCGGGGAGCCGCTGCGGCGGCAGGCCTGACACCTCCAGCCATACGGTCGGCCGCATCAGCGCCAGGAAGGCTGCCTGGTCATACCACCAGCCGCGGCCGCCGTGGGCGAGCACGACGGTGAGGCCAGGGAAATCGCGGAACAGCGGGTCAAGCAGCGCAGGGTCGCCGTAGGCGTTGACCGACCCGGCGAACGTCGACGTCCCGCAGTGCACTATGACCGGAAGACCCCGTTCCTCGGCCCAGGAATAAGCGGGGTACAGCATCCGGTCGGCGGGCTCGAATCCGCCGTGCACAGGATGGATCTTGCACGCCACGGCGCCGAAGGCGACCTGGCGTGCCAGCTCGGCCGCGACCGGGTAGTGCAGGTGCGGGTTGATGTTCGCCACGAGGCGGAACCGCTGCGGGTTGTAGTCGGACAGCGGCAGCAAGTCCGCAATGGGCTGAATGCCCGTCGTCTTGGGGCTGTGCTCGGTGAACAGCAGAACATGGTCGGCGCCCTCGGCGGCGAAGTACTCGTCGACGGCCGCGGGCAGCGGCACGCCTTGGTCGTCGTAGAGCTGCTCGATCGAGCTGGCTTCGCCGAACGCCGCTCGCCAGGCCTGCCAGTCGGATGACAGCGTCGGGAGCCTGGCCACGTGGACGTGGGCGTCGACGAGCAAATTGCCTTCGAGCACTGGCGGGTTACCTCCCGCCTCAGGTTAACGGCTGAGACGGCGGACGGCGCCCGGTAGCCCAGGCGCCGCCGCGCCGCCGCTCCGCGCGATCAGAGTCGCCGTTTCCCGCGGTTGCGCGGGTCCGGCTGCGCGTCCGGCAGTCGGTCCGGTCGCAGGCCAAAGAACATGCCGAACATGACGATGAGGTCGAGGATGGCGAGGAGCCCGCCGATGTACGGGCCGGGGCCGCCGAGCCAGGCGAGGTAACCGCAGAAGGACAGGACGATTACCAGGGCGCCGAGAGCCCGCGGCCGGCCGCTCTGGGCAAGCCGCTCGGGTATCTCGTACGGGGCCCGGTCGACGTAGCTGGCTGTGCTGGCCTTCTCCTGCGCGACCTTCAGCCACAGGTCGTACAGCTCTGGTGCCTGCTCACGCAGGGCAATGGCCTGGTCGACAGGTGGGATTTCCGAGTGCTGCCGGCGCTCCGGCGCCTTTCCGCCGATCCGATCGATCACCGCATCGGCGATCTCGCCCGCGCCAGCCGGCTCAGCCGTCCTCGCGGCTGAGGGGGATTTCCGGGTTGCCGCGTCGGTCCCGTCGGAGGGGTCTGCGCGACCTGGGACTGGGACTCGATCGGTATCAGTCATGCGAGTAACGCCTCACCGCTTTCTTGTTGCGCACTCCTGGCCGCCTCTGGCTTGGCGGCCATGATCGTGCTCATCGCCGCGCTGAAGGGGTCTTCATCGTCGCGCGGCGGGCCAGGCGGAAGGACTGGACGCATGGTTCTGTACAGGATCGTTCCGGTCAGGTCGAAGATCGCCGCGATGCCCATCGCCAGCGACAAGACCCGGCGAGCTGACCTGTTTGTCGGCATGATTGGAGCGTGCCCGGCCAGCATTCGGCCAAACTCGGTACTCTCATCAAGGGTATGTATCCGGACGAAGCTGGCGATCGGCTAGGCGCGGAGTTGGTCGTCCGCAGGGTTTGGCCTGATCAGGGACGCGCGCCGGCGCGCCAGATTTGTCGAGTCGGCAGCATCGCCCCGGCGGGCTGCCGCAGTGAGGTCCCGCGGACTCAGACAATCAGGACTTAACGGCTATTTGACTATCGGCGCGGGGGACACTCAAGCCGGTTGGGCGTGGTCGGCGGGGAAGTGGCCGGTGGCCGAGTGACCAGTGGTGCTGAAATGGCGGCGGTGACCAAGCTGGCCGGCGGCGCTGAGGGTTCCCCGTGACCAAGCTGGCCAGCGGAGAAGCGGAGAAGCGGCCAACCGGCCAACCGGGGCAGCAGTGACGAAGTGGCCGAGCGGAGCGGGCGAGCCGGCGGAAACCGCGACGCCCGGCACCGCGCCGGCCCTCTAGACTTACGTGTCCGCGTCAGTCCCGCATCCGGCAAGAAGAGGCTCGCTCATGCGCTGGTCACAGCTGCACATCCCGACGCTGCGAGAGGATCCGGCCGAGGCCGATGCAACCAGCCACCGGCTGCTGGTCAGGGGCGGCTTCGTCCGTCAGCTGATGGCCGGCCACTACTCAATGCTGCCGCTCGGGCTCAAGGTGCGCGCGAAGATCATCGGGGTGATCCGCGAGGAGATGGACGCGATCGGCGCGCAGGAGTTCCTGCTCCCGTGCATGCACCCGGCCGAGATCTGGGAGCGGAGCGGTCGGCTCGGTCACGTTGACGTGATGTTCCGGCTGAAGGACCGCAAGGGCGCGGACATGGTGCTCGGCTTCACGCATGAAGAGATCTTCACCACGGTCGCCGAGGAGCTGTCCTCCTACCGTCAGCTCCCGCAGTTCTGGTACCACTTCCAGACCAAGTTCAGGGACGAGGCCAGGCCGAAGAGCGGGCTGCTGCGGGTGCGCGAGTTCACGATGAAGGATTCCTACAGTTTCGACCTTGACGAGGCCGGCCTGGACAAGTCGTTCGATGCGCACCGCGGCGCCTACGAGCGGATCTTCGCCCGGCTCGGGATCCCGGCCATCGCGGTCGAGGCGTCCAACGGCACCATGGGCGGCAAGGACTCGCTGGAATTCGTGTGCCCGTCGGAGGCCGGCGAAGACCTCGTCGCGACGTGCCAGAACTGCGACTACGCGGCTAACCTCGAGCGCGCGACGTCCACGCTGCCGGCCGTCGAGGACGGGCCGGGCCCGGTCGCGCCTGCCCGGCTGGACACGCCGGGCGTACGCACCATCGAGGACCTTGCGGTCGGCTACGGCCTCCCGGCCGACCGCCAGATCAAGACGCTCGTCCAGGTCATGAACGGCCAGTTGACGCTGGTGCTGCTGCGGGGTGACCACCAGCTCCAGGATCAGAAGCTGGTCGACTCCACCGCGGTGGACGACATCCGCCCGGCTCACCCGGACGAGATCCGCGCGGCCCTCGGCGCGCTGCCAGGCAGCCTCGGCGCGGTCGGCGTGACCCACCTGCCGGTCATCGCGGACGCTGCGCTGCGCGGCCGGCGGGACATGGCGACTGGCGCGAACACCGACGATGTCCACCTCACGGGCGTCGACGTGGACCGTGACATCCAGGTCGGCACGTGGGCGGATCTGCGCGAGGTGACGGCCGGCGAGCCGTGCCCGCGGTGCGGCACGCCGCTGCAGCTCATCAGGGCTATTGAAGTCGGTCACATCTTCAAGCTCGGCCGCAGGTTCACCACGGCCTTCGGCGTGACCGTCCTTGGCCCTGACGGGTCGCCGATCGTCCCCATCATGGGCAGCTATGGCATCGGCGTGGAACGGGCCATGGCCGTGATCGCTGAGATGTACAACGACGACGCGGGCCTGGCCTGGCCGGTCCGGGTGGCCCCGTTCGAGGTAACGGTGATCCCCCTGTCGGCTAAGGACAACGCGGTCGTGAGCAGTGCGGAGTCCATATATGCCGAGCTGCGCACGGCCGGAATCGAAGTCATCATCGACGACCGGGACGAGCGGCCCGGCGTCAAGTTCAAGGACGCCGAGCTGACCGGCATACCGGTCAGGGTCGCCGTCGGCAGTCGCGACCTGGCCGACGGTCTCGTCGAGGTGGTCAGACGGTCAACCGGTGAGAAAGAACGCGTCCCCGTCGACCAGGCCGTAAAGCAGGTCAGGGAAGTGCTTGGAGCCGCCGAGGCCTAGAGGCGCCGAGCCCCCAGCCCGGCGCCGCCCGCGGCTTGCTACGCCGCGGGAGCCGCGGACGCCGCGTCGGCCGCGGACGCCGCGAGCCGGGGGCCTGACGGGAGCCCCGGCGAGCTGGCCAGCCGGTACAGCGGGTCCGAGTGGGCAATCAGCCGCTCGCGCTGGCTGGCCAGCTCGGCCCATCGTGCCGATTCAGCAGTCCCCGGGTTGCCGTCAGCCTGCTCGAGCCGCGTGTCGGCCGCGCGCAGGAGCCGCTCGTTCTGGCTGGCAAGCTCCGCCCAGTTCCCGCTGATACTCGACATCGGTGCCTCCCGTCAAACACAGGCCCGGCGGTCGCCCCTGCTGGACCACCCGGCCCTACACTCCTTAGACACGCTTGGGGCCGCGTTTGGTTAGCGCCATCATGGTCACAACTGAATAACTTCCCGGCCGCGGCGCTCGGCGAAAAGAAACACGGGCAGAACGGCGACGCTCCGGCCCGCCGCGCGAATGCGCACTCGGCGCACTGGTCAGGGGGACGCGCGCAATGCGGCCCCAGGACCTCAGACCTTTGTCCAGGCCTCCGTGAGCACGTTGCGCAGGATCTGCTCCATCTCGTCGAAGTGCTCCTGCCCGCAGGTCAGCGGCGGCGAGAGCTGGATGACCGGGTCACCCCGGTCGTCCGCGCGGCAGATCAGCCCGGCGTCGAACAGCGCGTGCGAGAGGAACCCGCGCAGCAGTCGCTCGCATTCGTCGTCGTCGAACGACTCCTTGGTGGCCTTGTCCTTCACCAATTCGATGCCGTAGAAGTATCCCGCGCCCCGGACATCGCCGACGATCGGCAGGTCGCTGAGCTTCTCCAGCGTCGCGCGGAACGCGTCCTCGTTGGCCCGGACGTTCCCGAGCAGGTCTTCCTTCTCGAATACGTCGAGGTTGGCCATCGCGACCGCGCAGGAGACCGGGTGCCCGGCGAAGGTCACTCCGTGCAGGAACGAGGTGTGTCCCGCGCTGAAGGGCTCCATCAGCTTGTCGGCGACCAGCATGCCGCCGAGCGGCGCATATCCCGATGTGACACCCTTGGCGAACGTGATGATGTCTGGTTCGTAGCCGTACCGGTCGCAGCCGAAGTAGTAGCCGAGGCGGCCGAAGGCGCAGATGACCTCGTCGGACACGAGCAGCACGCCGTGCCGGTCGCAGATCTCCCTGACCCGCTGGAAGTAACCAGGTGGCGGCGGGAAGCAACCGCCCGAGTTCTGGACTGGCTCGAGGTAAACGGCCGCAACCGACTCCGGGCCCTCATGCTCGATGGCGCGCTCGATCTCGTCCGCGGCCCAGAGGCCGAACGCGGTCTCGTCATCGGCGACGAACGCGGGCGCCCGGTAGAAGTTGGTGTTCGGGACGCGTACGCCGCCGGGTGGCAGGGGCTCGAACGGCTCCTTGATGCCAGGCAAGCCGGTGATCGCCAGCGCGCCAAGCGACGTGCCGTGATAGGCGATCGAGCGGCTGAGCACCTTGTACCGGCCAGGCTGGCCGACGGACTTGAAGTACTGCTTGGCTAGCTTCCAGGCCGACTCGACCGCCTCAGAGCCGCTGCTGGTGAAGAAGACCCGGTTCAGGTCGCCCGGTGCCATGGCGGCCAGCCGGTCAGCGAGGTCAATCGCCTGCGGGTGCGCATAGGACCAGAGCGGGAAGTAGGCCAGCTCCGCCGCCTGCCGGGCGCCGGCCTCGGCTACCTCGGTCCTGCCATGGCCGATCTGGCTGACGAACAACCCGGCCAGCCCGTCGAGATAGCGTTTGCCGTTCTGGTCATAGACGTACTGGCCCTCCCCCCTGACGATGACCTGCATGTCGGCGTCCGCGTACGACGACATGCGCGTGAAATGCAGCCACAAGTGCCGCTTGGCCTTCTCCTGCAGCGCCGCAATCTCGTCTTTGGTGTAAGAGGTGCTCATCTGGTCCCCCAGCTATAGGTCTGCTTGCGTAGTTTCAGGTAGACAAATGTCTCGGTCATCGTGACGCTGGGGATCTCGCGCACGCGGCCGAGAATCTCCAGCAGTTGCTCGTCGTCCTCGCAGACCAGCTCGATGAGCAGGTCGAAGGAGCCAGCGGTGATCACGACATAGTCGATCTCCTCCATGGCCGCGAGGTGGTCGGCAACCCGCTCAAGGTCGCCGGCGCAGCGGACGCCGACCATGGTCTGGCGTGAGAATCCGAGCGTCATCGGATCGGTGACCGCCACGATCTGCATCGCGCCCGCCTCGATCAGCCGCTGGACGCGCTGCCGCACTGCCGCCTCGGAAAGGCCGACCGCCTTGCCGATGGCCGCGTACGAGCGCCGCCCGTCCTGCTGCAATTGCTCGATGATGCGCTTGGACAGGTCGTCAAGCAGCACCACTCGGCCCGCCTCGACATCACGGCCGCCCTGGGCACCGCGGTTCCGGCTGACTACGGCGAGTTGCGAGGCAGGGGAATGCGCCATGCGTTGGCCTCCTTCGGAGCTTCCCATGCTGCCACCCTAACGAGTTCTGTCAACTGATTCCGTAGGGGATGGGCATGTTTGGGACGGATTCACTTGTGCTGACGCCGCATCTCTGCGAGGGTCGTACCCAGATAAAGATCGTTTTGCTGGAGGAAGCTGTGGGATCACCGGCGCCGGACGGCGGTGACGTGCTCGCTAATTTCATTGGCGGCAAGTGTCAGCCGGCCAGGGACGAACGAACCAGCGACGTCGTCGACCCGAGCACCGGTGAGGCATACCTGCGGGCGCCCATTTCCGGCGCGGCCGATGTCGATGGCGCGCTGCGGACCGCGGCCGCGGCATTCGAGACCTGGCGGTACACCACCCCGGCCGAGCGCAGCCTGGCACTGCTGCGATTCGCCGACGCGGTCGAGTCCAGGTCGGAGGACCTGGTCGAGGCGGAGTCCAGGAACACCGGCAAGCCGGTGGCGATGACGAGATCGGATGAAGTTCCGCCGCTGGCCGACGAGTTGCGGTTCTTCGCCGGAGCGGCGCGCTTGCTGGAAGGCAAGTCGGCCGGGGAGTACCTGCGCGGCCACACCTCGATGATCCGGCGCGAGCCCGTCGGCGTCTGCGCCCAGGTGACGCCGTGGAACTACCCGATGATGATGGCAGTCTGGAAGCTCGCGCCCGCCCTGGCGGCCGGCAACACCGTCGTGCTGAAGCCATCGGACACCACGCCCGTCTCGACCCTGCTGCTGGCCGAGATCGCGGCGGAGTTCTTCCCGCCCGGAGTGCTGAACGTCATCTGCGGTGACCGGGACACCGGCCGCGCGCTGGTGTCGCACCAGATCCCGCAGATGGTGTCGATCACCGGCTCTGTCCGGGCCGGCATCGAGGTGGCCGAGGCCGCGGCGGCCGGGCTCAAGCGCGTGCATCTCGAACTGGGTGGCAAGGCGCCAGTCGTCGTCTTCGACGACGCGGACGTCGCCCTGGCGGCGAGCCAGATCACCGAGGCCGGCTACTACAACGCCGGCCAGGACTGCACCGCCGCGACCAGGGTGCTAGCAGGGCCCGGCGTCGCGGACGAACTGACGGCCGCGCTCATCGAGCGAGCGCGCGACATCAGGACCGGCGGGCGGGAGGACACCGAGGCCTTCTACGGCCCGCTCAACAACCCGGCCCAGCTCGCCAGGGTCGAGGGTTTCCTGGAGCGGGCACCCGAGCATGCGACCGTGGCTGCTGGCGGGCACCGGGTCGGGGCGCGCGGTTTCTGTTTCGCCCCGACGGTCGTCACCGGACTGCGGCAGCACGACGAGATGATTCAGGATGAGGTCTTCGGCCCGGTCATCACCGTGCAGCGCTTCGGGGATGAGCAGGAGGCGCTGCGCTGGGCCAACGGCGTCAGGTACGGGCTCGCGGCGAGCGTCTGGACCCGTGATCACGGCCGGGCGATGCGCGCGGCCCGCCAGCTTGACTTCGGCGCGGTCTGGATCAACACCCACATCCCGTTCGCGTCCGAGATGCCGCACGGCGGGTTCAAGAACTCCGGCTACGGCAAGGACCTGTCCGGCTACGGTTTCGAGGACTACACGCGGATCAAGCACGTCATGACCAACATCGAGGCGTGACTGCGCCCCGGCGAGGCACCATGAAGGACCGGCACGCACGGAGCGCGCTGGCGGGGGCAAAGCCCGTTCCCTTCTGGCTCGACCGGCCAGATGCCCCGCAGCCTGCGCCCGCGCTCCGCGGGAAAATCAGTGCCGATCTCGCGGTCATCGGGGGCGGCTTCACCGGGCTGTGGGCCGCGCTGCTCGCGAAGGAATCCGACCCCGGCCGCGATGTCGTGCTGGTGGAAGGGCGGCGGGTCGCATGGGCGGCAACCGGGCGGAACGGCGGGTTCTGCTCGGCCAGCCTCACGCACGGCGTCACCAACGGGCTGGAACGGTTCGGCGACGAGCTGCCGGTGCTGGATCGGCTCGGCCGGCGGAACTGACCCGGTGGTCACTGGCGAGGCCAGACCGCCGCGACGGGCGGCGGAACACGTGGCTGCGCAGCCTCGACCGGTTCGGCCTGGGGTTCGACTCCTGAGCAGTCCACCAACGGAGTCATTTCGCGAACACCTTGCCCGTGCATCAGCGCGGGCCCTGCGATCAGGGACCTGTCGGGGCGGGCTGCCCACTCGGGCCGGTTAGTTCAGGTCGTCTACGGACAGCGGGCAGGCGGGGCTCATGCAGCCTGTCG
>JASHOL010000265.1 GCA_030041135.1 Streptosporangiaceae bacterium | reverse complement strand
CGGGCCGGGCGTGCAGGAAGGCCGCCACCAGGGCCAGGGCAAGGTGCTGCTCGGCCTCCCAGCCGTCGGGCAGGGCCGGCACCGGCGGAACGGGGAAGCCGCCAGCGAGCCCGTCGGCCACGCTCAGCGGATCGACGTCCCAGGGCAGGTGGCACAGGCGGTTGGCCAGCGGAGCCGAAAGGTCCCACCCGTCGGCCGCCTGCTCGGGCGGATTCGCGGCCGCCACGACCGCGACGTCAGGCGGGAGTTCCAGGTCGCCGACGACGCGCTCGAGCACCACCCGCAGCAAAGCGGCCTGCACCGCGGGCGGCGCGGTGGACAGCTCGTCAAGAAACAGCAGGCCATGACCGGCCTCGGCCAGCCGCCTGGCCCAGGCCGGGGGAGCGAAGCGCACCTGGTCGCCGATCACCACCGGCAGGCCGGCGAAGTCGGACGGCTCGCGAATGGAAGCGATCACGGTCTCGCACGGCCAGCCCATGCCGTCGGCCATCGCCCGGATGGTGGAAGTCTTGCCCGTGCCAGGAGCGCCCCAGAGCAGGACGGGCACGCGTGCCGCGACCGCCACCCCGAGTGCCTCGGCGGCTGACTGGTTTCGCCCGCCCGAGCGCCTGTCGTTCGCCACATTCACTCCCCGTGCCATCTGCTGGCGGCACTCATGCCGTTATCCAGCCTCGCCCGTCGTGGCGGACGCTCAGCTCCACCGGCTTGCTGCCAGGCCTGGTGAGCGCGAGCACGTCGGCGGTCGGCCATGCTGCCTGCATGACGCTGACAACGAGGTGACCGCCGACCAGCGCAAGTCCTGGCGCCCAGATCCGCGCCAGCCAGCTCACCGGCAGCCGAGCCTGGACGCGGCGCTCGCCGCCGGCGCGGGCCTCCTCGACCGCGCCCCACTGGTTGCCCGCGTGGATGCTCGCGTCCACGACCGCGGGATCGACGCCGAGCCAGCGTGCGGCCGCCGGCGCCAGCCTGCCCGTGAGCGCCGCCGTCAGCGCCGGAGTCGCAGACGCAGCCCGGCTCGCGTGCTGGCCCTCGGCCGACCAGGCGTGCGCGACCGCCCCCGACAGCCGGAACTGGAACGGGGCGCCCAGCGTCAGCAGCCAGATCAGCTCGGCCCGGCCGACGTCGATGTCGTCGGCCCACCCGCGCAGGGACAGCCCGAACGGCTGGCCGGCCCGAGGCGGGACGGCCCGCAGGGAGCGATGGGCCAGGCCGCTGAAGCCGGAGTACATGAAGTGGCCACGGGCTTTGCCCCGCCGGCCCGGTGCCGGGTGCCCGATGAGCTGCGCGGTCGCCGAGCTCAAACCGATGACGCCGCTCGCGGATGAGCCCGGGTTCGCCGAGCCGCGGGCGGCTGCGACCTCCCTGAGAGCCTCAGGGCTGAAGGCCAGCTTGTCGGTGCCCGACCGCGGTCCGATCGCGAGCGCGGCCAGGTCGTCGCTGTGCTTGCCCCACGCGCCGGCCAGGTCGAGGCACGGGGTCGTGTCGCCGCCGAGGGCAGCCAGCACAAGTTCGCCCTCGGCGTCGGGGTGATCGGCCGCCTGCAACTGGCCATCCGCCCACCGCATCAGGTGCTGGCCGGTCCCGCAACCGATGTGCATCTGCACAGGGCCGAACGCGGCCCACCACGGCGAAGTCATATGCCCTCCTGCCAGTCCAGCGGGACCGTGACGCTGACCTGGCCGGTCTTGCCGGTGAGGATGATCTCCAGCGACCGCGCGGCCGGGCTGACGGCCGGCAGCAGCCGCAGGTCGATGTCGGCCCGGCCGTCGCTGTGGAAGCCGCCGCCCATGTGGTCGGTGACATACCAGCCGCCGACGTCGTCACGAGCGGTACACGTGAACGGCTCGAGCGAGACTGACCGGAAGTGCGGGGCTGTGGGCCAGCCGTGTGCGTTGATGTGCAGCGTCGTGTCCTCCGGATCCGAGCGAATGCCGGTGACGACACACCGCGCACCCTCGAGTTCGGGCAGCATGGCGGCCAGCGCGATGACCCCGTGCGGAGCGTCATCGCGGTCGGGTCGATCCCCGATCGCCAGCCACTCCGCGGGCAGCTCGCCCGCCCGGATGCCCGCCAGCGAGGCCGGGAGGTCGAGGCGAGCCCGCCTGGCAACGGCGGCGAAGCGGCGAAGCGCCGGGCTGCGGTCGGTCAGGACCCCGGAGCCCAGCAGACCGGCGACCGCCGCGGCCTTGTTCGCTGTTTCGTCATCCGCAAGCCCGTTGACGGGACCGGACTGCAGCAGTTCGACGCACACGCCGTCGACGTAGCGCTCCGCGAGCCCGTCGGCCGCCAGCTGCGTGGAGGTCACGGCATACGAGACTGGCGCGGCGGTCAGGTCGACTCGGACCGGCGCGGCCCCTGGCACCGTGACGTCCAGCCAGCGGGCGGTGGCCGGCGGCACCGGGCTGAAGTGCAGCGTGCCGTCCCACTCGTCGTCGCTGCCGCCGCCGCTGAAGTGGGCGTGGTAGCTGCCGCCGCGGTCGTCGGTCGCGGAGCAGGCATCGAAGGTCGCCATCAGCGGATGCCGGCCGTGCCTGCGGGTCATCGCAGCGGCGTTGGCGGTAGGTGCCGGGGAGAACCTGGCCACGACGGTCAGCTCGGCGCTGTTCGCATCGAGCATCATCGCGCCGAGGTGCACCCGGCCGCTCCGGTCGTCAGTCTGGCAGTCGAAGGTCGCCCCGACCGGGATCACCCGCACCGATACGGTGCTCGTGGCCGGGTGATGCTGCTGGTGCACGAATCGCATCCCGCTTAGCAGGTCGTCGGGGTCGATGAGGCCGCGCGCGGCCAGCGACGTGCGCATGTCGTCGACCAGAGACTCGGCCACCTCCTCGTCCACGGCTCCGGCGCTCGCGAACGCGGTAGCCAGCGACGTCAGCCGATCCACGCATGCCTCGGCAGGCGGCGGTACGTGCTCCAGGCCTGACCGGTTCAGCCGGGCGCGAAAGTGCGCGCGGAAATGCCAGAATCCGAAAACCGCCCGCCGCCAGGCCGGCGCCGCGGGCTGCCAGATCCGGCTCGCCCAGCGCTGCAGGAGGCTCATGCCCATAGGCGCCGGCCGCGCCCGTGCCGAGCGGGCACGGTCGAACGCTGTCGTCGCGGTCCAGCTGCGAAACGTGTTGCTGACACCATGGCGGGAGTTGCCGAACATGGTCAGCGGCCGGCCTTGCCTGGGCTGCCGGTACGGCGGGAAGCCAAGCGCCGTGCGCAGTTCGGCCTCGGCCTGCAGCCGAAGGTACGTCTCGGCGCGCTGGTGTCCGGACAAGGACTGCCCGCTTGCGGCGTTCATGAAGCCCCCGATTGCCGACCTGAACACGCAACACGATATGTCGTGACGAGCACGGCCGCAAACGTGAAAGCAAGCGGCTCGGGCGGAGAGGTGACCAGCCCTCGACGGCCCGGTCGACCAGGTCGAACCTGAACCCGTCACGGCTGAGAATGCGGGTAAGCCACTGGTCCCTGTAGTGGGCAACGTACTCCAGCAGGAGCCGCTCGCCGCGGTGCGCAAACGCTGTAGCGTCAGCCGGCAGGCCCGCTGGGACAGCGAGAGCTCAAAGCGCCCAAGATTCGCAGGAAGGGCCAGGAATCCACCGCTCGCATCTCTGGGAAACGATCATACGCAGTCGGGCGGCACATGGAGGCTCACCTATTATCCACGCGAAAGGCCGAGGTTAGCTCGGCGTCCGGGTGGTGCATACCGTCGAGGATCTGCATGGCCTGCTGCCTGGCGTCGCGGGCTGCAGCCGTGTCACCAGCAGCCTGATGGCTTTCGCCCAGACCTCGCAGTACCCGCGCACACGTGCCGACCGCTCCTAGCTGGCGCAGCTGCTCGATAGCACGGCCGTAATGCGCGACCGCCTCGGCGTGGTCACCCGCCTGGTGACAGATATATGCCAGGCTGTCGAGAGTGATGGCTTCGCCGTAGCGGTCGCCGGCATCGCGATAGAGTTCCAGCGCTTGCCGGCACCGGACGCGGGCCTGATCAAGTTCGCCGAGTCGGGCATGGAAATAGCCGAGATTGTTCAGCAGCGTGGCTTCCAGACCCTTGTTACCTGCCGAACGCTTGGGCGCCGATTGCAGGCGCACGGCGGCAAGCGTTTGCTCGAGCGCCTCGCGGTGGTGGCCCAGCCAGCCCGAAACAGCGGCGGCGCTAATGCGGGTCAGGGTCTGGCCCTCCTCGTCGCCAAGTTCTTGGTAAAGCGCCAGCGCGCGGCCGAAGTTTAGGTGGGCGTGGTCGAATTGGCCAGAGTGCGCGAAGGCCAGGCCTAGTTCGCGGTGAGCCCAGGCCCGGGCACCCTGGTTGCTCAAGCGCGTTGCCGCCCTCTGTGCTATGCGCTGGATAGTGATCTGCTCGTGCCAGTGGCCGCGCAGGCGAACGAATACCTCGAGGCTTCGCGCGAGCTGCCAGGCATGCACATCGAGTCCAGTCTCGGCGGCCTGAACGGTTATTTTCACCAGGACCGCATGCTCGGCAGCAAACCAGGCCAGCGCCTGGCCCCTGGAGGCGAAAGATTCCGGCGTGACACCAGGTTGCGGCGTGTCCAGGACAACGGGGTCGCGTTCCCACCTGGTCCGCTCCCACATGGTCTTGTGACTGATCATCAGATCGGCTGCGTCGGCGGTGTGCAGGTAGTGATCGAGCATCCGGCGGACGGCCATGCGGTGGTCCTCGGCGTGCTCAGCTAGCCCGGCTTGCTCGGCGGCGAACGCGCGCACCAGGTCATGGAGGGCGTAGCGGCCTGGCAGGTACTCGGTAACGAGGCTGGCGGTGGTCAGGTCTCGCAGCATCTGCACTGCGGCCCTGCGCGGATTCCCCGCCAGGCTTGCGGCCGCCGCGGCGGTGATGCCGGGACCGGGATGCACAGACAGCAGTCGCAACATCCGGGCCGGTGGTTCTGCTAGCTGCCGGTAGGACCAGGACAGGGTCGCCCGAATGCTGGTGACTGCGTCCCCGGCATCCAGCCCGTCGAGTCGGCGCGCGGCGCCGCGCAGCTCAGCGGTCAGCACGGCGAGCGGGAACTCGGGCTGTTCCCCCGCCCGGGCTCCGGCGATCGCCAGTGCCAGCGGCAGTCGGCCGCATAGCTCTGTGAGCTGAGTGATCACCTCAGGCTCGGCTGCCGCCCGATCAGCAGGTATCCGGCTCACCAGCAGCTGGTGTGCCTCCTCAGCGCTGAGCAGATCGAGGCCCAGCAACTCGGCATTCCCCCCGACGGCCAGTCCCGCCAGCTTGGCCCGGCTGGTCACCAGCACCAGGCATCCCGGCGAACCGGGCAGCAGCGGGCGGACCTGTTCTGCATCCCGCGCGTTGTCAAGCACAAGGAGCATTCGCCGGCCCGCGATCAGACTGCGGAACAAGCCTGCCTGCGCGTCCAGCCCGGCCGGGATCCGGTCCACAGGCACGCCGAGGCCGTCGAGGAACCTGTGCAGCGCGGCGGCAGGCTCAACTGGGGTCCCGGCCGGACCGAACCCGCGCAGGTCCACGAACAACTGCCCGTCCGGGAATCTCTCGGCGACCCGGTGCGCCCAGTGCAATACCAGCGATGTCTTGCCCACGCCGGCCATTCCTGCAACCGAAACTACTACCGCCGCTTCCGCCTTCGCTGCTTCCTCCGTTGGCCCGCCAAGCAAGGCCAGCTGCTTCCGCCGCCCCACGAAATGCCTCGGCGCGACGGGCAACTGCCTGGGCACAACCGGCGGCAACCATCTCGCGCGCACCGCTGCGCTGTCGAAGTGACCGTTCGCGTCACTGTCATCCTGGCCGGGCCGTTGTCTTGGTGGTAGGTGGCCGTTGCGGTACCAGGCCACCAGTTCCTCGGCCAGGCCGTCTGACCGCTCCGCCAGTTCCTGTTGCGTCAGCCCCGCAGCCAGGCGCGACTCTCGCGGCCACGAACCGGGCGATCCGCTCCGGGCTCGCCCGCGCGGCGAGCCCGCTCCGGTAGCTGCGTCAGCTACGCGTGACCGAGCAGGATCGTCGTGGTCGCTTCGCACTGCAGGGCCAACGGTCACGACGGCCGGCGCATCGGCGGCGAGGGCCTGGTCACCGCTGAGGATCCGCTGGTGAACCTCCCGGAGTTCAGGGCCCGGCTCCACGCCCAGCTCATCAGCCAGCATCCGGTACGCGTCCCGGTAGACTTCAAAAGCGGCGGCCTGCTGCCCGCACCCGACGCAGGCGAGCATGAGCTGAACCCGGAAACGCTCGTGCAGCGGGTACTCAGCGACCAGCTGCCGCAACTCTGCCACCAGCTCGCCATGCCGTCCCAGGCGCAGGTCCGCGTCCACGCGGGCTTCGGTCAGCGCAACCCGCAACTCGGACAGCATCCCGGCCTCCCGGCGCAGCAGCACGGCCGACGGGACATCGACCAGCGGCTCGCCGCGCCACATGCCCAGCGCCTTCGTGAGGTGCGCCGATGCCTGCACCCAGTTCCGGGCACCGGCCTCCGCCCTGGCTGCGAGCCGCAGATGTTCCACCTCCGTGAGGTCGAGCTCTCCGGGGCCGCGCAGCTCAACGGCCCAGCCTGGCGGCCGGCCCACGATCCTGGGCCCAGCCTGACCCAGGACCCGGCGCAGCCGCGCCATGTAAGTCCGCAGCACCGCCGGCTCATTCGCCGGCGGAGACCCGTCCCAGAGGGCTTCGCCCAGGCTCGCCGCCGACACCATCCGGCCCCGGCCCAGCAGCAAGGCTGCCAGCAGGACACGTTGTTTCCCGGCCGGCACCGGCCAGGCTGTCCCCGAGCCGTCCACCGCCACCAGCGACCCGAGCACGCCGAAACGAACACTGCCCTCACTGCCAGCAGCGGTTCCGTCTGCCATCAAAGTCCTCGATCTGCTGCCGGGCCTGGTCCCTGGCTATCTCGTCCACGACGGAGGTCCCGAGCTCTGCTGGTCAGGTCGACTGCGGGGTCTCGATCGGCGGCGCTGGCGAATTGATGGTGGCCCCACGCCGGGGTGCGGCGGCCGCCGCGAGTTTCGGATACAGGTCACGGCGGGCGTCGGTCCCGGTGCGGGGCGATCGCCTCGGTCCAGGGCCATCGACGCCATCGCCTCCTCCTTGGTCGCGAAGTAGTTGCGGAACGTGCGCCGGGACGCGCTCGCCTCCTGCGAGAGGTCATCGACCCACACGCGGTCAGGTCCGTGCTCGACCCCCAGCCGCCAGGGCGACACCGATCGCAGCCCGCCGGCTTGGCCCGGCTGTCGTTCTGCGCCCTCCGTGCGCCTCTCGGCCGCGCCGGCGTACCACGCAATCAAGCTAAGAAGATGATGTTTCACTGTCGAGGTCCAAGTTGGGAGCACCCGGCCATACCAAGTCGGCCGGCTGAGTCGGCCGCATGTGCGGTGCCGGGAGGGCTTCTGCCCGCTGACATTCGGGGAGGACCCGCAAAGGCCGACGCACACGGCGGACGCCGTCGATGCTGCCCGGAGCGGGAACTGCTAACTGGCCAAGAACAAGGACCCAGACCTGGCCACCAGTGGGGACTTTTCATGGCCACGGACGGCTGAGGCCGGCCTTTCATGCGTAGCCGCCGAGAACGCCGCCGAGAATGCGCAGCGCCGGTGGCAGGTCGGTCGTACTGATTGAGCTGAACGCGAGCACCAGGCCGTGCTCGAGCGGATGTCCGTGGTAGCAACGACGCAAGCCCATAAGGAGGAGGCCGCGCTCGAGGGCCGCCTGGATGACCGACTCTTCCCCAAGCCCGTCGCGCAGAAGAGCGGCAACGTGAAGGCCGGCGCCGGGGATGTGAGCTGTCAGGTGCCTGCCCAGCGGCCCGCAGAGTGCCTCAGCGAGGATACGGTGGCGCTCGGCATAGACGCGCCTGGTGCGCCGCAGATGCTCGTCGAGCAAGCCAGCCTCGATGAACCCGGCCAGGGCAGCCTGCGTGGACGTAGGCGGATGCCAGTCGATGAGCTGCCGCAGCGCCGCGACGGGACCGGCTAACGGCGGGGGCACCACGGCGAAGCCGAGCCTGACCGCCGGGGAGAGCGTCTTGGAGAACGAGCCCAGGTAGATCACCCGCCCAAAGCGGTCCAGTGCCTGCAGCGGCTCAATCGGCCGGTCAACATAGCGGAATTGAGTGTCGTAGTCATCTTCAAAGATGGCCGCGTCATTGTCCTGCGCCCAGCGCAACAGCGCGCCGCGCCGCGGCATCGACATGGTCATCCCCAGCGGGAACTGATGCGACGGCGTGACGTAGACGATGCGGGCTCCGGGCGGCAGCAGGTCCACGACCAGGCCCTGCTCATCCACCGGCACGCCGACCACGGTGGCGCCGAGGGCAGCGAACAGCCGCCGCGCCGGCCACCAGCCCGGCTCCTCCACCGCGACCACATCACCGGGTTCGAGGAGCACCTGAGCAGCCAGGCTGGCCGCGTGCTGGGCCCCGGCCGTGATCACGACAGTGTCTTCGTCGGCCACGACTGATCGGGACCTGGCCACCCACCGGGCGATGACCCGCCGCAGCCTGATCTCGCCGGCCGGGTCACCGTACACAGCACAGTCACTGCCGATGGCGGCGGAGACCTGGCGGCGCCACGCTGCGATCGGGAACAGCGTGCGCTCCGGCTGACCTGGCCGCAGGTCAAACCGGTGGTCGGGGGGCCGCGCCGGGAACAGGGGAGTCCAGTCCCCGAACCGCCGGGCCGGCCGCAGCGCCGCAGAACGGCCAGTCGGCCTCTGCGGCAACATCGACGTCGGCGCGACCACGCTGCCGCCTCCGGCGCGCCCTTCTGCGTAGCCTTCGGCTACCAGGCGGCCATAGGCGGTCGTCACCGTGTGCCGGGAGACCCCGAGCTCACCGGCCAGCTGACGGCTGGGAACCAGCCGGTCGCCGGGCCGCAGCCGACCTTCGGCAATGCCACGGCGAAGCTGCTGGTACAGCTGCTCGGCCAGCGGCCGTCCTCGCTCTGGCTCGAGAAAGAGATCCACGACGGACGGTTGCCACCTCTTCTGGTCAGGTCGGCTGCGAGGTCCCGATCGCCGGTGCTGACGAATCCTCGGCGGCCCCGTCTGATCCGCGGCGGCAGGCCCGGAAGAACACCATCCCCATCACCGCGAGCCAGGCGAAGGCCGGGTATTCCGCCAGGCGCTCGGCCAGGCCGTAGTCGTGCAGCCCGCCGGTGGCGACCTTGGTGATCACCGGGCCGAGCAATCCGATCGCGGCCAGCGCGAGGGAAGCGACGGCCACGCCGCGGCGTGTGCGCCAGGTCGCCAGCCCGAGCAGGAGGATGCCGGCGACGGCGCAGAAGATGCCCGCGCCGCCGAGGAAGTGGAGCAGGATCACGGTGTTCTCGGGCACGAGACCGACGATGATCTTGCCTGCGCCGGCGATTGCCAGCAGGCCCATCCCCCAGGCGGTCAGGCGGCGCCGGGGCCATTGCGACCGGGTGAGGTAGAGGCCGGCCAGGATCAGGACGCCGGCCGCGATGAAGGCCGCGTTCATCACCGCGTGCCGCGGCGAGCACACGTATCCCGCTTTCAGTCCCAGGCTGGCCAGGTGGACGCTAGCGGGGGGCCAGGTTCCGCAGGCCGTGTTGCCCAGATCGCTGATGGAGTTGGTCAGCAGGCTGTAGGGGGTGCGCCAGGCGGCCTGGGCCACTGCCTGGCCGGCGAAGAACTCCAGGCTCAGGATCCACAAGATGGCCCCGGCCGCGACGGCGCGGGCTGACCGGACGGCCGGCTGAGGCCGAGATTCAGACGCCATCCCTGGCCTCCTGCACGGCCGGCCGGGACGGGGCGGGCGGGACCGTCGCGGCGATGGACCGCGCGAGCATGTCCCGCAAGCTCGGGGGTGTCCCGCGGGCGGTCAGCCAGAACTCGATGGTCGCCCGCAGCGCGCTGACGGCTGCGGCCGCGGCGAGCCTGGGATACAGGTCACGGCGGGCGTCGGTGCCGGTGCGGCCGGCGATCGCCTCGGCGAGGGGAGCCTCGGTGGCGAGCATCGCCCGTTCCAGTGCGCACATCAAACCGGGATTAGACGCTGCGCGCGCGACCGCGGCCCGCAGGGCCCGGTCCGGCCTGCCCCCGGCGGTGTACTCGTCCGCGAACAGCTGGGCGAGCGCGTCCGCCAGCGGCTCGGCCGCCGGCCGCTCTCGCAGTGCGGAGCAGATCCGCTCGGCCCGGTCGAGAGCCAGCGACGCCATCGCCTCCTCCTTGGTCGCGAAGTAGTTGTGGAACGAGCGCCGGGAGACGCCCGCCTCCTCCGCGATGTCCTCGACGCGCACCCGGTCCGGGCCGCGCTCGACCGCGAGCCGCCAGGCGGCGATGCCAATCGCCTCCCGGGTTGCGGCCTTCTTCCGTTCCCGAAGGCCCCTCGATGACATGGCTAGTTACTCTAGGCCAATCTTGCACTGATATGCAATATTGCTCATTTATGCAGTTTAACTTCCGGGGGCGAGTCCTCCGCCGGCCCCGTGCAGCGGGCCGCCAGGCGCACTCTCAGCCGCTCTGGGCGCGGGCAAGATCGGCATGCCGGGTCGCGCGCGAGCCCTGTCAAGCCGGAGACATTTGCCCAACCGGGGCGCCATTCCTGTTGATTGCCTGGTAGCGGGCGCGTGCGTGCCCGCTCGTCGTGAGGGCGGCTGGGACCGCAATCTGCTGACTGGTGCCGATAGCCGC
>JASHOL010000264.1 GCA_030041135.1 Streptosporangiaceae bacterium | reverse complement strand
GTGGATGCGGAGCCCGGTGATGTGACCCCGGCCGGGGCGGCTAGCTGGGCGGCGCAGAAGCTGGCGGCCGATCCCGGCGGGCAGGCGATCATCTACACGATGCGGTCGGAGTGGCCGGCGGTCCAGGCGGCGGTGCGTGCAGGGGTGCCCGCCGCCGAGCAGTCCCAGGTGCGGTGGTGGATCGCCGACCCGACCGGGGTGCCGCACGTGGTGCCAGGGTCCTCGGCCACCCAGTGGTACTGGGGGTCGAGCTACGACATATCGACCGCCACCCCCGGCTTCTGACCCGACGGCCATCGCGCCTACCGAGTACCCCGCCCTTCCCCGAGGGGGCGGGGCACTCTTGCTGCATCAGGCTGGCGCAGGCGGGTCCGCGGCGGCGCGCGAGGACGGCAGCCGGCGGCTGGCGAAGGCCAGCGCAGCCGCGCCGGCGCCCGCTATCGCGAATGCTGCCCCGACTCCGGATGACAGTGGCCAGCCGTGGGCCGTCGCGGCAGCAACCGCCGCACCGCCCACGCCGATGCCGAGAGCGGTGCCGAGGACGTCGGCCAGGCTCAGGGACGCGGACGCCCAGCCTTCCCGGCCCGCCGGCGCCTCGCGCAGCATCAGCAGCGACGTCGGCGCGTAGGCGATCCCGATGCCGAATCCCGCGACCGTCCACGCTGCGATCGCGACGTAGACCGGGGTAGCAGGCAGCAGGACCATGGCCATCGTGCCCAGCCCGACCACGACGATGGCCAGGCCCGTGCCGACGAGGCGGCGCGCCTCCCACCGGCCGTTGAGCCGTGACTGGAGCCACGCCCCCGCCGTCCATGCCAGCGTCGAGCCGGTCACGGCGAGCCCGGCCAGCGCCGGGCTGTGATGGCGGACAGTGGTGATGGTCAGCGTGACGTAGGCATCCGCGCCAAAGAAGGTAAATGTCAGCAGTCCTCGGGTGAGTATGACGGCCGGCAGGCCACGGCGGGCGGCAAACGTGCCGGCCGGCAGCAGGCGTCGCAGCGAACGGCCGATCACCGCGATGCCGGCCACGAGCAGGCCGATGCCGATCAGGACCTGACTCGATCCGGCTGCGAGCGTCAGTCCGCCCAGCATCAGCCCGGCCCCCGCGGCTGTGGCCAGGCCGTCGCCGAGCTTGTGTTCGGTGCCGGCGCCGGGATTCGGGTCGCTGTCGCCATACTGCTGCCGGCCAAGCCGGATCAGGGCGGGCATGGCGAGCGATCCGGTAACCGCCACCAGCGGCAGCAGGCCGAGAAACACCGCGCGCCATCCGAACAGGCTCGCGACGGCGGCGCTGACGGCCGGGCCCATGAGGCCGGGCAATACCCACGCGGTCGAAAGAACTGCCATCATCCGGGCCCGTAGTTGCTCGGGCAGGCTCCGGCCTATCGCTACGTAGGCGACGGCCGGTACGGCGCCGGCTCCGATGCCCTGCAGAGCCCGGCCGCAAACCAGCACGATCATGCTCGGCGCGAGGCCCGCAATCGCGAGCCCGGCACTGAACAGGGCGAGCCCGCCGACAAACGGCCGCGCCGGGCCATAATGATCAGCCTGACGTCCGGCCACGACAATGCCGACCACGTTGCCGAGCATGAAGGCGCTGAACACCCACCCGTACAAGCCCAGGCCGCCCAGGTCCCTGGCGACCACGGGCATGATCGTCACGACCGCGAGCGCCTCGGAGGCGATGAACGTGATGGTCAGTACGAGGCCGACGGTTAGCGCACGCCGCTTGGCGGACCACAGGCCACCCTGCTCAGGGATGAGGTCAGGGTCGGGCGCGGCTGCCTGCCTGGTCGTCTCAAGAACTGCTTCGGCGGTCATGATGCGAGGGTAAGAATTCAAGCACGGTTGAAGTCAACCAGATTCTGACCTGGGGATTCGCGTGAGCACATCGCGCGGCAGGCCGGAGGGCACGCGCTAGGCAACCCCAGCGCGGCCGATGCCCCAGGTAGCGGCGAGTTCGGTCACCCACCGCGTCGCGGCTGCCGTCGATTCCGGAGGAGCGCCGAGCAGGACCACCTCGGTCACGCCCGCGGCCGCCAGGCGGGGCAGCGCATCCGGCGTACATCCGGTGACTGCGACGGCAACCGACAGTTCAGCCGCGCTCCGCCCCTTCTCGCGGCACAGCCAGGAAAGGACGCCGACCCGTTCCTCGGCCTCGTCCGGAGACAGGTTAAAGCCGTACCAGCCGTCGCCGCACTCGGCCACTCGGTTCAGGGCAGCGTCGGAGTTGCCGCCGATGACCACCGGGATGCGGCGGCGGACCGGCTTCGGGTAGACCCGCACGGCGTCGAACCGCGCGAAGTCGCCGCTGAACGAGGAGAGGTCCGTCGCCCACAGTTCTCTCATCGCGGCAACGTATTCCGCAGCGCGCTGGGCCCGGCGGCCGAACGGAATGCCGAGGGCCGCGAACTCCTCGGCCGACCAGCCGATGCCGACGCCGAGGGTCAGGCGCCCGCCGGACAATACGTCGAGGGTCGCAGCCTGCTTGGCCGCGATCACGGGATTGTGCTCGGGCAGGAGGAGAACGCCGGTGGCGAGCCCGATGCGCGATGTGACGGCGGCCGCGAACGTGAGCGCCAGGAACGGGTCGAGCCAGTCAGCGTCCGGCGGAACGGCGATCCGGCCATCGCCGGAATATGGATACCGAGACCCAGGCTCGTCGACCATGACGACGTGCTCACCAGCCCACACGGTGGCGAACCCGCAGGCCTCGGCCGCGACGCTGACGGTCCTGATGATCTCCGGCCGGGCCCCGGTCCCGATCCCCAGCGCGTGCAGGCCGAACTGCATGTGCCCTCCCCGTTACTCTCCGTGTCGGCATCATGGCACGTGCGAGCACGGGCCGCCGCGAGCACGGGCCGCCGCGAGCACGGGCCGCCGCGAGCGGACGCTTGGAGCGGGGCTAGCTGCCTGGCTGGGCCTTGAGCCAAGCGGCCGCCCGCGCGGGCGAGGCCCGGCTGAGCCATGCGTCCTGCACGACCTCTGTCAGTTCCTGCAGGGTGATCTCGCCGAGCTTGCTGGCCCTGATCAGCACCGACGGGTGCTCGTCGAAGTGCGGGGTGGTGAAGAACGGTGAGCCCTGACCCTGGACCAATGCCTGTTTGTCGGAGTCCGACGGCACCCAGAACATGATCACGTCGGGGTATCGCTCACTGGTATCAGGGTCAACGGCGTCGGGGCGCGGGTTGCGGAAGAATACGAACGACTTGCCCCCGACCTGGTAGACCGGGTTACCTCGCGGGCCGTGAACGACGGTGACGTGTGGCATCCCCGCTGCGAGCTCGTGGACGTCCTCGGGCCGCGCCGGGCGCGATCGTGCCGACATGCCTAGCAGCGTAGAAGACGGCCAGCCCGACCAGCGTCGGCCGACGCTGGCGTCCGGCATGACGAGAAGGGTGGCGGAAGTGGACGAGCTGGCGAGCAAGCTGGCGATCCGCGAGGTTGTCGAGCGATGGGCGCTGTGGCGCGATGCCGGCGACTGGGACCGGTTCGCCGGGGTCTGGCACGCCGACGGCTACATGACCGCGACGTGGTTCCAGGGGAGCTTCCGCGACTTCATCACCGTCAGCCGGCAGGGGTTCGAGGCCGGCGTGCGGATCCTGCACTTTCTCGGCGGCACCGCGATCGACGTGCGCGGCGACCGCGCGATCGCTCAGACGAAGATGACGATCACCCAGCGAGGCACGGTTCACGGCGTCGAGGTCGACGTGGTTTGCACCGGGCGTTTCTACGATTTCTTCGAGTGCCGCGACGCGCGGTGGGCGATCGTCCGGCGCCAGCCGATCTACGAGCGGGACCGGATGGACCCGGTGGATCCGGCGGCAAGCCTCCGCCTGGATGCCGCCCAGCTCAGCCGGTTCCCCTACGGCTACCGGCACCTGGCCTACCTCCAGACCGAGCTGGGCTTCGAGGTAAAGACCGGGTTGCCCGGGCTGACCGGCGCGGCGGCCGAGCAGCTCACGGGAGAGGGGCGTGCCTGGCTAGCCGGTTCGCCTAAGCCTGGGTCTCCAGCGTAGGTCAAGGCCGTCCCTGCCGGTAGCCGTGTGCCGGGCGCCTGTGGGGCTGATGGGAAGGCCTCCCCTTGCTGTGAGACGCAATGGTTGGCACTCTTTCCGGAATGTTCATGAAATCCCCCTCCAGCCGGGGCCGCCGGGCGGGTGAAGGCCTGTCCGCGAGACGGCGGTTTGTCCTCGCGCCCGGAGTGCTTCACCTGGACCGTAAGTCCTCAGCCCTGCCTGGTGCAGATCAGGACGGGTAACTCTGTTGCCGGGCCGTCGAGTCCGTGCGCGCGAGCGGAGCCTGGCCGCGGCCGGGACCCCGGAACACTCTTGGTCTTCAGGACAACCCATCTATATGGAGCAGAGTCTGCGTGCCCGTGTACGTGACGGTGATCCTGCCCGGCGACTCGACGGCCACCAGCCTCGCCGGCGGCCATCTCACCACCCGCCACCCACTGAAGGCCCTCTATGACCACCCGTGGCGACGAATCGTCGCCTTTCCGGCAGGCTCCGCAGCGGGATTGCACACCGCCCGGTTCGCGGTCGCCATCCGCGCGGCCGGCCGAAGCTGAACCCGAGAAGAGGCGAGCGGCTCCGCCGTATTGGATAGTGCCTCCGCTCGTCTCGATGGCACTACAACTGTGGGGGCTCGGGACACCGGCGTACTCGCGAGACGAGGCGGCGACCCTATCCGCAGCGGAGCGCCCGTTCGGCGCACTGATCCACATGCTGCACAACGTCGACGTGGTCCACGGCACCTATTACTCGATCATCTGGCTGGTCGTGCGGCTGGCGGGCACCGGAGAGGTCGCGACGCGCCTGCCCTCAGCGATCGCGACGGCGGTGACGGCGTGGGTCGTATTCGGGCTGGGCGAACGGCTCGTGTCGCCGCGGGCCGGGCTGGCCGCCGGTCTGGTGTTCGCCGTCATTCCGCAGGTTGGCTACCTGGGGCAGACCGCCCGTCCGTTCGCGCTCGAGACCACGCTCGCCGCGATCGCGAGCTATGTTCTCGTGCGGGCAATGCAGGCCGCGGCGGCGGGCGCCAGGACCTACCTGTGGCTGGTCGCAGGATACGGAGTGTGCCTGACGGCGTTGGGGTATGTGCAGTTCCTCGGGCTGCTGCTGGTGGCGGCGCACTCGGTCGCGGTAGGGCGAACGTGGCTGCGTCACCGGAACGCGAAGGGCCGTGGGCTGGCGCTTGGCTGGCTGGTGTCGGTCCTGGCCGCATTCGCGATCGTAAGCCCGGTCATCGTGGCAGGCATAGCACAGCGCGGGTTCGGCATCTCCTCGGTGAGCTTCGCATTCATCACGAGTCTGCTCGGGCTGATCGGTACGCCTGCCATGGCCGAGGTGGCGGGCGTGGCTCTCTTGTGCGCGATAGCTGCCGACGGCTTCCGCGCGCGGGCGCGCCTGCGGGTGAACTTGCCCGGCGACATGATCGCGCTCTGCGTTCCCTGGCTGATTCTGCCACCGCTGATCCTCGTCCTCGAGTCGCACGGGACGCCGCTGTACTTCCGGTACTTGCTGTTCTGTGCTCCAGCCGGCGCCGTGCTCCTGGGCGCCGGCCTGGCCGCACTGGGCTGGATTGCAGGCGCTGCGGTACTGCTGATCTTCGCGCTGCTGGGTGTGCCGACCATGCTGCAGGTGCGTGCCCCTAACGGGCACGGCGGCGCCGACATCGTCGCCGCCGACCGGATCATCGCCAGGGACATACACCACGGCGACGCGCTTTTGTACCCGTCGGTCAACGAGGCGATCCAGGCGCTCTATCCCTATGGCATGCGGGAGCTTCACAACGTCGAAGTTGGCAGCTCGGCGGCCGAATCCGGCACCCTTGGCGGCCTGCGCGCGCCACGGGCGGTAGTAGTGCGGCGCGAAGACGCCGCGCGCAGGATCTGGCTCGTCGAGCTCACCGTCGATGGTCAGTTCAGTCGCAAGTTCACGCCCTTCCCCAGGGGGGTGCACTTCAGGAAGGTAAGGACCTGGAAATTCAGCACGTTGCGGCTAATTCTCTACGTGCGGCAGTCGTCATCGACCCGATGACGAAGACCAGAGAGTAGAACCTGGTCAGCCGGTCGCTCGGGCTGGCTGCGGCGGACAAGTTTCCCTGGCCGGCCCAGAGCTCGACGGCGCCGGTGACTTTGGCCCGCTACCCGGATCAATACCGGGTGAACGCGCACCCGTCGCGCCAGAGCCAGAGGAGATCAGCATGCCTGACCAGCTTTCCGGAACCACAGCAGTAGTCACGGGCGCCAGCAGGGGCCTCGGCCGCGGCGTCGCCGTCTCGCTCGCGGAGGCGGGGGCGACCGTCGTCGGCATCGGCCGCGACCGGGCCCGGCTCGAGGAGCTACGGGGCGAACTCGGGGATCGCTTTACGCCGGTAGCGGCAGACGCGGCCGACCCGGTCGCGGCTAGCCAGCTCATCGACCAGTACGCGCCGCGGCTGCTGGTGCTGGCCGCAGGGGCCGCGCCCGCGATCCGGCCGGTGCAGCACCAGACCTGGCCGTCGTTCAGCCGCAACTGGGAGGTCGACGTGCAGCAGGTATTCAACTGGACGCGCGAGGCGCTGCTGCGCCCCCTGGACTCCGGCAGCGTCGTCATCGCCTTCTCCAGCGGCGCGGCCATCGCGGGATCCCCCCTCAGCGGCGGCTACGCCGGGGCGAAGGCCACGATCCGCTACATCACCTCGTACGCGGCAGAAGAATCATTGCGGAACGGGCTCGGGATCAAGTTCATGTCGGTCCTTCCGCAGCTCACGCCCGAGACAGAGCTGGGTGCGATGGGCGTCGCTGGCTACGCCGCCAGGGCCGGTAAGGACGTGGCTGAGTTTGCCGCGGACCGGGGCCCGGCCCTCACCCCGGCCGCCACCGGCCAGGCGATTGTCGACCTCGCCACCGATCCGAGCTACCGCACTGGCGCCTATATGCTGTCCGCGGCCGGCCTGAGGGAGCTGTAGTGATGGCAGCGGGCACCGTCCGCGGCCAGGGGCCGGTGGACGCTCCGCCGGCGCTTGAGTGTTCGCGCTGAGGGCGGCGCGGTAGCCGGCGAACGCGGTCGCGGGCATCGCCGCCGCGTTCGCCGGATGCGCTTGTCTACCTAGCGCGGCTGAGTATTTCAGCCGATGCGGTGTCGCGCCCGCGCGAACACCATGTGCTGCATGGGAAAACTCGCTAGCCGGGTGATGATCGGCTGGGCGTTCGTGTTGTTCGGCGCGGCGGTCGCGCTGCTGGTCGCCTGGCTTGGTCACATCGTGAACGTCCCGCTCTCGACGCTGCTGACCGTCGCCGCGGTGGTGCTATCGCTGACCTGGGTGGTCGTCCTCACGACAGTTCCGTGGAATCTGTACTTCGCGGCCCGGCGCGCGGCGCAGGAAATGTGCGTTTCGCGCGAACGCGGCATTGCGGTCCCAGCCGCGTACAACGAGGAGGCCGGGCGGATCTCCCGGCGGATGCTGCTGTTCGCACTGGGCGCGCAACTGGGCACCGCCATCGCGGCCGCCGGCGTCGCCTACGGGTCAGGGGACCGGGTCGGGTACTACGTCGCGGGCATCGCCCTGGTCTCGACCGCGTTCCGGCCGGCGACGGCGTACTTCCTCCACGTGCGCGAGCGCATCAAGGTACTGGCCAGGGAGGGCATGCATCCGCGTGATGACGTCGCCGCGCTGCGGGCCCAGGTAGACGAGGTGAAGCAGTCGGTCAGGGAGTTGCGAGCGGAAGCGCTGCAGACCGGCGGCGATCTCCGGCGCGCCGAGGCCACGCTCGCCGACACCATCGCCCACACCAGGACGCTGCTTGGCGCCGACCTGAGCCGTGTTCAGGAACGGCAGGCGGCTGACCGGGACGAGGCCCGTTCCCGTCATGTTGACCTTGAGCACAGGATCGATCAGATGGCCAGGCAGGTCGAGGCGACCCTAGACGGCATCAGTGACCATCAGGAGGTGCTGACCGGGTTGCGGGCGCTCGTCCGGCTGGTCAGGTCCGATCAGGCCTGACGGCGGTGCGGTCGGCTGACGCGAGCGGGGTCACTGGTGGTCAGCCTGACCCGGACCTTGGTGCGCGGCTCGTCGAGGGCTACCGCCGCCGCCGGAAGCGTGGGCTTTGGCCGCCGCGGCTCGCGGACGCCCGCTTTGGGAGGGCTTGCGCGCGGGCGCCTCGGGTACCGGCTGACCCAGCGAAGCGCGGCAAGCATCAGGGCGAGCATGGCGTTGCGGCGTTCCTGCTCCATTCCCGCAGTCTCCCCTCGGGAACGGGCTGAGTACATGCCGGCGGACGGTGTTCTCGCCGGGCAGAATCCGCGCGTCGTTCTCGGGCTTGGCGTCAGTCCGCCGGGCCGGCCGGAGCAGTCGGCTCAAGGAACTCGAGCCTGTTCCCGTGCGGGTCCTCGGAATAGAACCGGCGCATGCCGGGGAAGTCGTCGTCGAACGCGACCGGGTAACCGGCCGCAGTCAGCCGCCCGGCCCAGTCGTCGAGGTTGCTCACCTGCAGGCCGGGATGAGCCTTGCGGGCCGGACGGAAGCCGGGCTCGACGCCGAGGTGCAGCTCGATGCCCCACCCGCGGAACCAGCAGCCGCCGCGGCGGGCCAGCGCGGGCGGCTTCTCGATCTCGGTGAGCCCGAGCACCCCGCCGTAGAAGGCGCGCAGCCGGTCTTCTGAGCCGGCCGGGCAGGCCAGCTGCACATGATGAATCACGGCGCATCCCAGTTCAAGAATCTCGATGTCAAGATACTGTACCCGGCGGCGAGACTTCGCGGATCTGCCGCCGCCCTTCGTTGGACTCTCTCCGCTCGCGCGTCCGGTCGCGCGGTCATCGCCGGGCCGACGCGGGAGTCACGTTGCGTGTCGTCAGGATGGGGATGCCGGCCGCCGCGGTGGCCCGGAGGACGGCCGTGCTCGCCGCGGTATCGGGCAATCAGGACTAACCGCTCACTATCGCGACGACGCACGGGAGGTTGGGACGAGATGAGAGCCGATCTTGAACGACATTTCACCGACTCGGTCCCGACTTTCGGATGATACGTCCGAATTAGAAGGGACCGAGTCGATGAAATGACACAGCGTAGTCGAATCATATATCTATAAATACTGCTATTTCATTAGTGGCCAGGTGAACCGCGTTGCTAGCGGCCAGGTGAACCGCGTTGCTAGCGGCCAGGTGAACCGCGTTGCTAGCGGCCAGCTGAACCTCGATGCTGGTGGCCAGATGAACCTCGTTACTAATGGGGTAACAGGCGTCAGCCAGGGACGCGGCGTATGGTTGCGACCGCCCGCACCGCCACTCGCGCGGCCCGCGCCGCCACTCGCGCGGCCTGTGCCGGCGGCCGGCGCTCGGCTGCGGCA